>NZ_CP041216.1:2400000-2709166 GCF_020511155.1 Shewanella glacialimarina | reverse complement strand
TAGTGATAACTTGAGCTGTGAGATCCTGGTGTACAGTGGTGAATGTGGCTATTGCGCCCACAGCCATAATCCAGCCTTTGGGATTTACCCATTGAAAAGCCGCTGCCTGTAGAAAGCTAAAAGGCTTACTGATTTTTTTACCTTCCATCTTGCTGCTGCTATTGGCAATAAGCCATGACAGGTATAACAAATAGCTTATCCCTAGCACTTTGATGATGGTATGTAAGATGGGGTAGGTTTGAAATACCGCTGCCATGCCTAAACCTACAGCAAGGATCATTAGCGGAAATCCAAGGCTAATGCCAAGAAGGTGAGGTAAACTTTGTTTAATACCAAAGTTAACACCTGATGTCATTAACATGATGTTATTAGGGCCAGGGGTGATACCTGAAGAGAATGCAAACAATGCAATGGCGAAGACCAGTTCCATTTTGAGTCAATTTATCCGGTTCAGTACATTAATGGCTGGCATTCTAACCAGTAACGTAATGACAATCTAATAAAAAGTTTTACAAGAATAGATACTCGTTAATAAATTATTGTTATCTTAAGTTTATCGGGTTAATTAACTCGGATATTTTTCGCGATTTTGTATCAAACACAGCACTAACACTACACAATGTCATCTGAGTTAAAGGTGGCGAAAATAGGGCCGTTATTTATGTTAAAACACTTTAATCAGCTTATCCTCTCTGTTTGTATTGTTATGCTAACAGCATGTACCGCTTCCAATATCGAGTCGACTCCAACAAGCCGCATTACTATGGTTACTAGCGGTGATTTATATTCTGTTGCCAAAACCTATGCCTGGCATGCAAGCATGTTTTCGGTCCATACAGCCAATAAAATAGATGAACAAACCTTAAAGACTCAGTTACGTGACTCAGTAGATAAGATAATGGCTGAAAAAGGCTATCAGGTGGTTAAAGCTACTGACTCGCCACAAATGACGATTGGTTTTGGTATGGCATTAGCATCAGAGATGAGCGATGCAGAAATATTAGCTAAGGCCGGGTTAGTGCCAGGGCTTGCTACTCAGGGAGTGGATAGCGAACATGAAAAAGGTTCTGTGCTGATAGCCTTATTTAATCCAATCGTCGAACAACCTTTCTGGCGTGTTTTAGCCCAAGGCTTTACCGAACCAGATAACAACATGGCACAAAGAGAAGCCCGTTTTGATAACTTAGCCCGAATGATGCTTAATTCGGTTCCCAAAGCAGATTGAATTAAGCTGTTAAATAGACATGCCAACAAGTAATACTTATTAAAAGGTTTTGATATAAAAATACAGCATTGTTGGTTAACGGTTTTGTTCCAGTGGTATCATCACAATATTAATGGTTTAAACGTAATTCATGCCGATGTTCCTGGTTGTAACGGGAGGCGCAGATACTACAGCGTTGTTCAGTGGGATCGCTTTGTAAGCGTGATGCTTCTATTTCTGATTCACAATCTGAACATAGACCATATAAGCCTAAATCAAGTTGGCATAATGCGGCGTCTAAACGCATTAGGCGTTCAAATGAACCGCAATCGGCCAGCTTTAGTTCGCTGAGATAATCAATAAGGTTAGATAAATCCATTTGCTGAATAATATTGAGCTCTAGATCTGCAAGATGCTGCTGAATAAGCCCAAGACCAATTTCTGATCTAAGCGCTATCTCAATTTTTGATAATTGCGCCCGAATGTCCTGATTTTTCACTACATAACCTTCATTAGAGATAATCAATATAGCATGCCATTTTACGGGCTAGAAAAACCTGAGTTATGATGAAGATCAATTCTGAGTCAGATTTTAGCCATCAAACAGCATGTGTGGATTAAATTTTGTTAATCTACACATGCGACAAAGACAATTACCCGAAAGGTTGGTAGGAGAAAAGTAACCAATATCTAATTGAGTTCGTGTTGTGCTTTGTTTAACACAGATACAATTTCATCGGCGGTTTTAAATACTCTTAATTCACGAAATAAATCATCAGCTTGTGGGTATTGTCTATTCAAATAACAAAACCATTGTTTAATCCGTGCAGGCAAGTAATCTGCTTTTTTACCACTCAATTGTTTATCGGTATAACCGAGCAGTAAATCTAAGGTTTCTGCCCAAGTATAAGGTTGGCTACCATTTTTGATACACGCCCCTAAATTAGGCAATGAAATTGCGCCGCGACCAATCATAATGTCGCTGCAGCCAGTCACTTCCATACAGCGTTTTGCATCGGCTTCATTCCATATCTCGCCATTGGCAATAACAGGTATAGGCAAGCGTTTTTTAACTTCAGTGATGTATTCCCAATAAGCTGGAGGCTTGTAACCATCCACTTTACTGCGGGCATGGATGGCTATTTCACTCGCACCTGCTTCATATATGGCTAGAGCATTTTCCATAAACAGTGACTTATCTTCGTAACCTAAACGAATTTTAGCGGTAACCGGTTGTTCAGCTGGTACGGCTTGGCGCATGGCTTTTACAATATTATGAAGACTATCAGGGTATTGAAGTAAGACAGCGCCACCTTTATTTTTGTTAACAATTTTTGCTGGGCAGCCAAAGTTAACATCTACACCACGGGAGCCAAGTTCAACCGCACGAACAGCATTCTCAGCCATCCACTCAGGATGTTGACCGAGTAATTGCACTCTTACCGGTGTACCGTTAGGTGTTAAACCATTATTGTGCAGTTCAGGGCATAGCTTATAGTAGACTTTTTCAGGTAATAGTTGATCCACCACACGCACAAATTCGGTAACCACTAAATCAAAAGGGTTAATAGTGGACAAAATATCGCGCATCAAATCATCAACTACGCCTTCCATCGGCGCTAATACAAGTCGCACAGCATTCTCACAGGTTAAAAATAAAGGGCGTCATTTTAACCTGAAACTCGGATGATGCCAGTGTTAGTTTTACAGGCTTAAGCTTAAAATTTAAAAACGTATTGAAACCATCAGGATATGCTCTATGATTAAGCAGCTTTGTTAATTCCTAACAGCTTTAGGAATGGCAAATGTTGATCAAGTTAAAATTATTTTAAATTTTTTGAAATTTATTATTTAGTCGCTAGGTCTTTATATGCAAGCCAGCAATGATGTTGGTCATCATTCAAAATTTATTTACAAGGAATCAAAACATGAACTCAATTAAGCAAACTACCTTAGCAGTGGCTTTAGGCGCAGTAGTAATGAGTGCTGGCATGGCAACAGAAGCACAAGCAAACCCATTTGGATTCGAGCAACTGACCCAAGGTTACCAATTAGATGGTGGCGAAGGTAAATGTGGTGAAGGTAAATGCGGCGCTGAGATGAAAAAAACAGCTGAAAAAGCGGCTGAAGGTAAATGTGGTGAAGGCAAGTGCGGCGGCGACATGAAAAAAACTGCTGAAAAAGCAGCTGAAGGTAAATGTGGCGAAGGCAAGTGCGGCGGCGACATGAAAAAAGCTGCTGAAAAAGCAGCTGAAGGCAAATGTGGCGAAGGCAAGTGCGGCGGCGACATGAAAAAAGCTGCTGAAAAAGCAACAGAAGGTAAGTGTGGTGGTAACAAATAACCACAAATTTATCTAAATAATTATTCTCCAAATAAGGCCTGTTTTCAGGCCTTATGTTTATTGTAAATAAGTACTTTGTTGTAAGGATTTGTCTATGTCTGCAGCCCATCAAATAATGCCTAATGCAATGGTAGGTTTAGGTCTTAGGCGGGAAATGTTGGACGAGTTCTGTCAGCTTACTCCTAAAGCAATAGAGTTTTTTGAAGTGGCACCGGAAAACTGGATGACCTTAGGCGGCAAATATGCGCGCCAATTCAAACAGCTTACCGAACGTCATCCCTTCTTTTGTCATGGACTTTCTTTATCTATTGGCAGCCCAGCACCACTTGATACTGAGTTTGTCAAAAATATCAAAACCTTTTTAGACTCACATAAGATTGAAATTTACTCAGAACATTTAAGTTATTGTTCTGGGGCAGGGCATATGTACGATTTAATGCCAATACCGTTTACCGAAGAGGCGGTTATTCACACTGCCAAACGTATAAAGCAAGTTGAAGATATTTTAGAGCGGCCTTTTATTGTTGAAAACGTGTCTTTTTATGCCGCCCCCGGCGCGCAGATGAGTGAGCTAGCGTTTGTTAATGCAGTGCTGGCTGAAGCTGATTGTAAACTGTTGCTCGATGTGAATAACATTTATGTTAATTCCGTTAATCATCAATATGACGCTAATGCATTTTTAGCGGCTATGCCTACAGTACGTATCGCTTACTTGCATATTGCGGGACATTATCAAGAAGATATTGACTTAATGGTTGATACTCATGGGGCAGATATTATCGATCCTGTATGGGCATTATTGCAGGAGTGTTATCGCATTCATGGGGTCAAGCCCACCTTGTTAGAACGTGATTTCAATATACCGCCGACAGAAATATTATTGCAAGAAATCAACCAAATACATGCATTTCAACAGCAAGCAACAGTGGCACTAACAGTGAGGAAAGCCTAATGGAATTTACAGCCATTCAACAGGGCTTTATGAACTACATACGAGATCCTAGTCAGCCATTACCTGAAGGTATTGAGCCGAGACGTATGACGATTTACCGTGAGTTATTCTTTAATAATATTAATGGCTTTATTTCTAGCGCATTTCCGGTTGTTAAAACTCTGTACCATGAATCAAACTGGCTTGCGTTAGTACAACAGTTTTTTGTTGAGCATGATTGTCACACGCCTATATTTATTGAAATAGCAGGCGAGTTTTTAGCATTTTTACAGCAGTATCAATTAAAACCGACTGACCCGATTTTTCTATTAGAGTTGGCGCATTATGAATGGTTAGAATTAGTAGTTGCCACCACTCAAGCTAGCCTGATACAGCAAGCATTAACCATTGAACAGTTAGCGACTTGCCCGTTGCAAATATCAGCCTGTGCAAAAGTGGCGCAATACCAATTTGATGTGCAACATATTAGTGTTGATTATCAGCCAGTTGAACCGCCTGAGCAACCGCAATATTTTTGTGTTTACCGTGACCTTGACGACGAGGTGGCATTCTTACAGTTGAACCCATTAACGGCACAGGTATTAGCATTAGTTGCACAGCGTACCGATTTAACAGGGATAAATCAGCAACAGCAGAACTTCACATTAGCTGAAATAGTCACTTGGTTAACAGAGCAATACCCACAGATGCAAACCGAGGTATTGACCAATGGATGTGTGCAATTGTTGTCGCAAATGGTTGAAAAAGGCATTGTCGTTACCAGTCGATAATATTGACAATAAAGGCCATAAAATATTTAAGGTTTTTATTGTCAATGATTCCCAGTAAAATGCCGCCGTTGTGATCCGGTTCACGTTTTTTGCGTAATATACAACGCGATATGTTAACTGGAACACAGGTCAAACATAACCAAGTACTTTTGCCGAAGGAAATATCATGAGCGAGCCGTTTAAAGATCCATTCAACATTTTTTATTTAATTGGTTTTATTGCTGTTTTACTTATTCCGACACTGCCAGCCACATTAACTTGGTTAAAAATATCTGGCTTAATTTAGACCAGACATTAGGTTATAATAACCAGCAAGACCAGAGCCACTCATGTAGAGTGGTTTTTTATTTTAGGGTGACTAAGTATGATACTAAAGCGCGGCTTATATCTTTGCGTAGGACTACTTAGTTTAATACTTGGCATCATCGGTATTATCCTGCCTGTATTGCCAACAGTGCCTTTTATCCTATTGGCTGCATTTTGTTTTGCGCGTTCAAGTGACAAACTGCACCTATGGTTAATGACACATCCTTGGTTTTCTGAAGCATTACATAATTGGCAAACTAAGCGGGCAATGGATAAATCTTTAAAGCGCCGCGCGATGATAATGACCACATTAAGTTTTGCGTTAAGTATCACCATAGTGCCCATTATTTGGGTGAAAGCGATGCTATTTTGTATGTTATGTGGTTTGTTGCTTTATTTGTGGCAGATCCCAGAGTTAACAGAATAATTGCACAACAGTTGCAAGCCATCACCAACAGGCTTAAGATCGCTTCTATAATTAAAATAGTCCCAAGTGGGGCTTTTTTATTGCAATCACATTTAAAGAGTTCTCATTATGATGAATAAAGACAGTTTAGCGCTGATTAAGCAAAGCATTAAAACCATTCCTGATTACCCTAAAGCGGGCATCATGTTTCGCGATGTCACCAGCCTTTTAGAAAATGCAGAAGCTTACAAAGCCACTATTGCTTTATTAGTTGCACATTATCAATCTAAAGGCTTTACCAAAGTGGTAGGCACTGAAGCACGCGGTTTCTTATTTGGTGCACCTTTAGCGCTTGAGCTAGGTATCGGTTTTGTTCCTGTGCGTAAGCCTGGTAAGTTACCGCGCGAGACCATCAGCCAAAGTTATCAACTAGAATACGGCAAAGACACTTTAGAAATTCATATTGATGCGATAAATGCCGATGACAAAGTGTTAGTGATTGATGATTTATTAGCCACAGGTGGCACAATTGAAGCTACGGTTAAGCTAATCCGCCAATTAGGTGGTGAAGTTAAACATGCAGCCTTTGTTATTTCATTACCTGAAATTGGTGGTGAAGCACGCTTAAAAGGCATGGGCATAGAAGTATTAAGCTTATGTGAGTTTGAAGGCGAGTAAGCGACTTCATCAGCAAGATTAGAATTGTTGATAAAGCCAGCTAATAGCCGCCAAACAATAGCCTGTGGCTGTTTTGCATGTTATTGTTTGGCATAATTAGCGGGATCAATTCCCGAACTGTTTAGCTTGGGGAATTGCATGTCTTATCAGGTGTTAGCCCGTAAATGGCGCCCTGCCAAATTTGAACAAATGGTCGGTCAAGCGCATGTGTTATTAGCGCTGACTAACGCATTAAGTCAGCAACGTTTACATCATGCCTATTTATTTACCGGCACCCGTGGGGTCGGTAAAACCAGTTTGGCGCGCCTGTTTGCCAAAGGCTTAAACTGTGAGCAAGGCGTGACGGCAAATCCTTGTGGCGTATGTTCAAGTTGTGAAGAAATTGCTCAAGGTCGATTTGTCGATTTAATTGAGGTGGATGCTGCTTCACGAACCAAAGTTGATGACACCCGAGAGTTATTAGATAACGTCCAATATCGTCCTTCACGTGGCCGCTATAAAGTCTACTTAATCGATGAAGTTCATATGCTTTCTCGTAGCAGTTTTAATGCCTTGCTTAAAACCTTAGAAGAGCCTCCTGAACACGTAAAATTCCTATTAGCGACAACTGACCCGCAAAAGTTACCTGTGACCGTGCTGTCACGTTGTTTGCAGTTCAATTTAAAAAGCTTATCCCAAGAAGAAATTGCCAAACAGTTAGATTTTGTTTTAACCCAAGAGCAATTACCCTTTGAAAACCAGGCGCTGACGTTATTAGCTAAAGCAGCCAATGGCAGTATGCGTGATGCATTAAGTTTGACCGATCAAGCCATTGCCTTTGGTTCTGGTCAAGTGATGCATCAACAGGTACAAACCATGTTGGGCAGTATTGACCAGCAGCAAGTTATTGCACTGTTAAAAGCCCTGTGTGATGCCGATATTGAACCTTTAATGCAAACCGTTTCCAAGGTGTTAGCATTTGGTGCTGATGCGCAAGAAGTACTGCGTAGCTTGCTAGAATTACTGCATCAAATCACCTTGACTCAATTTGCTCCAGCAGCGGCGCAGTCATCTTTATACAGCGAACAAATTTTGGCTTTTGCCCAGCAAATATCAACCGAACAAATTCAGCTCTACTATCAAATGTTACTGGCTGGACGCAAAGACTTACCTTTTGCCCCGGATCCAAAATCAGGTTTAGAGATGGCTTTATTGCGCGCAGTTGCATTTGTGCCAGAAAAACAAGCTAAGCGCTGGGTGACTGGCACGCCTGCTAAAGTCGATTTGACTGAGGCCGCGTTAACATCGCAAGAGGTCATAGAGACTCGCCCAAAGTCCGCAACTGAAAATGTTATTGAACAACCTTTAGTCGCTGATACTGAAGAAGCGACGGGTATTGAGATCACTAGTTTAGAACACGCCAGTATTGAAAATATTAGTGCTCAAGCCAGTGATACTAAAACAGTGGTTGAGCAAAGCACGCCGTTAGCTGTCCATTCGCACTCTCAACCTCAACCTCAACCTCAACCTCAACCTCAAGATGACCTTGACGATAAGGCTGTCGTTGATAATGAAGATGATGCGGCCGCAGAATTAATTGCCCAGCAGGCCATGGTGCTTAATCAGGCTGAAAGTATGGGTTTTGCTAGCAATAGCACTGCTACCAAGATAATTGACAGTGACAGTGACAGTGACAGTGACAGTGATAGTCAGACTGACATAAGACTTCAACCTGAAACGGAACTGACTATTACAGGTGCAGCTGAGCCTGAATTTATTGATAATAACCAGTCAAGCGATCAACTAAGTGATCAATATTCTACCACCGACTATGGTGACTATAGTGACTATAGTGATATTCAATACGGTGAAGATGACGGTCAAGATAATAGCGACTATGAAGATTATCTTGCTTATAATCAGCACTCTGCTGGAGATGCATCACTTACTCCGCTTCAGCCAACAAAAGGGCTTAAAGCTGATAGTGAACAATTAGATCCATCCGTCAGTTCATCAGTTCAGCAACATGATGACACAATAAACAATACCGATGGATTGGTTGAATTGGATGATGATCCATTAGATGACATTCTCGATCTCGTATTAGCCAGTAGAGACACTTTATTGGCTGAAGTTATTGCCCATAAAGCGCAGGATGAAGTAGATGCTTCACATAAAAAAGCGGCAGATAAACAGCAAGCTAAGCAATCTAAGCTGGGCAGTGTTAGCACCCTTGAGCTTAAAAGTAATGATAAAATAGCACCGCAGCAATCATTGGCCCAAGATGAAGAGCCGCAAACTGTCATAGCAGAGTCTACTTCTTCTGCGACAACAACTATACCAACTCAAAACACTCACGCCCATCAAGCTGATACCGTTTATGACAGGCCACCTTGGGAAGCACCAACAGATGAAGAGCTGGCAGAAAAAGTCCAGTCAAGATTATCGCAAAGTGAGCCTTTAAGTTTACCTTCAGAGCCAGCTATACCGTCTGTGCCAAATGAACCATCACTTGAGCAGCACAAGACGCCTGTTGGTATTGATTCCAATGATACGATAACTAATCATGTCGAAATGGCGGATGTAGATACTCAGCAGCATGCACAAGTTGAACCTGTGGCTGAAACGACACCTGCTATTGGTTACCCCACAGTTATCGGCCATAAAATTACTGGTCATACTGTCGACTTACATTGGTATCAAGTCATGGCACAAGTTAAAGTTGGTGGGCGCGTTAGACAGCTTGGGGTGAATTCTTTGTGTAAAGAGGTATCAAACCCGATACAACTCACCCTAAAACCGGATCAAAAACATCTGTGTGCAGATATTGCTATTGGCCAATTACAAGCTGGGTTATCGGCGTTTTTACAACAAGATATTCAAGTGAATATTGATATTGGCCAAGACTCGAAGCGGGAAACGCCATTGGAGCTACGTAAACGTTTTCACCACGAGTTAGTATTACAAGCTAAGCAATCGATACTGACCGATGACAGTGTAAAGTGGATGATAGATCAGCTTGCAGCTCAATTAGATGACGACTCAGTGGTTTATCCACCTGAGCAGCTTAATACCGTGGCGGAACAAATCCCCGCATTGCTCGGATAAGAGCCTTTCATGGGCAAAAATTCACTTGTTATACAATTCATCGCTTAGATATAGTGAAGTTTGACAATAGCCATTAAGCGTTAACCTTAACTTTGAATAGGTTAGCAAGTTCGCAAATTTATATTAACCCGTTTGCTAATCTGATTAATTTCAGTAAAATCAGGTTAATTTTGGCGACTTGCTATAACTCAGATTATTTAATAGAGAAAGAGAAAAGATTATGTTTGGAAAAGGCGGCATGGGCAACTTAATGAAGCAAGCCCAAATGATGCAAGACAAAATGGCTAAAGTGCAGGAAGAAATTGCCCGTATGGAAGTTGTTGGCGAGTCTGGCGCAGGTTTAGTTAAAATCACCATGACAGGTGCACACAATGTGCGTCGTGTTGAAATTGATCCAAGTTTGATGGAAGACGATAAAGAAATGCTGGAAGATTTAATTGCAGCAGCATGTAATGATGCCGTCCGTCGTGTTGAAGAAAATCAGAAAACTAAAATGGCTGAAGTCACTGGCGGTATGCAATTACCACCTGGCATGAAAATGCCGTTCTAATACGAGTCCATTACCACTATTTCAGTCACGAAATGGTGGTAATAATAAAAAGCTCAAGCCGTTATAGCTTGAGCTTTTTTGATCTCGATTTATAGATCAACCTACTTATTATAAGCACCACTGGCATAATGTAACTCATAGCTGTGGCTGTAAATTTCTAAGATATTACCAAATGGGTCTTCCATATAAATCATCCGGTATGGTTTTTCACCAGGGTAATAGTAACGGGGCGCTTTCATACGTTTTTTACCGCCAGCGGCAACAATTTTCTCTGCTAAACCTTCAACATCAGGGTCTTGAACACAGAAGTGAAATATTCCTGTTTTCCAGTACTCAAAGTTATTTTCTGGGTTTTCCTGATTATTGAATTGAAACAGTTCTACGCCAATTCGGTCACCGGTAGACATATGGGCAATCTTAAATGACTTCCAGCCTGCACCAAACACATCGGTACACATCTCGCCAATAGCACTGTCATCTTCCGTTATTTCAGTAGGCTCCATAATTAAATACCAGCCCAGAACTTCAGTGTAGAATTTTACCGCCGCCTTGATGTCTGGCACTGAAATACCAATGTGTGAAAAACTGCGTGGATAATTGTTTGTCATAAAAACCTCTGCTGTTACGGATGTTTTGTTTCAATGAGGTTAGTGTATTTAAAAATAACTTAACTTAAAAATTATCATAAATACTTATTATAATAATTTTTTGTTATTATGTTTTGTTAGATGTTTATACGGCGCTATATATGAGTTATGTGGTGTTATGAATAGGGAGGTGATGGAATGTTAAATCAACAGTGGTTAACCACGTTTATCTCTTTAGTTGAGCTTGGGCATTTTACCCAAACGGCGGAAAAGCTTTTTATGACTCAGCCCGGAGTGAGTCAACATATTAAAAAGCTTGAACAGCAGGTGGGTAGTGCATTGATTAATCGCATTGGTAAACGATTTGAACTGACTGAAGCCGGTCTAGCCGTTTATCATTATGCGTGCCTAATGCAAAGCCAGCAGCAGGCATTACTTGACAATTTAGCTGTCGATACGCCCTTTTCAGGGGAGTGCAAAATAGGCTGCTCTGGCTCAATGGCGTCTTTGCTATACCCTTACTTGCTCAAAGAGCAACAAAATCACCCAAATTTACGCATGTATTTAGAAGCGGGTCCTAACAAACGAATTATTGAAAGTGTTTTAGCCAATCAATTAGATTTAGGTATTGTTAATCAAAATGTGGTGCAACCTGAGCTAGTGAGTACAGAGATAGGTCTTCAGTCTTTGTGTTTAGTATTGCCTAAAATGGTGGCAGGAAAACCGTATCAACCTAATATCAACTTTGAGTCATTAACCCTGCTGGGGATGATAGAGCATCCGGATGCCAATTATTATTGGCATCAATTAAAGGCCGCTTTTTTTCAAGCCGAATCGGCGATAACAATAAAAACAACAGGTTATGTTAATCAGCTTAATCAAATATTATTACCCGTCGCTAACGGACTTGGCTTTACTGTATTACCTGAGTTTGCGGTAAGAAGTTTTGTGCAACAGGGAGATATTCAAATAGCAAAAAATCAGGATGGACAAGCATTAATCGTTTTTGAGCCATTATATTTAGTGAACAAGCAACATCGTGTACTGGCAACACGTTATCAAAACATTATTCGTTTAATTAAATCGCTAATGTAAGCTTTAGGATAAATTGTTCGCTTACCTGCATTAAACAGATAAGCTTGGCAGCAATGTTGGTTAGCGGATGCCACAGGTATTAGACTATGGCCGCTAATGCTGAATTTACATCGGTGAACTTGAACGTAAATCCTTCTGACAACGCATGGGAAGGCAGTACATATTGACCTTCTGTGAGTAATTCTGACATTTCTCCCATGGCTAACCTTAACGCTAGAGGTGGGGCGATAATTTTTGCTGGGCGATTTAATGCTTTGCCCAAGGCAGATGAAAATTCGGCGTTGCTCACAGGATTTGGGGCAGTGGCGTTGTAAATGCCCCGTGTTGTTGGGGTCGTCAACATCCAAATAATCAATGCCACTAAATCATCCTGGTGTATCCAGCTCATTCCTTGTTTGCCTTTACCAATCGGGCCGCCTAGGCCTAATTTGAATGGGGGTAACATCTTGCTTAATGCACCGCCATTTTTACCCAGCACTATACCAATGCGAGGTATGCATACTCGAGTGGTTGATGAGTCTGCTTCAAGGGCCAGTTGTTCCCATTTTTGACATATTTGATGACTGAACTCATCATGAAATTGGCTATGCTCGTCAACTGGTTCCTGGCCTTGTCTGCCGTAATAACCGATAGCTGAAGCACTAATGAATGTTTTTGGGGGGTGTTGGCTTGAAGCGATTAATTGACTGAGATTTTGAGTGATATCCCAACGGCTATGGCATATGCGGATCTTCTGGTTTTTAGTCCAGCGTTTAGCCACAATCGGTTCGCCAGCCAAATTAATTACCGCATCGAAATTGTTTAAATGGCTCAGCTGGCTAATGTCTTCAATAAAAGTGTGATGAGTGCCTAACACTTTTGCGGCATGATTAATGTCGCGGGAGAGGACAGTTAATTTATGTTCAGTCAGTTTGGCAACCAAGTGTTTGCCAACAAAGCCGGTTGCACCAGTGATTAGTATATTCATATGCCACTCTAGCCAATAATTTAAAATGCAGTATACAGCAATATACGCAGTATAATCTTGAGTTGATCAATACCTAACGTGATCAATACTGTTCAGCAGGCTTTTGATAACAAAGCTCCATTGATACTGAGTCGGCAAATCTAAGCGCATGTGGCTTGTCAATTTCAACACTAGCAAACTCAACCCAATGATGCTCACTGGCTATTTCTAGGGTTTGGTTGGTCAAGTTTTCCAGTAATAAGAAACGATTGTTTTCAATTAAGGCAATGATTTTTTTTGTAATAGTGCGATAATTGAGAGCGTCTGCTAGGTTATCACTATTGCGAGCTTTGTCTGCACAGTAATGAATGATGACATTAATGATGACATCTTGTTGGTTTTGAATTTCATCTTCTTTAATGCCGATATAGGTACGTAAACGAAGATTTTTTATGCGTATAATAGCGGTTTCTGGTTTCATAATATTTTTCTAGTAATAAAGATTTTTCAATGAGTAAGCTTAACATAACTAATTTAGCACTTCGGTAGCAACAAGGATTTTTCTTCTATGAAGGGTATACATCAATCGTCTATGGCGGTTCGCAGTTTTATTGTAATGGCATGCGTAGTGATTATTCTTGCGGGCATTAAAACGGCCAGTCCTATTGTAGTGCCTTTTGTTTTATCGGCATTTTTAGCAATGATTTGTAATCCTGCTATTACGTTAATGTGTCGGTTCAAAATTCCTAAAGCGCTAGCTGTGATGCTGCTGATGTTATTCATTGTGCTAATTGGTTTATGGCTAGCAAGTCTAGTCGGCAGTTCAGTGAATGAATTTTCAAAGCAAATGCCAGTTTATCGTGCCCAACTAATAGAGCAGTTTGCATGGGTGCTCGATAAACTCCAGTCGTTTAATATTAATATCTCCCGAGATAAAGTATTAGAGTATTTTGATCCCGGTATGGCTTTAAGCATGACCACTAATATGCTCTCTGGTGTGGGTAATGTGATGGCCAATTTATTCTTAATTATTTTGACCATTGTATTTATGTTGTTCGAAGCACAAGACATGCCTAAAAAATTCCATCTGGCGCTAGATGATCCTGATATGCGTTTAAAGCAAATCGATAAATTTTTAAATTCAGTTAATCAATACATGATGATTAAGACGTTAGTCAGTTTAGCAACCGGTATTATTGTCGGCATTGGCTTATCTATAATTGGTGTTGATTATGCATTGTTATGGGCTGTTATCGCTTTTTTGTTTAATTACATTCCTAACATAGGTTCTATTATTGCCGCCATTCCTGCTGTGCTATTGGCTTTTATTCAGTTTGGTCCCGGCGCGGCAGGGGCAACAGGATTGCTTTACTTTGGCACCAATATGGTGATGGGCAATGTGATTGAGCCTAAGTTTATGGGGAAAGGTTTAGGCTTATCAACCTTAGTGGTTTTCCTGTCATTAATCTTTTGGGGATGGTTATTAGGCTCTGTTGGGATGTTATTATCAGTCCCACTGACCATGGTGGTTAAAATTGGCATGGAATCGAGTCAGTCGGGTATGTGGTTAGCTATTTTATTAGCAGACAATGTCGACGATGCAGAAGATAAAATGACCGAATTAGACTCTGAGGCACAAGCCAGTAGCGAAGAAGTAGAAGTTGACAATGTGGAGGGTGAATCAATCGCTGCGGTGAATAAGCTGGATGATACAGATGATGAACCAAGTCAAAAGAGCTAATGTTTTTAACTGAGTCACTCATATTTACCACTATATAAGTACGGCCAAATAGCCCTACTAAAACGATATCAATAAGCTAATAAACTTTTAATATTAAAATGTTAATAGCTAAAATGAATCCAATTTAGAATAGAAAGAGAATACAGTATATTTATGTCTGGATTAATAACAGCCTTGAGTCAATTTACTTTTGATAATGAAGTTCAGCGGGTGTTTCATGGCCGTGGTGGTTTATTCCAAGGTGAAGAACACCTTTGTCTCGATTGGTATCCTCCCGTGCTACTGCTGACCAGCTTTAAATCATTGGATGAGCCAGAACAGCAAGCCTTGTTTACGGCCATCACCGAACAGTATCATCAGCAAGTCGACAGTAAAGAGTTGAATTTGGTATTTCAACATCGAAGTGGCGGGCAAACAGTGACTGAACTGGTCAGTGGTAGTGTGCCAGAAAATCATGTAGTAACAGAGCAGGGCGCTGTGTTTAATGTCCATATCATGCGTGGACAAAATCATGGCTTATTCTTGGATATGGCAAATGGTCGACGCTGGGTACGGCAGCATGCTCAAGGTAAAAAAGTATTAAATTTATTTGCTTACACCTGTGGTTTTTCTGTCGTGGCATTACTTGGTGGCGCGGATGAAGTGGTTAATATGGATATGAGCAAAGGTGCCCTCAGTATAGGTAAACAAAATCATGTATTAAATGATTTACCTCAAGGGGCAAGGTATCTTGGCCATGATATTTTTAAATCCTGGGGTAAGCTGACTAAATTGGGTCCCTATGACTTGATTGTTGCCGACCCTCCAAGTAATCAAAAGGGCAGTTTTGTGGCGACCAAAGATTATGAGCGTTTATTGAAGCGTTTATCTAGTCTACTTGCTGATAATGGCGAAGTGTTGTTGTGTTTAAATGCACCGGAATTAGGCTGTGATTTTTTAATGCAGCAAGTGTCCGACAATGCACCGCAACTACATTATGTTGAACGTATCGCCAATCCCGATATTTTTGCTGATATCGATGAGCAAAAGTCGTTAAAAGTACTGCGTTACTCGCTCAGCTAGCATAGCCCTATGTGCTCTCAGCGAACCATTTAACTGAGAGCCGTTATCTTTATTTTACCCATGCATACCTATTTAACTGCTCAGCGGTCTGCTAGACCTAGGTCATCGTTTTACCTTTAAATTACATAATGTCCTGTATTTTTTCCTTTCATTTTGCCCCTTCATTTTGCCCGTGAAATATTCACCGCCATTATCTTTGAGCAGCTATTTTTGTTAAATAACCTCAACTCTGGTTAAGAGATGAATTAATTGGATTGATATAGTCAACACTCCAGAGTTTCCCTTCAAGCTGAACTTTACGCTGTTAGCCAAGGCGGATTTACACGTCAATAGCTAGCCTATTGTAAGTAAATTCAACGCAGTTAGCGGTGCAAAAAACGGTTTCACCTGCATTTATTATTCCTAGTTGAGATTAAATAATATATTTAATCGATATTTATGCTTCAGACACTGCATGTTGAGTAATTGTTTACTTATTTTTAATGATCTAGATCAACTAATCATTTGTTTACCAATTTGTGAGTATATAGATCGCAAATTGTTTAACGGTAAAATTCATCTAAAGCAAAATAATGACAATGACTTATTTTTTAAGTCTTAATCCCAACCACTCCTGGAGGCTCCATGAGTAAAGACACTAAAAGTGAAAAAAGTCTCGAATTGAAAATTTTTATCTTCTTGACGGTCTTCCTAGCACCTATTTTATCGGTACTTCTGGTCAGTGCTTTAGGCTTTAGCATCTGGTTTAGCCAAATTTTAACTGGCCCGCCAGGTGTTGGGTAATATAAAAACAAAAAATGAAAAATAAACATGTGAGTGTGATTAATGAGCAATGAACTTCACGTAACCAGTTTAATTGTCCAAGTACATCCAGACAAAATGGCTGATGTTAGACAAAAAATAATGGCAATCAAAAACGCAGAGCTTTCAGCAAACAATGACGTCAAGCTTGTTGTGGTGATTGAAGGCACAAGCCAAAAATCATTAATGGATGACATTTCGACAATTAATGCATTACCCGGCGTGTTAACAGCGACCATGGTTTACCACCAAAGTGAAGAGCTTGAAGAGGGTGAGATATGAAAATGAATAGACGTGATTTTATGAAAGCTAATGCCGCAATGGCAGCAGCGAGTGTCGCTGGATTAGCATTACCTGCAGCTGCAAGTAACCTCATTACCAGTTCAGAACAAACCAAACTTGAGTGGAATAAAGCCCCTTGCCGTTTCTGTGGTACAGGTTGCTCTGTGATGGTTGCAACCCGTGATGGTAAAGTCGTTGCGACACATGGTGATGCGAATAGTGAAGTTAACCGTGGTTTAAGCTGTGTTAAAGGTTATTTTCTATCCAAAATTATGTACGGCCGTGACCGTTTAACTACGCCTATGTTGCGTATGACCGATGGCAAGTATGACAAGCACGGTGAGTTTACTCCCGTTAGCTGGAGTACGGCTTTTGAAACCATGGCACAAAAGTGGAAAGCAACCATTAAGGCAAAAGGACCTACTGCTGTTGGCATGTTTGGTTCTGGTCAATGGACTGTTTGGGAAGGTTATGCCGCCGTTAAGCTAATGAAAGCTGGCTTTGGTACCAACAACATCGACCCTAACGCACGTCACTGCATGGCTTCTGCTGTTGCTGGTTTTATGCGTACCTTTGGTATTGATGAACCAATGGGTTGTTACGATGATATGGAAGCGGCTGACGCGTTCGTATTATGGGGCTCTAACATGGCAGAAATGCACCCGATCCTTTGGACTCGAGTGACAGACCGTCGTTTAAGCGCGCCCCATGTAAAAGTCGCGGTATTATCGACCTTTGAGCACAGATCATTTGATTTAGCTGATTTGCCAATGGTGTTTAACCCGCAGACAGATTTGGCTATTCTTAACTTCATTGCTAATTACATTATCCAAAATGACAAGGTCAACTGGGATTTCGTTAATAAGCATGTCAATTTCCGTAAAGGCACCACTGACATTGGTTATGGCCTACGTGCGACTCATCCTACCCAGATGAAGTCTAAAAACGCAGATACCGCAAACGATTCAACCCCAATCGATTTTGAACAGTTTAAAAAGTTTGTTGCTGACTACGATGTGACATCTGTCAGTAAATTATCGGGTGTACCTGAGCACAAACTGCTCGAACTTGCCGAGCTGTATGCTGATCCAAAAATTAAAGTGACGTCATTCTGGACCATGGGCTTTAACCAGCACACTCGTGGTGTTTGGTGTAATAACTTAATGTATAACATCCACTTACTTGTGGGTAAAATTTCTACTCCAGGTAACAGTCCTTTCTCGTTAACGGGTCAGCCTTCAGCTTGTGGTACTGCACGTGAAGTGGGCACTTTCTCGCACCGCTTGCCTGCTGACATGGTGGTCACTAATCCTGAACACAGAAAAATTGCTGAGAATATTTGGAAAATCCCAAGTGGTATTATTCCAGAAAAACCTGGGTTTCACGCCGTTGAGCAAAGCCGCCGCCTTAAAGATGGTGATCTAAATTGTTACTGGGTCCAAGTTAACAATAACATGCAGGCTGGCCCTAATATAAACGAAGAAGGCTTACCGGGTTACCGAAACCCAGATAACTTTATCGTGGTGTCAGATGCCTATCCAACGGTGACCACCCAAGCTGCAGACATGATTTTACCAACAGCTATGTGGGTTGAGAAAGAAGGCGCTTACGGTAATGCTGAACGTCGTACCCAGTTCTGGCATCAAATGGTCAAGGCACCGGGTGAGTCCAAGTCCGATTTATGGCAGTTAATGGAGTTTTCTAAATACTTCACTACTGACGAAGTGTGGCCTGAAGCGGTATTGGCAGCAAATCCGCAGTTTAAAGGTAAGACTTTATATCAAGTCTTGTATCAAAATGGCAATGTCGAAAAGTTCCCGCTTGCTGATGCGGATCCTAAGTTCCTCAATGATGAAAATGAGGCATTTGGTTTCTATGTTCAAAAAGGGCTGTTTGAAGAATATGCTACCTTTGGTCGTGGCCATGGTCATGATTTAGCTGATTTTGACACATATCATAAAGAGCACGGTCTTCGTTGGCCTGTGGTTGATGGTAAAGAAACCAAATGGCGTTTCCGTGAAGGTTCAGATCCGTATGTCAAAGCTGGCAAAGGCTTTGAATTCTATGGTAAACCAGACGGTAAAGCGGTTATTTTCGCATTACCTTATGAACCAGCAGCGGAAGCCCCAGATGAAGAGTTCGACCTTTGGCTATCAACGGGTCGAGTGCTTGAACATTGGCATTCAGGTTCAATGACTCAGCGTGTACCAGAGCTTTATAAAGCTTTCCCTGATGCAGTGTGTTTTATGCATCCTGAAGATGCTAAAAAACGTGGTTTGCGCCGTGGTGATGAAATTAAAGTCATCTCGCGTCGAGGGGAAATTAAGACACGTGTAGAAACTCGTGGTCGTAATAAGCCACCTATCGGCTTAGTGTTTGTACCTTGGTTTGATGCAAGTCAACTGATTAATAAAGTGACCTTAGATGCTACCGATCCAATATCTAAGCAAACAGACTTTAAAAAGTGTGCCATTAAGATTATGAAGGCATAAGGGGAAGACACATGAACATTATCAAAGTTGCGTCAATGGTTGCGATTTTAGGTTTATCATTCAGCGTACTGGCGACCAGTGTGCCTGAAGACCAGATTGATACCTTACGTTTGGCGCCAATTAATATCGAACCAACACCGCCAGCAATGCAGCAAGTGCTTAATACTGATTTAAAGCAAATGCGTAATTATCCAATGCAGCCACCTTTGATCCCTCACAAGATTGATGGCTACCAATTAGATTTAAAGGTCAATAAGTGTATGCAGTGTCATGCTCGCAATAGCACTGGCCACTCTCAAGCACCTATGGTTAGCGTGACTCACTACATGGACAGAGATAACAACTTCTTGGCTGAGCTTTCTCCAAGACGTTATAACTGTACCCAGTGTCATGTGATTCAATTAGATGCCAAACTATTGGTCGAAAATGACTTTGTCGACCTCGATCATCTAATGGATGCTACAGCACCTGCTAAGCATTAGGAGTGACTATGTTGGCTAATTTGTTTGAAAAGCTAAAAGTTGTTTGGAAGGTACTAAACCGTCCGAGCGTTCATTACAGCCTTGGGTTTCTGACATTAGGTGGATTTGTTGCAGGGGTAATTTTCTGGGGTGGTTTTAACACTGCGCTTGAGGTAACCAACACAGAGAAATTCTGTATCGGTTGTCATGAGATGGAGAATAACGTCTATCAGGAATTACAAAGCACTATTCACTTCACTAACCGAAGTGGTGTGCGTGCAACTTGTCCTGATTGTCATGTTCCCCATAACTGGACCGATAAAATTGCCCGTAAAATGCAAGCTTCAAAAGAAGTGTGGGGTAAGGTGTTTGGTACTATTAACACCCGTGAAAAGTTTGAGGCGAAACGTCGTCACCTAGCTGAAAATGAGTGGGCCCGTCTGAAGGCAAATGACTCACTTGAATGTCGTAACTGTCATAACTTTGATTATATGGACTTTACTCGTCAATCAAAGCGTGCGTCACAGATGCATTCAACCTCATTGGCAAGCGGTGAGAAAACCTGTATCGATTGTCATAAGGGGATTGCACACCAATTACCTGACATGGCGGGTGTAGAAGGTTTCTAATCGTTTTTAGCAACACACGAAAAGGCCAAGCAATTTGCTTGGCCTTTTTATTTGTATTGTGAAATGTTTAAATTAAAACAATGCACTTAAAGTTAAACAATGCACTTAAAGTAATGAATTAGTCGATTACAGCTCAACTTGCCTGTTGATCACATCCACTAAATACGCTGTAAAATCATGGCCATGGTTTTGTAACATCTTAGGGAACATAGAGATGGGCGTTAAACCCGGAAAGGTATTAATTTCATTCAATAGAATTTGATTGTCAGCGGTTAAGAAGAAGTCAATACGCGATAAATGACGTAGTTTCATGCCTTTAAAGGCTTTTATGGCATAAGCGCGAATTTGTTCGCTAATCTCATCGGGGACATTAATAGCTTCGATAAAGGTTTTAGCCTTGCTGTTAGTGGCATACTTTTCATCGAAAGTATAAAAGTTATTACTGTCGCAGACAATCTCACCAGGTTTTGTCGCTATCACTTCCCCTTGATATTCATAAACAGCCACTTCAAGTTCTCTTGCCACAATTGTTTGCTCGACAATGACATAAGGTGAATAGCTAAACGCCTCTTTTAATATGCTGGCAATGTGAGTTTTATCATCGACTTTATAACAGCCCACAGATGACCCCTGAGATGCCGCTTTAATAAATAGTGAGCCCCATTTATCAAATGCTGCAGTAGCTTGGGCTATTGCGTCATCATCATATTGGTGCAGAAAAATATACGGCGTATTAGGCACGCCTAACGCGCTAAACCACATTTTGGCGGTGATTTTGTTAAAGCAATTGCTTGATGCTTCTGATTCACAGCCAAAGTAGGGTAATTGGATTAAATTAAAATAGGACTGTATATCGCCAGTTTCAGCGGGATATCCATGAATACAAGGGATAACATAATCTACCGGCCATGTTGATATTGTTTCATCTTCGAAACGAACTTCACGGCGGTTAGTCAGTTCACAGACTTTTCCGTCTTGCGTTTTATAATGACCGTGTTTATCTAGCTCTAAACGCAGTACCGAGAATTTATCTGACTTAGCCAGCGATGACTCAAAAAACTTAACCGACATTAATGAAATATCGTGTTCTGCGCCGCCACCACCACATAACAGTAGCAGATTAATTTTTGGCATGGTTGCTCCTAAAAATGAATAAAATTGGGCTAGATGAATGGGCCCTGAAATGACCTGCTTATAATAAAGATCCCCACTAGGTAATGGCAAGTGGAGGTTAACAATATTTCAGTTATAAACAGCAGCAAAGCTTAATTATCTAGGCTTTGCTGTTTTTCGCAGACAAACAGGATCAAAGTTTGCTCAAATGCGGCTATTGTGTACTTTTTATAAGTGAATTCAATGCCGTTTTCGATACAAACATCTGCTTGAAGTACACTTATTTATTTCAAACTAAGGCTAGCTAGCCTTAGTTTTAATCTCAGCATTCAACTCAGTATTCGCTTCAGGAGCCCATAAACGCAGTGCTAATCCTGATGCTCGGGTGGTGACTTGTTTCGCCGCTCGCTCAAACACAGTGGTGCTGCCCAAACAATAGAAGTGATTCTTTGCTCGAGTGATCGCGGTATAAACTAGTTCTTTAGTTAGCAGTTGCCACTGTGCAACACTTGGCCTTGGCGGCAGCACAAAGCTGACTTGATCAAACTCACTGCCCTGGGATTTATGTACCGTCATGGCAAAGCAGGTATCATGTTTAGGGAGTCTTGCGGGTAACACTTTTAATAAATTGCCATCAGCTTGGATAAAGTGTGCCATTAACCGAGCCGGATTTTGCTGGTCCTGTAAAATCAGGCCAATATCACCGTTAAACAGGCCTAAATTATAATCATTATTTTGAACTATGATTGGCCGCCCAAGGTAAAACTCTTGCTTTGGTTGAATAAGCTGAGCTTGGCGTAAACTGTCAGTAATCGCGATGTTCATTCCGTCGACTCCGTACTCAGATGCGCGCATGGCGCACAGCATACGATACTGATTATATTGCTCAATAATTTGTTCCGCGCCATAAACAGGCGTATTGGCGACATTATTATTAAACACATTTTGATTGAAATGAATCATGTCTAAGTACGGCTGATAAGCGCTGACGGACAAGGCTAATAACTGCTGTTTACCAGCGTTGTCTTGATTAGCACTGATTTGATTGGCGCTAATTTTATTGGAATGGGTTTGATGCTCAAACCAGTTCAGTTCAGCATAACCGTGCTGCCACACTTGACGGATATGGCTGACATTCGCGTCATTAACCGCATTTGCCAATTGGCCAATGCCGGCATCACCCTTAAATCTGTGGCTATGCATCAACATACATAAGCTGTCGCCAAACTGACTGTTAGTATTATGCGTGTCAGAATTATTTTGAGTATTGTTATCGTCAAGGGTATCAATAAACTGACTCACATCTTGCCCAGTAAGGCGTTTAATGTTGTCAGCTTGCTGCTGACTATAATGCATACGCCAGGGCGCCAGATTGGTTTGATCTGCGTTGATGTCAACGTTAATGTCAGCTTTTGCAGTTTGTGCAGTTTGTTTTAGTCCCTGGCAAATATCAGCTAACACAGCACCGGCCTCAACCGAGGCTAATTGATCTTGATCGCCTAATAAAATTAACCTGGCGTTGTCCGGCAGTGCGCTTAATATTTTGTTCATCATAGGTAAGTCGACCATTGATGCTTCATCAATGACCAGCAAATCAAGTCGCAATGGATTGTCTTTGTTATGCCTAAATTGATGGGAATGCGGTATGACACCGAGTAAACGGTGCAAAGTGGCGGCTTCTTCAGGTATCGCCTCTAATGCGGTCAATAGTGCTTGAGGTTGCTGATTTGCGGTTAAGCTTTGTCTTAAACGATTTTTCGAGGCTTTGATTGATTCACTCAGTCTAGCTGCCGCTTTACCTGTTGGGGCCACTAATCGAATGGTCATACTCTGCTGAGTCAGTAATAGCAAGAGTAACTTGGTGACTGTGGTGGTTTTACCGGTACCCGGGCCGCCAGTAATGACGGCAAGCGCTTTGGTTAGCGCGGTTGCTGTGGCTATTTTTTGCCAATCGAATTGATGGCTATTATGGATTTGTGGTGGGAACAAATCATCTAAATAGCCAGGCAGTAATGGGTTGTCGGCAAGTATATTAATACTGGCAAGTTGGCGTAATTTAAGTGCTACCTGAGTTTCGAACACATAGTATTTATTCAGATACAGTCGGTTAAATTCGATGATCATTGGCGTGTTATCACCTGGCTGACCGATAGCATTAAGCTGGCTAAGTTGTTCAATTAATTGATTGTGGTCGACTGTGATTTGACATGATGCTTCAGCACTCACCGCAAAAGGGTGGCTACCAATGTCTTCTGCCATTGGATTAGTCAGCACAATATTATGCAACACTAAACAACTGTGCTGATTCGACAATTGCTGACTCAGTAGGGTGCAGATTAATAGCAATAAATCACTGTCTACTTGGTCAACTGGATCGGTATTATCAACACTCTTGATATCGCTTGTGGGCATAACGCTAGAGGCAGCCATGTTTTCAATATTGGCGAGCTCAAGGGCAAAGTGTCTGTCTAACGCGGTGATCAATTTTGCTTGTTGCCACTGTTTAAGCAATTGAGCCATGGGGAGCGTGGTGGTTAACATATTATCGGTTCTCCGCGTTATTATGACTGATGTGTTGGCTTGCTGGAGTGTCCAGTTCAGGATGAGAAAATAACTTATCCAACTGGTCGATAAGGGCGGCGTCAGGTTTATCAAAAAAGACCCCTGAGCCAACAGCATCAGGACTCATACCCCTGAGAAATAAGTAAAAACAGCCACCAATATGCTGATGATAGTCATAGTTTGGCATCCGCAGGCGTAAATATCGATGCAGGGCTAGCGTATAAAGTATGTACTGTAAGTTATATCTGTGACTATTGATGGCTTTAGCCATCGATGTTTGGCTGTAATCGTGCAGCTGGTGGCCTAAGTGGTTGGACTTATAATCTGCAATATAGAACTGACCTTGATGTTCGAAAGTTAAATCGATAAACCCTTTTAACATGCCCTTTAAGGTGTCAAAGCTGAAGTTATTCTCATAACCAAATTGTGCTAATAAGCGATTAAGCTTTTCAGCATGCAGTTCAGTGATCGGTATATAGAACTCCATTTCCACCAGGGTTTGTTGTGGGGTTAATTCCTGTAAAAAAATAGGATGTTGGCCCGCTTGGTTTGATGTATTTAGCAAGGTTTTCACTAAGGGAGTGGCCAGGATTTGTTGATACCACAAGGTTAAAGGCACTAACCAAACTTGTTGATCAAAACCGTATTGCTGCATCGCTTTGATTAAGGCGGGTTGCAGCTCAGTGTCTGCCTGGGTGAAATCAAATAGCTCTAATACCAAATGCATAAAGCTACCGGCATTGGCGCCGCGCTCAAAGCTAAATCGGTCTAAAACATGTGCAGCAGGCAGTTCAACCTCAATAAGTGTTTCTTCACTAAAGTCTTCATCATCGGCGCCGGGAACGGTTTTTTCATGGGCAAGATGTTTTACTAACCCAGAATAACTGCCCACTCGCCAAGGTAAGCCAAGTTTTCGAGAGGTTTGTTTGGCAGCATAGGTTTGTTTTGTATCAACATTGTCGACTAATACCGTATTGTCGATAATGTCAGTCACTTGGCTAACACTGATGGCATCAATTGTGGCTAATTGAGCCACTTTTGCTGCCATTTGTTCGCCATCACAATCCTTATCTGTAATGCCTAATAAATAACCTATGCCTATTTCATGCAGCTGTGAGCTTATGCCGGCTTTTAATTGCCGTGATTGATTGGCGATATACAGATAACAGGCATAAATTGGACGGGTTAACGCCACATATAATAGTCGTAAGTCTTCGGCTAGGGTTTCACGTTTATATTGCTCCCAACCTTCATCACTGCCATAAATATCCCAAATTAATTTACCCTGGTGATGATATAGCATCGGCTCAGGACGACGATTACCGCCTCTGGCGAGACTGATAAAAGGCACAAAACAGATGGGGTACTCAAGCCCCTTTGATTTATGAATGGTGACAATTTGCACCAGATTTTGCTCACTTTCTAAACGCAGCTGTTGCTCATCTTGACCTTGGGTACCGAGCAGCTGTTGTTCAAACCAATTGATTAATGCACTGCTACCGTCTAACTCAGTGGCCTTTTGTTGCAGTAACTCACCTAGGTGACGAAAGTCGGTTAAGCGGCGCTCGCCACTTGCGCTAATGCTGATAAATTCATCGTCATCTGCTGTCGAGTTTACGCTAGCATCTTTGTCAATATCAGGTTCGGACGATATAGCGTTGGCAGGCTTAGCTAATAGTCGATGCACTAGTCTAGTGTCATTGGCCAGACTAAGTAGCGCAGGCATAATGCCGCTTGATAGCCACAACTGATGCCAGTGAGCAAATAAGTCCAACACCTTTTGACGCAGTGACTCGTCCTGATTAAATTGATGAATTTTATTGGCGTTATAGCCTATTAATTCCGTGGCCAGCGCGGCACGAATGGCGCGCTCATCTTTGGGGTTAGCTAATGCTCGCAGAATAAGGGCGGTTTCTTTGGCTTCATTGGTATCAAACACACTATCGCGACTTAAAAATACCGCGCCAATGTTGCGGGCACTTAAGGCCGCTTTTATCACAGCGGCTTCGTTTCTGTCCCTGACCAATACGGCAATATTTTTGGCAATTAATGCATCGCCATTGATAACACATTCGCCCGCCTGTGCTTCTGTCAGTAAGCGGGTTATTTCTGCGGCCGCATCATTGGCAAGCAATTGACGAGCGGTGGTTTTGTTTAGCCCAGTTTGCTCGTTTTCTTGAAGCAGTTTTATCCGCAGTGCCGCTGTTTGTTCAGTCGCTTCAATCAATATCTTTTTTTGTGCTGATACAGGGGTTTTGACGGGATCATAGGGAATAGCATCGCTGATAAATGGATCGTCATGCTGATTGAAAAAATGATTAACACCGTTAACTAATTGCGCTGAAGAGCGGTAATTGGTATCCAAACTATAGTGCGCTTCTGTCTGATTACGGGCGTTAATATAAGTAAAAATGTCCGCACCGCGAAAGGCATAAATGGCTTGTTTGGGATCGCCAATCATCAAGATGCCTATGGCGTTATTAGGCGTGGCTGATTGTGGTTTGGTAATGCCTGAGGCGCCCGTTTGTGAACCGTCTGCTTGTGCGCTATGCGGATCAAATTGTGGCGCTTGATAGACGGTATTAAATATTTGAAATTGTAATGGGTCGGTATCTTGAAACTCATCGATTAGCGCAATTGGAAAGCGCTTTGCTATCGCGTTAGGCAAGGTGTCAGGATTATGCTCAAGAGCTTGCGCCAGGCTAGTTAACAAGTCATCGGGCGTCATCAAATTACGCTGATGCTTCTGTTGTACAAATCGTTGTTTAATGCCGGCTTGGGCGCGGACTAAAAATGCAGGAATAATGGCAGTAATTAACGCCATTAAACGCTCGATATGATCCAGTAGCGGCGCATCTTGCGCTGAGGGGATTTCACCGCCTTTATTTAATCTCAGTTCTGATAACGCTAATTGCTCCATTGGCTTTAACGGCGGTAAACCTTGGCCATAAGCCACCCAGTGGGTTAAATCGTCAAACAGTTGCAGTAACTTGGGATAACCATCGGCTTTTTTACCAAAGCGTTGACCGTTTAAAGGCAAGTCCATTAACAGTGCTAGCATAGCCGGGTGTTCAGCAGGCCAGCGCAGTTTAAAGCGCTGCAGACTTTGCACTAGTGACTCAGATAATTTAATGAAATCTGGCGGGGTGTCAGAGGCTATCGCCTGGCTTGCACCTAATAACGCACGTACTTTTTGAGCGAGTTTTTCTGGTTCGCCAAAAGTATTACTGATCTGTTGTGCTAAAAATAATGGCAGCGGATAACAGGCTTCACGCCAAAAATCGCGCACGGCATGGTGTAAGTATTCGCTGTCGTCTAAGGTGAATTCTGATTCAAATAGCAATGACGATTCAAATGCCATGTCGGCCAAAATGCGCTGACAAAAACCATGAATAGTGAAAATAGCGCCTTCGTCGAGTGACTTAAGCGCCAAATCGAACCGTTTTAGGGCAATGGCTCGCTCATCCTCAGGGATCTGCTGATAAAGCTGTTCAACAAAGTGATCATCAGTCGCGACGCCTAAAAAACGTTTGTAAGCAATTTGGATCCGTTTACGTATTCGGTCTCGCAGCTCTTCAGTGGCGGCATTGGTAAAGGTTACCACTAAAATTTGTTCACACAACAAGGGGGCTTGTCCGCCATGGCCGAGCAGCAAACGCAAATATAAACCCGAAATAGTATAGGTTTTTCCTGTGCCCGCGCTGGCTTCAATCAGGCTAGAACCCGCAAAAGGCAAGTTGAGCGCATCCAGCGCTGACACGGTAATATTAGCTGATTTTGCGTTATTCATAAGCGGTATATTTTGCTCCAATGCAGTGTGCTTGCCGTTGTGTAATATGTCTGTTCAACAGGTGAAACCCGAGTGTTAGTCGTTAACCGCTAATGACTTATATTAGTGGCTTTGGCTATTTCAGCGACCTGTTGTGTCACCGCCTCACCACTGACAAAGTCATCTAATTCACCGAGTTTGCCCTTATGATATAAGCTCACCATCGGTTGTAATAAGGTATTGACTAACTGGCCAAATATAGCTTGACTAAAATCATCTGGAAAAGTGAACAAGCGTTGATGGTGAGGCTCAAAACCTTCACCTAATTGTGTTTGATCATCTCGCCATTGTTTTTGTGCGGCAAATAATTTTTCACTGTGTGTGCCGTCGGTTTGTGCATAAAGCCAGGCTGTACGAGGCGGGAAACATAATGGCTGGCGCTGGCCATCAAGATAAGTTTGCACAAATTGCGCAAGTTGTAACCTGGCATGTTCGGCATCGATAGGGGCAAAACAATGAAAATGGCCCATGTCTAACAAGTAACTGTACTTGATAATACCTTGTGCATTAAGGCATAAATGACGAATAAAGCACTGGACTAAATCTCTACCGTGGGCTGTGCCTGGGCGATAATTGATTAAGCCTTTAGGGCTAACATCATCGATGCGTCCAACCAAATTTATGTGACTTAAGTGCTGATTGTTCGCCGAGTTAACTGACATACTTAAGTCGATATTAATCGATTCGCTGGTTTGCTCATTTTGTAAAAAATGTATTCGATTAATCAAAGGGGCTATATCGCGTTGATATTGCGATAATAAAATATCATCAAATGGCGCCATAGGTAGACTACCACTGGCTTTGAGCTGGTTAAGCAGTTCAATATCGACATCGCTGTTAACTTGACATAAGGCTGAATCGATAAGATTAGATTGCAATTTATAGCGGCCTAAACCGTCTAAACTGAACGGTTCGTCATTATCATCGGCTTGTAAATTCAAGTTTAAATCAACTTTTAGGCTACGGTTGAAGAAAAACTGCGCCGGATTGCGAAAGAAACGAATTAATGCCGACAGCTCCAGTTCATCATTTTGGTCGTGGTGCTGATGATTGTTGGCATTATTGGAGGTTTGCGGGTCATTTTTTTCTGCAATAATCGGTTTTTGTGGATTGAAAAACCTTTGATCATATTGTTGGTCCAATGACGGAGGACACCAACGCTGATGATAGCTTTGTAAGGGGCTATCTGGGGTGAATAATTTATGATCAAAGGGTTGTAATGGTTGAGCTTGAATAAGTTGTAGGCTGACGGCCTGTTCAATGAGTTCAATATCATCCTCGGTTAATGTGTTACTTGATAAGTGCTCTGGCAGATAACTCATTTGGCAGAACTCAATTAACTCTGAAATCAACATCGAGGGGATACGTTCAGCATTGTCACGCTCGCTGTGACCAATGTAACTGACGTAAAGTTGCTCACGCGCAGAAAGTAGCGCTTCTAAAAACAGGTATCTGTCATCTAATCTGCGCGAACGGTCGCCTTTTTGGGCGCCAAAATGCGCCATTAAATCAAATCCGACCGGATGTTGTACTCGCGGGTAAACGCCGTCGTTCATGCCCAGTAAACAGACAATTTTAAACGGAATTGAACGCATAGGCATTAAGGTACAAAAGTTCACACTGCCGGCAAGGTAGCGCTGGCCCACGCGCGAGTCATTTAAGGTTTGATTAAACCATTGCTTGAGTACTTCAATATTAATCTGCGCTTGATGACCTGCTTCGATAAGTTCATCTGATAAGCTGGCAAGCGCATTTCTGATGGTGAGTATTTGGCTCTGTTCATCGTCGATAGTTTGATAGAAGTCTTCAATTAATTGGTTTATTTGGCTTAATCTGTCAGCGGTTGAACTGGGCTTAAAGAATGCCTGGGTATGATCGTCAATCGCTTCCAAAAAGTTCAGCAATTTTCCCAAGGCTTGTGCCGATTGGCCTTCAACACCACTGACTGGCAGAATGCCTTGATACATAGGTGATTGGTCATTAAGGGCATAACCTAAAATTAAGCGTTTGATGCCAAATGACCAGGAGTTTTGGCCAAAGGCAGGTAAGCCTAATTGGGTGCGACTGTTGGCATCTCGTCCCCAACGCACATTGGCATGGTCAAGCCAACGCTTAATAATATCAAAGTCATCTTCATCTAATTCAAAGCGCCTTAAAATGGCCGGCACTTCTAAAATAGACAGCACCTCTGTTAACCCAAAACGGCTTTGATTGATGTTCAGTAAGGTTAAAAAGCTATTAATTAACGGCGACTCCTGGGCGGCACCACGGTCGGCAATGGCATAGGGAACAGCTAATTGCTGTGGCCCTTTACTGGCGCGTTGAAAGCTTGAGTAAAATTGACTGTTAACTGTGCCAAATACCGCATCAATATAAGGCGCGTAGGCGGCAACATCTGGCATCATGACCACAATGTCTTTTGGCTCTAAAGTCGGGTTAGCGTCTAATAAATTTGCGATATGATCGTGTAATGTTTCTACTTCCCGCAGTGGGCTATGACAGCTGCGCAGGGTAATTGAGGTGTCACTGTTTTTAAGTAAACGGCGTTTATCAATTTGCTGATATAACCTGGCGTCTGGCCCTAAAGCTTGCCCTAGGGTTTCCATTTGTAAAATATCGTATTGAACACCGTGCAATAGGTTATTCGGTGTTGGTTCGACATAGCAGTCATAACTGAAATTAGTGTTTTCTGGGGGTAAACTCAACAGCAAATCTAATAACTCGCGTCCCATTTTGCCATTATTAGCCAGTAATGGATTACCCACCTCAAGTTTGTCTTCCCAATCTTCGGCGAGTTGTTTTTTGTGGGTGTATTTTAACGCCATTCTGGCCCGGACTTTAGGGTCGATAATATCGCCCCAATAGTGCTGGCAAGGGCTCAGTGCCAGCATAACCACTTCAATACGTTGCGCTAGCGCATGAATAACTTCTAATGTTTGTGGTGGCATTGAGGAAATGCCAAATACAAATAACCGACTAGGCAACATACTGATATCAGTCGTTGCGTCTGCTAAAGCATTCAGTAAGGACTGGTGTAAATTAGCGCGGTGATATTGGCTCGCCTGTAGTTCAGTATGATTGTAATGCACTAATGCGCGCCAAAGCTTAGGTTGCCATAACTGGTTTTCATCTAAGCTAAAACGTGAATTAATTTCAGTCAGTGGTTGGTTGTTTTCCCACGCCTGGATCCAATCTGGGCGATAAACCAAATATTGGTCAAAAATATCGGCAATGCGATTTGAAAGTTGATACAACTTAATCGCATCTTGTGAGTTGGATGAGGTGTTATTCTCGCCCTCAAGGTTGCCATTATTTAAATAGTGTTGCAAAGGGCTGTAATCTGCGTCATCAAGCAAGCTTGGGATTAAATCCATCAACTTCCAGGTCATTGCCGCTTTGGTAAAGGCGTTTTCCTTTGGTACATTGGGCAGTAATTGATGACAAAGTTGCCAAATAAAGCTCGATGGTAAAGGGAAGGTGAGTGCTGCGGCTATGTGGTTATGTTTAGCCACTTCTAAACGCAGCCATGTCGACATGCCAGGGCTTTGTACTAACACTTGTTCGGTCGTCAGCAGGCTAGTATTAGGCAAAGGGGTTGCCAGCATTTTAGCTAGTTGCTCAGACAGAACCTCCATTTGATTGGATTGAATTAATGACAGCATAGGGCACTCGCAATAGAACATCTTATGCCATTCTATGGGGTTAGCTCGCTCGCATCAACGACTAATATTACAATGTTATTTCAATTGCTTAATCATTAGCAGTTTAAGCCTTAATGACCAATATAGGCGCGTATATTGGCGTAAGTTTTGTTTATATTGCGGCGCTGAAAGTGGCTGGTATTTTAAAGCGACAAAACAATCGGTAAACAGATTAAATTGCTGCAGTAGTTGCGGCTGTATTTCAGTTAGCTCAAGTGCTAATTGTTGCGCATAAGCTAAAGGTGGCTGTTGTTGTGGGCTAGAAACGCCTTTTACACTCAACAGTTGGGTAATGGTTTTATAGCGGCGGATGATTAAATCTTGTTTTGGTTTAAATTCAAATAACCCGGCAAAGTAGGCAATAAATAACAAGATGATAAGGATGGATACCAACATTGCGATGGCTATTTTACTGGTACTGATATCACCGAGTAACTTTTTCAATACCTGCTGTTTACGTTGCTCGTCAAAGCCTAACACCCACACGCTCCAGTAATAGTCCATACTGGCAATTTGATTACGTATATCGTTTAACCATGGGTATTGCTTCATCCGTAGGCTACTAAAAGGGCTGTCTAACAAATAGCTAGATTGACTGTCAAATGTGGCGTCAAAGCCATCTAAAATACGTTGTGGGGCAATCATGGCGGTGGGGTCAAAACGCTGCCAGCCTTCACCTTCAAACCACACTTCGGTCCAGGCGTGGGCCATATATTGATAAATACTGTAATAGCCAGCTTTGGGGTTGTATTCACCGCCTTGATATCCGGTAACCATACGCGCAGGAATTCCACTGGCACGGGCTAAATAAACCAAAGCAGAAGCATAATGGGCACAGAACCCCGCACGATTCTCAAATAAAAAGTCATCAATTTGCTGATCACCAAGTACGGGCGGGCTAAGCGTGTAGTAATACGCTTGCTCAGCAAAGTAATTCATCATAGCGTTAATACGGGCTTTAGGCTGCGGGTATTGCTGGCTAAATTGTTGTGCTAAACGCCAGGTTTGCGGGTTGGCGTTTTCGGGTAAGGCTAAATTAATACTGCGGATGTTCGGCGTTAAATTTTCATCCATCACACTATTAGGGTAAGACACCACACGATAACTCTGGCGTTGGGCTACCGGCCGCATGGCGTAAAGACTGTAGTCGGATAATTCTACAATATTACTGTCTTGACTAAAGGCTTGGTCAAGCCCGTATAACCAGCGCTGGTGGCTTGGCTCACTAATGACCACATACTCCAATTTATTAATCTTTTGACTGTCGTCTTGTGGTAAAGCGCGATTGAATTTTTGGTAAAGTGATTGACCCTGTAGATCTTTTATATTCGAGTCCTGTCGCCAGGTTTTACCATCATAGCTTTCCATCACTAATGTGCGCCAATAGAGATCCGCATTTTTTGGGCCTAATGTGCTGCCGTCAGAATTATCAAAGCCGACTCTAAAAGCAAGTTCATCAGAGCGAGTCAATTTACTGATATCACCAAATGACATTTCATCCGATAAGCCAGTTTTGGCCGCTTTCATATTGGGCATCAACCACAGCGGGCCTAAACGAGGAAATACCACGAACAGTAATATCGCGAGTGGGATACTTTGAAGGATAATTTTTAAGCTAAAACGTAAGTTAGTTAAAGGTTTTCTGTTATCTTGATAAACGCTTACCAGTACGCTGGTATTGATAATGGCGACAAGGGTTAAGTGTAAGGTATTAATAATGGCTTGTTGATCTAGCAAGGTCAGCGCAATGATGAAGTAGCCCACTAATACCACCACTTTAACATCTCTTTGTTGGCGCATTTCGATGTATTTCAAAGCGTAACCCAAAATTAACAGGTTAATTAGCGCATTTAACAATCCAATTTGCGATGACACCAAACCTAAGGTTACCGCAGCAGCTATTGCGAGGGTATTGACCAATAATTTAGGCGGAGCTGCCACTTTGCCGTAATAAATTCCCATGCGCCAAACAAAGCAAATGGCGCAAATGGCCATAGTCCAAGGTGTTGCGTGTGAAAACTGCGGCGTTAAAACCGCTACGTTGGTTATTAATAACCAAAACAATGTATTGCGGCTAATGATGCTGTCAAAGTTATCCTGCATCATCGCCTCCTGGTTTTTTATCAATATTAATATTGAAACTTGGGCGGTACATGGCGATGGCTTTTTGGCACGCTATTCGATGGCTTTCACCACTACTTTGACCTAAGGTGTTGTGGTTGAGTAGTAAGCCAAACACTTGATTTTTTTGAGTGAGATAATTCACTTGCCAGCATAGTTTACCTAGCTTTTGTTCTAAATCATGCCCTTGGGTATCATCAAGTGACAACCATACCGGTGAGCCTTCAGGTTCATTAAATTCTTTAGTTAGCATGCCTTTGCCCTGGGCCCATTGTTTCCATGCTACTTGTTTTAAAGACTCGCCCATTACATAGCCGCGTAATCCTGTGTAGTCATCAACCCCAGGGCGAATTCTGCCATGACTGATGTCATTATTATCATCACGGCTTTGACTGGTTAAATGAATGTCGCATTCGAGTGGTTTTGCAAAAATAACTTGGTGCAAATCGAGATCAACATACGACCATGCTTTAAATAGCCCTAACGGAAAATGTGACCATACCTTAATACGTCCAGGGGTTAATAAGCCACGCTTTGGGTGTGCATATTGCACTGTTGCAATCGATTGTTCTTCAGTTTGTGCCAAGCGCACATGGCGCTGGCCACTAAATTGCAGGCAAATTTGTTGATGAGTCGTATCAGGGTGTTTTTGTTTGGTATGTCCGGTCAGCATTATCGGGAAAGCATGCGTTTGTTCGGCGTAAGCATCTGCTGGAGTGATAGCGTTAAAAGTTAATCCCGCTAAATTTTTGTAGCTGTAAAGAATACAGGTATGAAAAACGCTTGCCAGTAATAAGCTAAGTCCGATCACTAAGTTGTTTTGGTAGTTGGTGCCAAATAAGTACAGTAGGACGATAAGTGCTAACCAAGCTAAACCAAATGCGCTGGGCAGGATGAAAATACCTTTGTGGCTCAATGTGACTCTTTGTTGTGGCGGTAATCTACGGCTTATCCATCTGGACCACTTTTTTTTAGCAGAATTGGGCACAAGCCGCATTACCCAGCTTTGCCGCTCAGGGAGGTGAGTGTTATCTTGACGACTTTTGCGGCTAAACATTTTAAAAACCATTAAAGAATGGGATTAACGCTGGCAAGCAGCGTATCAGACAAGGCCTTAGCTTGAAATTGGCCATGTGCGCTTATTCGGTGCTCTGCCACTGCATGAAATACCGCTTGAATATCTTCGGGCACCAGATAGTTTCGCTGTTCAATGACAGCCCAAGCTTTTGCTGCTTGCAGTAGGGCTAAGCTTGCGCGAGGTGATAATCCACTTGCTTGGTTTTGCTGACGGGACATATCAATAAGTGCTAATAAATATTTAAGTACTGCATCGGACGCTGAAACCTGATTAACTTCTGTTTGTAGATCCATTAACTCAGCAGAGGTTAAACATTGCTTTAATGGTGGACGTTTATGACCGTGATGTTGATTTTTTAGCATGGCCATTTCAGCTTCTGCGCTTGGGTAACCAATCGATATCCGCATCATAAACCGGTCTAGTTGTGACTCGGGCAGAGGAAATGTACCAGACTGATCCTGGGGGTTTTGGGTGGCAATAACAAAAAATGGATTAGGCAGAGGGTAGGTATGGCCATCTTGAGTAATCTGTTGTTCTGCCATGGCTTCTAGCAGCGCACTTTGGGTTTTCGGACTGGCGCGATTTATTTCATCGGCAAGCAACATTTGATTAAATATCGGTCCTTTATGAAACTCAAACTTTTGCAGGTTTTGATCAAAAATAGATACCCCTAAAATATCAGCGGGTAACATGTCACTGGTAAATTGTATTCGTTGGTAACTCATGCCTAAACTGGTGGCAATACCGTGTGACAAACTGGTTTTGCCCATACCAGGTAAATCTTCAATAAGCAGATGTCCCTTGGCTAAGATACACGCAACCGCTAATTTTATCTGCATCGGCTTGCCAAGCAAAACTTGTTCAAGTTGGCTTGTTAGCTGTTTGATTGTCATATGGGACACAGTTAATCCTCTTTATTTTAATATTGCTTTAATCGCCCTTTTCAGCGTTTGAGTTGACGGCAGGTTTGTCGTCAACTCAAACGGGGACTTAATAAGCGTAATTCAGTTCCTGTTTGGTAAACATATCGGCTTTGGGGTTATCTTGTTGTAAATAAATCATTCGATAACTTAATACCGCTTGAACATATTCACGGGTTTCAGTGTATGGGATGGTTTCAATAAAGCTCATCGCATCTAATGATCCATTAGACACTTTTAACCAACGTTTTACACTACCAGGACCTGCGTTATATGCAGCTGTTGCCAATACTCGATTATTATTGAATTGCTTTAATAACTCGGCATAGTAGGCACTGCCTAGCATGACGTTAACGCTTGGCTTGTATAAGTCTTTTACGTCGTTAAAGGGAATTTTGTTCTTTTGTGCTGTTTGTTTTGCTGTAGCAGGCATTAATTGCATTAAACCCCTGGCACCCACGCCTGAGGTTGCATAGTAATTAAACGCACTTTCACGGCGTGAAATAGCCCTAATTTCATTAATATCGACTTTATACTTTTTACTGGCGTTAACAAATTCTTCATTGGCGGCATTAGGAAAACGCAGATTTAATGCGTTCCATTGTTGCCCTTGAATACTTGACTCAACACTTAAGTCATACCAGCCTTGCTCAAGCGCATAAAGCCCGTATTCAGCTGTCATGGCTGGATCATGGCGACGCATTAGATATATCCACTCAGTACGCGAATCTAAATATTTATCAATGGCCCTTAGCTCTATGACCCTAGACATTCCAGGGTCATCTAATAACTTTGCGCGTAATGCTTTGTTGGAGGTTAAGTTGTCATCATTAAATGACAAAGGTTTATTGATCACTTTGGCGGCATTAAAACCGTAAAAATCCCGTTGTTGAGACAACACTAAATAGTTATCCTGTGCTTTTTTAGTATCCTGTTGGTCATTCATGCGGGCTTGCCAATATTGCCAGCGAGAATGCTCTTTACCTTGCTGACTTAATTGCGCTAGGTAAATGTTTACGGTATTAAAATCCTGCTGGCGGATAGCCCAGCGAAGGCGCATTTCATATAAGTCATCAGATGCCAATAGCGGTAACATAGTATCAATATGATCGATTAATGCTTCTTCTTGGTAAATCAATCCACGCCTGACAAGATAATGATTTAATTGACGATCTTTGGCCTCACTGAATCGACCCGCTTTTTGATATTTAACGTAAAGTTTGGTGGCTTGTTTAAGATCTTTTCTGGCAAGCTTTCTTAAGCCTGCATCGACAATATCACTCACAATAGGTTTAGAGCTGCTAAAAAGTTTGGTATTTCTTAATATATTAGGGTCTTTGTATACCTTTAATAGCAGTTCAGCATCGTTACGATGTTTGCTGACTTTTTGGCTTAAATAACTTAATAAACCTGTTTGTCCTGCATCAAAACTGAGCAGCATTCGCCCCCATATTAATTCCTGGGTACGGTAGCCATCTTTGGCCCACTGAGTAAATAAAGGATCACATTCTTTAGGTCTAGACTGACCATGCAGCCATAGTCGATCCGCGCCTTTGTATGCCGCTGCTTTATCACCCGTTGCTAATTGCGCACGTAAAAAATAGCACTGTAAACGCATGTCATTAGGCGTTGTCGGTGAGATAGCTAAAAAGTCTTGCCAACGCTGGGTATTACCAGCGTTCATCAAATAACGATATCGAGCTGAATTATACAAAGGCATGGTATTGAACGGCTCGATGGCACTAAAGGCTTTATTGCCCGGCATACGCACAATGTCATCAATACTGGTGTGATAATCAAGATAAATGGCTAATGGATAATCACCTAGCTGTTTTCTGAGTTGTTGATAACGGCTAGTTTGTCCGCTGTCTAAGGCTTTTTTCGCATCAAGATATTGCTGCTGTTTAGCCGTGTAGGCATTAGCAGGGGTGCTAGATAAAATAGTCAGCGCCGTGACAACGAGTAAGGTTGTTAGTCGTTTAGGTGAACATGTATTAATCCATGTAGTACGCATTTAAATGAGAATCTCCGCCTCAGTACAACGTTTGCGATAAAGTTTTTAAAATGAGTTTTTTGTGAAACTGCTAAAACATTAACAGTATTAGAGTAAATAATTAACTGATGATTAATTTTGCCATTTTATCCTTCAGTTTTGTCTAATGACTCATCGAGTGCGCGGTTAAGTATCTGCTTACCAATCTGCTTGCTAGAGTCGACCCCCAGGCATTGTAAGGTATGCGCCTGGCGTATTAAGTTGCCTTTACCCGAAGATAATTTAGCCATTGCTTGCTGATAACTTTTATCGGCAGTCTCAAGCGCGCGTCCTAGTTTGTCCATGTCATCAATATAACTGCACAATTTGTCATATATTTTAGCCGCTTGCTTAGCAATTGTTTGTGCATGTTGATTCTGATGCTCGTAGCGCCATATGTTATTAATGGTCCGCAAAGCGACTAATAAATTGGTTGGACTAACCAGCATAATATTTTGCTCTAGGGCAAAATTAATTAGGCTAGGGTCGTATTCTATTGCCAGTAAAAATGCCGGTTCAACAGGGATAAACATTAGCACATAATCTAAGCTTTTTAGTCCATGTAGTTTATGGTAATCCTTTTGGCTGAGTCCCTTGATATGCATTCGAATAGATAGGGCATGATCTTTTAACGCTTGCTGGCGAATATCTTCATCATCATTGTTAAAGTAGCGCTCATACGCAACCAACGACATCTTGGCATCAATCACCACATCTTTGTTATCGGGTAGATGAACAATCACGTCGGGTTTAAATCGTTTACCATCATCATTCTTTAAATCTTGCTGGGTGTCGTATTCATGTCCTTCACGTAGGCCACTTTCTTGCAATACTCTTTCAAGAATGACTTCGCCCCAATTACCTTGCTGTTTATTGTCACCTTTAAGTGCTTTGGTCAGATTGATGGCATCTTGGCTCATTTTTAAATTGAGCTCACGTAAATGGTTTAATTGATGTTTTAATGCACTGCGCTCAGATTGTTCATGATTATACGACTGTTGAATTTGTTGCCTAAATCCATCTAACTGCTGTTTAAGCGGGCCTAGAACGCCGTCAATTTGAGTGACATTTTGTTGTTTGAAACTTTCACTTTTTTGCTCAAAAATACGATTAGCAAGGTTTTCAAACTGTACTTTTAATCTTTCTTCAGCCACTTCTAGTAAATTGATTTTATCTTCTAATGCTTTGTTTTCGGCTTCGCTTTTAGCCATGATGGTTTGCTGCATGGCATTAGATTTTGATAGATTAAGTTGTGACTCTAATATTTTTCGATGGCTGTCTTCTAATTGTTGCTCTAAGTGAGGAATACGCTCAACTTGCGCCTGCGCTCTAGCAAGTTGGCTAATATAAGATTCCAGCTTAGACTGGAGATGATTTAAGTTATCAATTTTATCATCGAGGATATCTTGGATTTGAACAACCTGACGTTGCTGCTCTGTCAAAGCCAAAGTCGCTTCAGCTTCGTATTTTTGTTTTAATTGTTCCCAACGTTGACGGGTCAACCTTTGGTTAAGTAATGCACCTATTAAAAAACTTAATAACCCTATAGCAACCATGGCGGCTATTTGTGGCGGTGTGAAATCAACAACGAATGGCATAACCTAACCCTTTGAAATAGAAACGCGATAAGATTCGCATGCAAAAGTTTGGCCTGCAAGTATTATGGTGAACAATTTAATGTTTTTTCAGTGATTCGTTTATTTTTGAATCGAAATGAAATTTTATCGCGTATTAACCTGTCTAATGGGTAGTTGTAATACAGTATTGAGGGAATAACATGGTGAATAAAACACGCTTTACCAGGGGAATTAAACGCCAATCGGCATGGGATTTACCGGATAATCAAGTTACCCCTGAGTCGGTTTTTAAAGACAGACGCAATATTGTTAAAGCCCTAGGGCTGGGTGCATTAGGTGCCAGTATTCCAGGATATGTACAAGCCGGTTTATTTGATTTTGGCAGCAGTAAATCAACGCCTTCATTTACCACCTCACCATTGCAATTTGCCCAACCTAAAGCATTTGTTATACCAGACACATTAACCCCAGAAGATAAAATCACCCGCCATAATAATTTTTATGAGTTTGGCACCAGTAAACAAGACCCTTTTGAAAACGCACAACAATTTAAGGTTAATCCCTGGTCACTGCAAATTGAAGGGTTAGTAGACAAGCCAATAACTTTAGATTTAGATGATTTAACTAAACGCTTTGCATTAGAAGAGCGAACCTATCGATTACGCTGTGTTGAAGCATGGTCTATGGTGGTGCCCTGGGTCGGTTTTTCACTCGCCAGTTTATTAAAAGAAGCAGGTGTGAAATCATCCGCAACCCATGTCGCATTTGAAACCTTGTTTGACCCAGATCAAATGCCCGGGCAGAAAAGTCGCTTAATGGGCGGGGGTATTCATTACCCATATGTTGAAGGGCTGACTATGGCTGAAGCAATGAATCCATTGGCATTTCTAGCGGTCGGTTTATATGGCAAAACGCTGCCACCGCAAAATGGTGCGCCTGTTCGTTTAGTTGTACCGTGGAAATACGGCTTTAAAAGCATTAAATCGATTGTCAAAATTCGGGTTATGGACAAGCAACCACCCACCAGTTGGAATCAACTCGCGTCTAATGAGTATGGTTTTTATGCCAATGTTAACCCACAAGTTGATCACCCAAGATGGTCTCAGGCATCAGAGCGAAGCATAGGTGAGGGTGGCTTGTTTTCTGCTAAACGCATTCCTACGCAAATGTTTAATGGTTATGCTGACACGGTTGCCGATTTATATAAAAACCTCGATTTAAGGAAATATTATTAATGCGGATCACTCCACGGGGTCTGTGGTGGTTAAAAGGCGGTTTACACATCGCCTTCATCTTGCCGATGTTGTACTTGGTATATTTGGTATTAAGTGATAATGCTGGCGGCGACCCTGTGCAATACATTATTCATTATACCGGCATGGGGGCTTTAAATAGTCTGCTGGCAGCTTTGGTGGTTTCACCTTTGGCAAAATACCTCAAACAAGGGCTGTTATTACAAACTCGGCGCTTAATTGGCTTATATGTATTTGCCTATGCAACATTACATATCACCGCATTTATCAGCTTAGATTTATTGTTCGCGTGGGGCTTTTTACTCGAAGAAGTGATCAAGCGTCCTTACATTTTGGTTGGTGCGTTAGCCTATAGTATTTTGCTACTACTGAGCGTGACATCGTTTATGGCGGTTAGGAAGAAAATGGGCAAGCGCTGGCAACAACTGCATAACTGGGTTTATCTAGTCGCTTTACTAGCACCAGTGCATTTTTACTGGTCGGTTAAATCTGAAATTATTGAACCCAGTATTTATATTGTGATTTGTTTGGCATTAGTTTACTTACGCAAGCAAAAGCTAGCGAAATACTTGCCGTCGCAGCAGTAACTTTTGTGAAATACATCGCCTCGCATTTTACGTGGGGTTGTAGTGATCAATAATATAAGTGTAATCCTTTGTTTCTTTTGGTTAAGCCATTACAGCAATAGGCGGCGAATAACGTAAAAGCCATCACACTAGCCATAATGCTAGCCAGTCTAAGCCAGGGGGCATCCATCGTTATACGCATTTGCACAAAATCAACCGTTGATACTCCCCAAACAAAAATACAGCCCAGCACTAAACCTAACTGTAACAGTCGTGAGACAACGGCATGTTTTACAAACATTAAACAGGGTGAAATGGCAGCGATAATGGCCAGTTCAATATGGTTAAACCGAAGAAAATGCGCGCCAATTAACCAATAAGCGATTGAAATAATCAACACTCTCCACCACATAAATAACCTCCAACATCAATTTTGCCTCATTCTACGCCCGATTAAAGCAGTATTATGTTTGCTTGTTCACATTTAATGGATTCACGCCACCATAGCGACCACAAAATATCGCGCGAAGATTAACTAGCAAACAGATCCCGATGACAAATCATAGCAGTTGTATCAGACAAGATGATTTAACCCTTATTAAAGGCATGTATTGCGTTATAGCATTAAAGAAACTGGTGTTGAGCGCGATGTAAATCGGTTTGCAGTGGCTTAAATTAAAGAGTCCTTCTTGCTCGACTCACTGCGGGGAAAAGCGCAGTGCTTCAAAGCATATGAAAAATTTAGCGGCTTTTGTTTTAAATACTTAGCAACAAATGGGGCAATATTAGGCGGTTATTTAGATTTCCGCTTTCGGCTAGACTAAAGAGTAATTGATTAGAAATATGAAATCTGATAAGTTGCTGAAATTATTGGTAATCAAAGTTATATGAACGCTGAATTTTGATTGGCACTCTGTAAATGTTTATCGAATTCATGCTAAAACGCTCTCATAAGCCATAGGAAGGTATGGAGTTTGTAATTAAGCCTCATGATGGAATTGGCCTCATCAAACTTGGAATGTCTAGAGAACAAGTTAAAGAACTATTCTCTGGTTTTTTTACTTTGTCCGATGGATCTAGCGATTTCTATTTTGACCGTTGCCTTCAAATTGATTTTGAAAACGACTTAGTAGACTTTATCGGTGTATCTCAAAACGTTAATTATCAACTTATGTTTGGTGGTATTGACGCATTTGATGTTGAAGGCATTACTTTATTTAATGCAATTTCCGCTAATGAATCGGAGAGTCACTCGTTTAATGAGTCGGAATATATTTTCCCTGATCAAATAGTTACTCTCTGGGACATGGACGAACAATACGATTACCTTGGCAACCACAAACGTAAAGTTTGGGCACAGGTTGGTATTGGTTCTAAGTCTTACCTTGAAGTGGCAAATGGCTTATAACAAGCGCATCAATTCAGACTTCACAATTTAGTCCGAATTTTGCAAAGTGAAACGACGCAAAAATGCGTCCAAAATTTTTCCGCTGTTTATGCGGGCGTTATGTGTTTAGGAGAGTCATGAGCAAGTATCTAGTTTTATTGCTAACGTTGTGTTGTTCGTTTATTTCAAGAGCTGATTCTGAACTTGCCTTAGAGTGTTCACATCAAGAAATGGATTTGGTTGATCCTTATAAACACTATTTGGTTCGGTTAGCGGACATAAGGGTAAATCTTACGAAGCAAACTTCTGAAATTAACTTGGATAAATTAGACTCTCTAATATTTGATACTCTCGACTCAATCAATAAGCTAGGTTGTTACTCTGATAATTTGGATAACTTAAAAAAGTTAAAATCTCATTATCTGCATAAGTTACCTAAGTCAGATAAAGTAGTTATCTTATTAACTGAAATGGGTGTGTAAACACATAACACATATGAGCCTTCCGCCAGTCAATAGGCGAGCCTAACTTATTTGACTGCTGTTGCAGTCAAATTAAAATCAATCAACAAATTCATCTACTTCGTCTGTCATTTAGCTGTCAAATCATCGTGCTTTTAGCAACAACAGCATGCAAACACATATAGAGGATCTCTTAGTGCGATTTACTTTAAAATGAAGAATGCTGCCTGACGCTTTCACTCCTGTGAAATATCAGGGGCACTACGACTAAATGGATTTAGAAGGTAGAGCTACGCAGGAAGCCAAAGCCGAGACATTTATCGGTTAACCCTAAGATGCACTATTCAAGTCAGAGGTGCTTTTTGCACAGTTAGTTTCAGGCTCATTTAGGGTGTAAACGACTTTGTTGATTGTATTTATTAATGCACGCCAATAAGGTGTCTAATCAAGGCTATGTAGCTTAAATAGCATTTGGCATAGTGATGATGGTGAGAAGTCATTGCTTCATTAGCCACATCATTCACTGTCATGCTCGCTTCTCTTTTTAAGAGTATCTAGTTAGACGTTCAGCTCACCTTATTGCGCGACTTATCCTTTTAAGAATCGTTGTTCATCAAACACCGTTTTGTTCTTCAGCATGAAATAGACGCAGCGACCAAGCTTATGTGCCAGTGCAGACAACGCTTTTGCTTTACTCATTCTTTCTTGTAATCGATTAAGGTAGTTACGTGTTTTGTCATTGCCTCGCAGGTGACTAAAAGCATGGCCACCCACGATTATTTTTACCTTTGACGTAAGCTGCATAACAGCGGCCAGCCTTAACTTGTTATGTCAGAAAAGCAAAAAGCCAGCGATTAAGCTGGCTTTTATAATTTGGTCGGTATGAGAGGATTCGAACCTCCGACCCCTTCACCCCCAGCGAAGTGCGCTACCGAGCTGCGCTACATACCGAATTTTGTTGCATTACTAAGCTTCAAATTAGTGGGGTAAACTTAGTGAGCAAGCACTGTATCAATTGAACGAGCTTGGCGCAAGCACTTAGTTAATCAGCATTTATTGACTGATTATATTCTATTCAAGTTAACTCATTTGACGCCATTAGAAGGCCGGCTTCGCGTTAAATGCCATTAGCTAGTTTTGATATAATCGGCGACCTTCACGCATGACTTGAATCAACTCTGGTGCACTCATTTTCTTGTTAAGACGTCGTTCAAATTGTGCATCGTATATACGGTACTTTCCATATCGGCCTAGAACGGTTATCTCATTCTTTTGATAAATCGCAAATTCACGGCTATTACCAATATATACCCAAGATTCTTGGTTAGGCTCTAATAAGCTTCTGCCAGAACTGTATTTCTCACTGGCTGTTGTACAGCCCAATACTTTGCTTAAAATCGTTGGCGCAATACCGTAGTGGCTGGTGCGATAATGAATTTCACTGGGGTTAATGTTAGGCCAGTGGATGATTAATGGCACTTTAACATTGTCAGGAGACAAATCGCGCCTTGCATCTTCAATACTGCTGGTGAAAACTTGGCCGTGGGTGCCAGTAATAAACACTATGGTATTGTCATCTATTTGAGGCAACAACTGACTAAGCTGATTATCAATAAACTTTAAAGACTGGCGATATTGGTTAAACAGCACCTTTTGTGCCGATTTTAATGACGTTGGCGCTTTTATGGTTTCAATGCCCAAAAAGCCTACGGGTGTATCGTAATCTTGTGGTGCAGAGAGGTTAAGTACTGCAAACCAGGGTTGGGTTTGATTGTGTTGCCATTGATTAAGGGCTGTAATATTTTGAATATCGGTTGTGGCACTGCCATCTTCACTGACGCTGATATGGGGTTGAAACCCTTTAAACATAGCGCCGGTTGATGCTAATTCAGCCTGTGAGCGGGCGGTAAATAGTCCTAGCTGATAACCCTGGCGAATTAATTCCTGGTTCATGACGGGTGACATAACCCCAAAATCTTGCTTGTCGCTATAATTGCCTTGTAAACCATACATTAAGGTAAACATACTACTTTTAAACTGAGTGCCGCCGGTATAATGCTGGGTAAAGTTAAGTGACTCGCGGGTGTACTGGCTTAAAAAAGGCATGGTGACATCATCAACCATTGCTGCTTGTAAGCTATCAATAGCAATGACTAGCACATTGGTTGGCGTGTCAGCCTGACACTGCAGTAGTTCAATGGGGTAATGCAAGTTTGATGTTTGCGGAGCAATCTCACTGGTCACTTTGTTGCCATCAACCCCGTGTGATTCCATAAAGGTTCTGGCTGTTGCTGGATATGAAACCGGATAGGCGTCATCAAAACGGGTGATGTCGGTAATATTGGCGGCATCAGCCCAAATATGAATTAAGTGGCTACTAATAAAACAGGCGCCAACAAATAGCACCACTTTATTGCCCCATTGTTTCTTTTGAATTTTATCGATTCGCTTCCAGATAAAGTTGGCCGCGGTGAGTTCAATAACGATAATGACAATGGGGGTGACGATATAAGAGGTGCTATGCAGTAAGGCATTTAAATCTTGCCAGGCTAAATCAAATGCAAACGGGCTGAGATGAATACCGTAGTCATCATAAATAATCGTGTCGTAGAGCAGAATATACAAAGCCATTGAGGCTACAAAGGCGGCATATCCTCGTAGAATTTTGGAGTAGGGTAAGATGATACTGACTGGGAAGATAAAAATTACGTATACAATAAAAGCTAAAAATGTGTAATGCCCTATGGTACTTAACGCAAGATAGCCCCAACTTATAATGGAGTCTGGTTGGCCGACACTGCCAATATAACGGGAACCAATAATCATGGCGAGCAAGCCATTGAAAAAGGCAAACCAATGCCCCCAATTTACCAGGCGCGAGACTTTATCTCGTGTCATCTGCTTTCTGCGCTCGATCATGCCTTAATGGATCCCTTCTTAGATAGATTATCGATAGCTAACAAGGTCTGTTAACTCACTTTCAATGCATTATTTAATGGACTGAGTTAGTGCCTTAGCAAACTGCTCCGCAACCATTTGACGAGATTCTGTTGGGACTTTCTTTTCTAATAAATGAGAGACGCAATTGCCTAATACCATTAAGCTTAAATCGGTAGGGGCTTGATGTTTGTTTAATAGCGCTAACATCTCACTGATTAAGGCTTCTACTTGGGTGTTGCTGTATTTTGATTTAATGGCCATGTTTTTCTTGTCTAAATAAGTTCTCAATTGTTGTATATGATAACGGATTTCAATCAAGCTCGCCTCATGTTTTCTATACCTTCATGATTAAAATCGTTATATCATGCTCAGTCTTCTTAGCAATATTTGTCTCACCAAAGGTTATCGCATTTATGACGATTAATATCGAACAAGCCATTATTCATGAAATATCACTCGACAGCCAGGGGCAAATGGCCTGCCGATTACGTCCGCAACCTTTATTAAATAGTAAAGCTGTTGAGGCTATGCTGGAAGAATTACATCAAACCTATTCAAGTAAAGCAGGTAAAGGTTTTGGCTATTTTGGTGTGCCAAATGAAGATGGCGATGCTAATGATGCGTTTGCTAATGCACTTCAATCATACCGTGAAGGTCAGTCAGGCTTTGTTGATTTTACCGTGAGTGCCAGTAAGTTACTTCAGCAAGAATTAACCAAGTATGACTTCTCCCAGGGCGGTTTTTTATTGATGTCATGTTATTCCGCCATGGCCAGTGATTATCTGTTTGTTGCGCTGCTTAGTGCTAAGTCATCAATGACAGTGTTAGATGATATGGAGCTGTCACAGAATAATCATTTGGATTTAAACAATATTCAATTAGCTGCGCGCATTGATTTAACCGAGTTGCAGGCAGATAAAGCCTCAAAGAAATATATCTCATTTATTCGCGGCAGAGCAGGCCGTAAAGTGGCTGATTTCTTTTTAGATTTTATGGGTTGTGTTGAAGGCGTAAATACAAAAGCACAGAACAAAACCTTGATTCATGCGGTCGAAGACTTTGTCGCTGGCAGTGAATTAACCAAAGATGAACGTCAACAATGTCGCGACAAAGTGTTTGAATACTGCGCTGAACGTGCCGATGTTGGCGCCGACATTGAAGTGAAAGATTTGGGTGATGAACTGGCTGATCAAGGCATGGAATCATTTTATGATTTTGCCTGCGGTGGCAATTATGAACTAGATGATGAATTTCCCGCAGATAAAGCCAGTTTGCGCAGTTTGAAAAAGTTTTCTGGTACTGGTGGTGGCGTGACTTTAAGTTTTGATGGTGGCCATTTAGGTGAGAGAGTTATTTATGACCCAATATCAGACACCCTTTTAATAAAAGGTGTTCCGGCTAATTTAAAAGATCAGTTAGATCGTCGATTAAAGGGTGAATAGTCTGATATTGTACTTAAGCCTGATGTGTTAAGCATATTGGCAAATTTGAGTATAAAAGCAGCATTTTTAAATTAAGCGCCTACCACAGGCGCTTTTTTTAGGGTATTAAAGGCTAAAAACACCACTTTGAGACCATATAGCAATATAAATGGGTATTAATTGTACTTTTTACTTTTCATTAGCTTTTAAATTTGTAAACTAGCGCCAGTTTTTACCAACATCCTGCAGGGTTACACAATCGTGTTAACCGTGTGTAAATGGGGACTTCTATGATTACCGCTTACGCCTACAAAAATCATCAGCTCACAATTACTGAACTTTCTATTGAAGAGTCTTTGCCGGATAATATTCTCTGGCTGGATTTATATAAACCAGATAGTGAACAACGTGATTGGTTGAGTCGATTTTCTGCTGAGGAAGTGTCCGACCAGGAAGATATCAAAGAAATTGAGGCATCCGCTCGATTTTTCCAAAACCAAGATGGTTTGCATATTAACTCGTTATTTCCACAACGGGTTGGCTCTGATGTCAGAGCGGTCAACGTTTCATTTAATTTACGTCAGCATTTTCTATTAACCATACGTGAAGAAGATATCGGCTTAATCCGTTTACTGCGTAATTATATGCGTTTAGGCCGACTAGATACCGAAACCCCAGAAGGATTATTATTAGAGTTATTCACCCTTAAAGTGGATTATCTATCTGATTTGATTGAAGACGTGTATAGCGTACTGGACAATTTGAGTGAGCAGGTTTTTAATGACGAAGAACTGGATGCCGTATTTAAACAAATCACTTTGCAAGAAGACTCCAATGGCAAAATTCGCTTAAGTTTACTTGATACTCAGCGTTCATTGCGTTATTTGCAACGTTATTACCGACAACATTTGTCCGATGAGAACCTGAAAGACATTCGTGAAATGTTATCGGATATTGAATCTTTAATGCCACACAGCCAGTTTATTTTCGATAAATTAAAATTTTTGCTTGATGCTGCTATGGGTTTCAGTGGTCTGCAACAGAATAAAATTATTAAAATTTTCTCGGTATCGGCGGTGGTGTTTTTACCCCCAACTTTGATTGCCAGTAGCTATGGAATGAACTTTGCTTTGATGCCAGAGTTAGATTGGCGTTTAGGTTATCCGATGGCGGTGGGGTTAATGTTTGCCAGTGCAGCAGGTACGTACTTCTTTTTTAAACAAAAAGGCTGGCTATAGCATTTGCGCAAGTTTGACAAAATGGGCAGTTTAACACTGCCCATTTTTGTATTTATTGGTTTTTATACTGCGTTTATTAGCCTTGGCCAAATGCGTAGCTAATGGTTTCTCTTGGATTTAAATACTTATGAATTTTTTCGGGTAAAGCTGCGGCTGGAAGACTTCTTACAATACTCATGCCTTCTTTTTCTAACTCAATGATTGGCGATTGCGCTATAGGAACTATGGGGTCATATGCAACGATTGACGGAAATAAAATGTTATTTAAATTTACCGACATAACTAAGCCAAAATGACCATTTGACAGTTCTACAATGCTACCTGGCGGATAGATGCCAAGTATTTTAATCAACTTTTGGACGTATTCTGCATTCAACTTATTTTTATAGTTTTTATACAATAAGCCTAGGGCGACGCTGGGGGTTTTAGCTTTAACTAAATGACTGCCGTTACATAAATTATCGTATGTATTGACCACCGCAATCAGTTGAGCAAACTTATCCAGCTGATCCGCTTTTAGCCCTTGCGGGCTGCCACTGCCATCTAAATACTCATGATGATGGGTGATCATCGGTTTAGCTTCTTCCGGAAAAGTGTCAGCTAATTTTAAAAAGTTAATACTCATTAATGGGTGCTGTTTGACTAGGTTTTCTTCTGGTGTTGATAATGGCACCACTTTATTCAAAATATTTGAGGGGATTTTTAATTTCCCAATATCATGAAATAAACAGCCAATACCCAACAACTCAATTTCTTCTCGGCTCCAGCCTAATTCCTTTGCCATTAGCATACACACCATGGATACATTTAACGAATGGTGGTGGATAATATCTTTAGGGTTAGCGTTTTCCATTAAGTGTAACGCGAGGTTATCTTCATCAAGTAACAGATTGGTAAGGTTACTGATGAGATCTTTAGCCTCACTGACAGCATTAAGTGGACGACTGGCTATTTTACCGACCATTGAGTGCATCATTGACACTGAACGCTCAAATTGCTTTTCAGTTTTTTTGATATTACGCTTTAGTTTCTGCTGCTTATCGATACGTTCAGATTTGTAATCGAGCATATCTTGTTTAATGGTATCAAGTGAGGCTTCATCGAACGGTTCAGGATCTGAAGGGTTATCCGTTGTAACAGGTTGAATATCGCTTCTTTCAGGATCATAAAAGACATCTTTTACGCCTAATGATTTTATCAACTCAATTTGAGTTTGTGAGGTAACTTTGAATTTACTGAATAAAAAAGGATGATCTTTCCACGAGACAGGCAAGCTAACGTAAACCCCAACTTTAAGTTCTGATACCGCTATTTTGACATTTTTTTTCATAAAAGTGGGTGATTAGACTCAGGTCAGGTTCATAGATAAATATGTTTAAACGTTAGATAGAATAAAACTTACACAGACTTTACAAATAGGTAAGTTACATGCAGCATATTAACATTAACTTTAAAAATTAAGCAGTGAATTATGGACTTTATTGAAGTATACCCCAATGCGATTAGTGATGAATTATGTGATAAGTTGATCGATGCGGTAAAACATCATCCTAGTGTGATCCAGGGCGTTACAGGTAATGGCGTTGATATCAGTAAAAAGTTTAGTCGTGATCTTATGTTAGATCAACACGCTGATTTAGCCGAGTTACGCAATGAATTACTGCAGTTAACACTAGCCAATAGTGTTGATTATTTCAAAAAGTACGCATTAGCATTGATGGGAGCTGTGTCAGTATCCGTTAATGATGAAAATGGCCAGCCGGTGGCACTGCAACCGGAAAATTTTGAAAAATTAGGTGCTGATAAAGTTAACGCAATTGTGCGGTATTTATTCCGTAGTGGCACGATTAATATCCAGCACTACCAGCAAGGGAAAGGTGGTTATCCCCATTGGCATTCAGAACAATTCCCCCAGGAAGGTCACAACGAAGCCTTACATCGAGTTGTGCTTTATATGTTCTATTTAAATGATGTAGAAGAGGGCGGGGAAACTGAGTTTTATTACCAACAACAAAAAATAAAACCCAAAAAAGGAACCATGGTTATAGCACCTGCAAGCTTTACCCATAGTCATCGCGGTAATATTCCCTTGAGTAGTGATAAATTTATCGCAACGTCATGGATTATGTTTAATCGTGCAGAAAACTTGTATGGCGCAGTTGCGCCAAGTTCCGCTAAAACATAACGGTCATCAACAGGTACTTAGTTTATTGGTTAGTAACCGGTAATTCGATAATAAATGAAGCGCCCTCTAAATAACTGGTTTGTATTTCAAAGGTACCAGCGTAACTGCTAACAAGCTCAAAACAAACGGCTAAGCCGATGCCTTGGCCGTTATGTTGTGTATCGGCGCGAACTCCCCGTTGAAAGATTTTTTGTTTGTAGCCCTCTTCAACACCTGGGCCATCGTCATCGACTTGTAACCTCAGCAAGCCGTCGTGCTGCTGGGCTGTAATTTCGATAGTACTAATGCAGAATTTAGCGGCGTTCTCAATCAAATTGCCGCACAGCTCCATTAAATCCCCTTTACTGACTGGAAAGGCTAAGTCATTAGGGCAGTGGACAATGAAGTTAATGTTTTTCCTTTGATATAATTTTGACAACATTAATACAAGCTGATCAAGTATCGGCTTGATATCAGAGTGTTCTTTTAACAAACCTTGTCTGCCCATCATGGCGCGTTTTAACTGGTACTTAACCAAATGATCCATGTCTTCTATTTGGGTTAAGATTTGCCGCTCTTTTTCCTGCGAATTTAAAGAGGTATCGTCAATTAGCGCGATACTGGCTGCTAGCCGAGTTTTCAAACTGTGGGCTAAGTCATTCATGGCATTTTGATAGCGAGTTTGGCGTTGCTGATTTTGATCCAGCAGTTGGTTTAATGATTGGGTAATTTCTTGTAACTCGACAGGATAGTCATTCGACAGATTTTGCTGTTTGCCCTGCTTAAGTTTGAGTAACTCTTGTTTTAGTTGCTTTAGTGGCAACATACCCCAATAAGCGGCGCTAATCAGTAAGAAAAATGCTGCACCGAGAACAATAGCAAGCCTGAAATACGTGAGACGATTAAACTTTTGCAGTTCTTTTTTCATGGCTTCAGCATCTTGAAGTATTAACAGATGGAACTGCTTGCCCTCGATTAAGGTGCTGAGTTTAAAGACTAGGTATGTGTGCAAGCCTTCAAATTCAAGAAAGTAGGCTTGCGAGTCGTCTTTGATGAGGTTGTATTTTTCACAAATGTTAGTCAAGGATAAATCTTTAGCCAGTTCAGAACGCCATAAGCCGGTATATTGCTCGTTACAGGTGGCCATTATGTAGCTGGTTTCAATGTTGTCGTTATCTTGTGCCTCGGTAATAGGGACTAAATTATTTTCGCGAAATTCTGCGGCAATGACTGGCAGTTCTGCAATATAGTCAGCGGTGATCTGAGTATAACGATTTTGGGCATTCAATAACGTCACTAGCCAGGCAAACCCAAACCCTACTAAGGCAATAATGCTTAAGGAGGTAATAAGCATCCTGGTGAGTAAACGTTTCTGCGGTTTTAACATTAGTTGCATGGTAAATTGAATTTATATCCTTGGCCACGTATTGTCATGATGGCATCTTCGATACCGCCGTGGGCTAACTTTTTTCTTAAACGGCTTACCATCACTTCAATCGTGTTAGGGTCGCCTTCTTTATCGGCATAAACCACATCTAATAAGCGCTGTTTGCCAACTACTTCATGGTTGTGGCGCATCAGGTATTCTAATATGTGGTATTCAAACGCAGTAATGTCTAAATGACAATCATTAAGAGACACTTGTTTACTGGCTAAATCCACCGACAGTGTGCCACAGCTAATTACCGACTTTACAAATCCTGCACTGCGACGTACCAATGCATCAAGCCGGGCAATTAACTCTTCTTTTTGAAAGGGTTTTACTAAATAATCATCAGCACCAGCATTGAGGCCTTCGACTTTATCTTGCCAATTTACTCTGGCTGTAAGGATCAGAATAGGAGCGGTAACATTGGCGTCTCTCATCGACTTTATCAAGCTAATGCCGTTCTGATCGGGTAATCCTAAATCAACAATAGCGATGTCAATCGGGTAATTAGTCGCTTGATAAAAGCCATCTTGAGCCGTCGCGGCTATTTGAATCTGATTACCCAGTTCGCTCAATTGCACATTTAAGTGATGAGATAAAATAGGGTCGTCTTCAATCACTAAAATTCGCATAGTCAGCTCCTGATGCTAAATGCTAATGTGTAAGTACTTCACTTTCTGACTATTTATTGCTTAGTGCAGACTTTAAAAATCGTTAATTAAGCTCACAGCAATAGTAGCTGAAACACCGATAAAAATAATACCAACTAGCAAATCAATAATGTGACTAACACTTAATAATTTAGCTTTAATGAGTGGCTTAGATAACACCAGCGCTAATAAGCTAAACCAGATAAGTGACAAGGAGAATAATAGTGTGGTTGCTGCAATTTTGGTTATTAAATTTACCTCTGGTGTGATTAAAACAGTGAATAAGGTAATAAAGAAAATCAATGCTTTGGGATTGAGTAAATTAGTTAGCAATCCTATTTTAAAGCCTTTAAATATTCCGAAACTGGCAGTGTTGTGTTTGTCTGCAGCAAATGCTTGCGTTGGTTGTTCGGTTGACGCTGCTATTGATTTAAAGCGGCTTAACGCTGACTTTAGCGCTTGAAATCCCATCCAGGCTAAATAACTTACCCCAATACACTGCACTAAGGTATAGGCCAGAGGTGACTGGCGGATCATCAAACTAATGCCCAATAATGATAATAATGTATGAATTAAAATGGCGATGGCGATGCCGAGCGCACAAGCGACTGTAGCTTGTCTACTTTGCTGACTGGCCATTTTAACGATAATGGCAAAGTCAGGGCCAGGGCTGATTAAGGCGATAATATGAATAGCAGCCAAGCTAGCAAGTAAGGTAAAATCCATTTAAACTCCTGATAAATAAAATTTTGTTTATTATCCCGAACTGAGGTTATTTATAAAGGAAAAATAAAAAAGGCGTAATCAATGCGCCTTTAAATAATTGAAAAATAAATTGAGCTAATAATGCAATTATACTGAGGTTTTTGATGCTGCCTTGGTATTCAATACTTGTTCTTCAAAACTGGTAGCTGCTTTACCTGCTTGAGAGTCATTAAAGATATCTTCATTGAATGCATCCTCAGACTTTGCAATTATCACAGTGGCAACCGTATCACCGGTGACATTAACAGCAGTTCTTATCATATCAAGCAAGCGGTCTACACCAATAATTAATGCAATACCTTCTACTGGCAAGCCTACTTGATTTAGCACCATTGCAAGCATGATAAGTCCAACACCGGGTACACCAGCTGTACCAATTGACGCTAATGTTGCGGTTACAACGACCATAGCATAATCAGTTAAGCTTAATTCAATGCCAAAGACCTGGGCGATAAATACTGTCGCGACACCTTGCATTATCGCAGTACCATCCATATTAATGGTGGCACCTAACGGCAATGTAAATGAAGCAATTTTATTATCAACCCCCATGCGATGTTCAGAGGCTTCAATGGTTACTGGTAAAGTAGCGTTTGAACTTGCGGTGCTAAAAGCAAACAACTGCACATCTCTCATTTTACGTAAAAACATCAGTGGACTTAAGCCTGAGAATACTTTTAGTAGGATGGGATATACAACTAATCCTTGAATGAGTAGAACAACAACAACAAGTAGGAAATATTTGACCACACTGCCAAATGTCTCCATTCCGAGTGTTAAGCTTAATTTTGCCATTAAAGCGAAAACACCATAGGGTGCTAACTGCATCACCAAGGTAACAACGCGCATGATCACTTCGTTGATGTCGTTAAAGAAGCGAGCAACACGTTCACCACGCTCACCAATATGCGATATCGCAAAACCAAAGATGACCGCAAACAAGATGATTTGCAGCATGTTGCCTTGAGTCATCGCCTGAATAGGGTTATCTGGCACAATATTGATAATGACTTCTGACAAGCTTGGGGCTTCTTTTACGGTATATTCCATAGTAGAACTGACTAAGCTGGCATTACCGGGATGAACTAAAATGGCAGCCACGATAGAAATAGTCAGCGCAATAGCGGTAGTGAATAGGTAGAACGAAATGGTTTTTCCGCCTAATCGGCCTAGTTTGGAGGGATCACTTAATGAGCAAGTACCGCACACCAATGACACAAACACCAATGGAACAACAAGCATTTTTAAGCTGGAGATAAAAATAGCACCTAAAACGTGCAATAAACCTTCAGTAATGTAGTCTTTAATAAATAAGCTGTCGGGGAAGAGATTTCTTAAAAGTAGGCCTAATATAATACCTGTACCCATGCCGATTAAAATTTTACTTGTTAGTCCGAGCTGTTTTTTATTGCTCACAATCTTTCCTTCCAATTATTTTTTTAAGTATTGTTTGGCTGATGGACTAAAGCGTAGCAGGAAAGCTTTAGTTATGAAATGGTATGAAAGTTAAAGTTTATACCAAAATGTACCGATTAAAACGACCATGTTGTGGCATAGTTATCAGATATTTGTGTATTATTACCCAATAGGTAACTATTATAAATCATAAGTATTATTTTAATGTAACAGGGAGCCTGACAATGCGGTCAGCAATTAAAGTCTATATAACGTTAATTTGTTCGTTTTTACTCTTCGCCTGTGGTGGCGGTGGCGGCATTACTGATGACGGTAGTGGTGGTGGCGACGGTGGCACATCCCCTGTCACTATTTCAGTAGCATTATCTATTGATAATACTCAAGTGTCTGTTGCTGAACCAGCAAACATTACCGCTACGGTTACTGACTCTAAAGGTCAGCCCATTAGTACTTTAGTCAGTTTTGAATTAAACGATGACAGCTATGGTACTTTTTCTCCGGCAACGGGACAAGTGTCTACCAATGCCGATGGTGTTGCAAAGATCAAACTTGATACCGCTTCTGTTAATACAGGTGCAACAGTTACCGCAACTATTACTTCTGGTGAAACAGCGTCTGTAAATATCACTATGGTCGGTGACGGCGGTGAAGCTGGTGGTGGTTCACAAGTTTCACTTGTATTGACCAACTCAGCAGGTGCAACAGTTCAAACTATTAGTACACTTTCTCCGGGAAAATTAACGGCTACGGTTACTGGCATTACCAAACCGACTATTGTCACGTTTGAGTCAGATATTGGAGATCTTCCGATAAAAACAGCGGTAACAAATGCTGAAGGTAAAGCGACCGTTGATATATATGCTGGCAGCTCATTAGGTGCTGGTGAAGTGCGTGCGACCTTGCCCACTAACGAAGTAGGCAAAACTATTGTGGTTGTTGGTGCAACTAATGTTGTTATGGGCAGCGGCTCTGGTACAACATTTGTTGCTGGCCAAGCTGAAGTAAGTACTACAGATTTATCTGCTGGCGGTACAGCAACCATTACGGTAAGAATTCAAGACGACTTAGGTCAACCTTTTAATCAACCAGTTGATGTGAATTTTTCATCGACTTGTGCGACCAAAAATCCTGCTCAAGCAGAATTAAGCTCACCTGTTTCTTCAAGTAATGGTGTTGCTACTTCAACTTATTTGGCACAAGGTTGTGTTGGTGAAGATCAAATAAACGTCACAGCTAATGCCGGCGGCATAAGCTTATCTGCGGTGGGTACTATTAATGTATTACAAGCAGATGTCGGCAGTATTTCATTCGTATCAGCAGTGCCTGAAAATATTAGTATTTTAGGTACCGGTGGTATTGAGTCTTCAACCGTTAAATTTAGAGTGTTAGATAAAAATAGTAATCCTGTTAGCAACCAATCAGTATCATTTTCATTGAATACTGCGGTTGGTGGCGTTGCTATTACACCTGTTATAGCAACAACAAACAATTTAGGCATTGTTCAAACGGTTGTGAATACTGGTACTGTGGCGACATCATTACGTGTGACTGCAAAAGTTGAAAATGGTGCTGTGCCAGCTATATCAAGTCAATCAAAGCAGTTAATTGTTTCTACAGGTATTCCAGATCAAGACAGTTTTTCACTTTCTGCTGAGTTTGTTAATGCTGAAGGTTGGGATATTGACGGCACGGAAGTGACTGTAACCGCACGCATGGCCGATGCATTTAATAACCCAGTTCCTGATGGAACAACAGTGTCATTCACCACTGAAGGCGGCTCTATTGAAGATGCATGTCAAACGGTAAAAGGTGCCTGCTCAGTAAAATGGACTAGTCAGTTACCGCGACCAGAAGGTGAAGTGCTAATTAATGGTACTGGCGCTATGTTCCGTAACCCTAATTCAGCTTTAGCTTATGATGCTGCATTAAATGTATATGGTAATATTTACGGCCAAAAATATGGTGGGCGTGCAACCATTACCGCTACGGCTATTGGTGAAGAGTCTTTCCCTGATTTAAATGGTAATGGTCGATTCGATGCCAGCGAACTTACTGAGTTTAGAAATGGTGTTGATGTAACAGGGCAACGATTTGACCTAAATGATGCGTTTAATGACTACAACGAAGATACCCTATTTAATCCTCAACAAGCTGGCGGACAAAGTGGCGGTGCATTAGAAGAGTTAGTTGATTTTAATGCTAATGGTACGTTTGATGTTAAAGATGGTTTGTATAACGGCGTATTGTGTTCATCTCCTGCGCATGCCGGCTGTGCTGATGGTGTGAACAACTCAAAATCACTTTATGTGCGTCGTAGTCTAGTGATGGTAATGTCAGGTAGTACTGCATACGCTACCGAACGTAGTCAAATTTTAATCGATGATCGTGATGGTCAACACCTTGGTGGCAATATTACTATCGTTGGCAAGGGTTCAGCTTCGGTATTCTTTACTATCTCTGACTTACATAACCAACAAATGCCAGCAGGCTCTATTGTAAGATTTAAAACGTCTGCGGGTTCAGTTGTTAGTGCAAGTGAGTATGTGTGGCCAAGCAGCAATTATAATGGTGGTCGTGACTTTGGTGTAACGATTAAAGGTGAAGATGAACCTAACTCTGGTGTATTCCTGGTTGAGGTTGAAACACCTAATGGATTAGTTACTGAAGTCGTTTCAATCGGAGTGAGCATTCTGTAATATGGATTAACCATAAATAAAAAGGGCGCTTACAGCGCCCTTTTTATTTATCCGAGAAAAAGATAATTTGCATAAATCGATCAGTATTTGTGTATGTTCACGATTACCTTGCAATAAAAAATGGCCGTCGCTAATCACGATGGCCATTTTGACAAAGCAAGTAGAACAATTACTTCTGGAACTGATACACGCTACCCAATTTCAATATTTGGGTTAATTCATCTAATGAAGTGCGAGATTCAATAATCAATTGTGGGTCTGCTAAATCTGCAACTGTTAGGCTATCGCGGTAATGTTTATCAACCCAAGTGTTTAAACGTGTAAACAAGCCGTCATTCATGATTGTGTGTTGATTAACCGCTTCAATCTCTAGCTCATTCATCGCCACGCGAAGACGAAGACACGCCGGTCCACCGCCATTTTGCATACTTTGTTTTACATCAAAATACTTAACCTGTGTAATTGGAGTACCTAAGGTAACAAGTTGATTCAAATAAGCGAACACTGCAGGGTTTTCTTGGCAGTTAGTCGGCGCAATAATGGCCATTTCACCATTAGGTAAGGTGATAATTTGAGTGTTAAATAAGTAGCTTTTAACCGCATCATCAATTGACACTTGATTGGTAGACACTTTAATAAAGTGTACTTCTGAATTCATTTTTTGACGAATTTCAGCAAATTTTGCCTCAGTATTTAAAAATGCCTGTTCATGATAAAACAGCACATTCTGGTTACCGACTGAAATGACATCGTTATGAAACACACCTTGATCAATCACATCAGGATTTTGTTGGATGAAAACACAACTTTCATCCTCAAGTTGGTGTAAACGCGCGACAGCTTGTGATGCTTCTAATGTTTGACGAGCAGGATACTTATTTGGTTTTGGCGCATTGGAATTGGTTGCACTTTGGCCATAGACGAATAGCTCCACGCCCGCTTTACCATAATCACTGCATAAACGAGTGTGATTAGCTGCACCTTCATCTCCAAAATTAGCATGTTCTGGCAAGTGCAGATGATGTTTGAAGTGACGATCGTTATTGAATGTTGCTTTTAATATGCTTCCGGTAGTTAGTGGTTCAATACTTCGGTGTAATTTATCCACCAAATTAGCCGGGGTAAAGTGCACTTTACCATCACGGGTATCGGCGGAAGGTGAGACCGTTGCCGCATTGGCAGTCCACATACTTGAGGCGCTGCAGCAAGCGTTCAGCAAAGCAGGAGCTTGTTCAGCAGCTTTTTGTATTACTTCTGAATCAGTTCCGCTAAAACCAATTCTACGCAGTGTATAAAGGTCTGGGCGCTCTTGAGGGGCTAGTACACCTTGAACCATACCTAAATCTGCAAGTGCTTTAGCTTTTAGTAATCCTTGTTTGGCTGCAGCTTTAGGATTAGAGGCTTGTGCGGCATTAGAATATGATGCCACATTACCAAATGATAAACCGGCATAGTTATGAGTTGGTCCCACTAATCCATCAAAATTTGCTTCAAATTGCTTCATGGCTAATCCTTCATTGATTATTGTTATTAAGATTTCGACATGGAAATAACATTAAATTTGCATGTAAGAAATAACTAAATTACCGCAAGTATACGCAAGCTAAGCGGGTTAACAAGCTGTTTGGTTTTTGTTCAATTAGGCTTTTTTGACTAAAAATGCACTCAAGTTGCTCTCAAAAGTGTTTTATTGAGAAATTAGTTTTAAAAAACGCATATTATTTTTCATTTTTTTTATTTTTGGCTGGAAAATTGCTCATAAACGCACATAAAAAGCAGATTTACTTGAAAGTCTTGTCGCAACACTCTATATATGGAATCAATTTTGTTATTTTCTGAGACTATTTGGCGCAAATCAAACTATGGGTAAATCGTTAGTTATTGTCGAATCGCCGGCTAAAGCCAAGACAATTAATAAGTATCTTGGTAAAGATTTCATCGTGAAGTCTAGTGTAGGTCACATACGTGATTTACCGACTTCCTCCACATCTGATGGTACTCCTCCAGCTAAAACTGCTGCAGAAGTTCGTAAGATGTCACCTGAAGCCAAAGCTATATATAAGCAGGCTAGAGATAAACAAGCGCTTGTTGGCCGGATGGGAATTAATCCCGAAAAAGGCTGGGCAGCTAAATATGCCGTATTACCCGGTAAAGAAAAGGTAGTAAAAGAATTAAAAGAACTTGCAGAGTCCGCTGACCAAATCTATCTCGCAACCGATTTGGACCGTGAAGGGGAAGCTATCGCCTGGCATTTACAGGAAATTATCGGTGGTGATGCTTCACGGTATCAACGAGTGGTATTTAATGAAATCACTCAATCAGCAATTCAAGATGCTTTTAGTAAGCCATCTACATTAGATACCAATATGGTCAATGCCCAACAAGCACGTCGTTTCCTCGACCGTGTTGTGGGCTTTATGGTATCGCCGCTGTTGTGGAAAAAAGTCGCACGTGGTTTATCTGCTGGTCGAGTGCAATCTGTTGCAGTCAGATTAGTGGTTGAGCGAGAAAGTGAGATTAAAGCATTTGTACCTGAAGAGTTTTGGGACATCCATGCTGACTTAAACACCAGTAATGCTGAACAATTGAAAATGCAGGTGTTGAAATTTCAATCCGCAGCATTTGAACCCATTAATGAAGCTCAAGCCAAAGTTGCTGTTGATGCGTTAAAAGGAGCTTCTTACAAAGTTTCTAACCGCGAAGATAAAGCGACATCAAGCAAACCTTCAGCACCTTATATCACGTCTACATTGCAACAAGCTGCAAGCACGCGTTTGGGTTATGGCGTGAAAAAAACCATGATGATGGCGCAGCGTTTGTATGAAGCGGGGCATATTACTTATATGCGTACCGATTCAACCAACCTAAGCCAAGAAGCGGTAGAAAATGTACGCGAGATGATTGGCAAAGAGTTTGGTACCAAGTATTTACCTGCAGATCCTATACGTTATGGTAGCAAAGAAGGTGCTCAAGAGGCGCATGAAGCTATTCGTCCTTCAAATGTGGATGTGCAATCTGCGTCGATGACGGATATGGAGCGTGATGCTCAACGTCTTTATGAATTAATTTGGCGTCAATTTGTGGCGTGTCAAATGACACCAGCTCAATATGATGCAACACGTTTGACTGTGGTTGCCGGTGATTACGAATTAAAAGCCAGTGGTCGTACATTACGCTTTGACGGTTGGACACGTGTACAACCGCCAATGAGCAAGAAAAACGAAGACACTAGCACATTGCCCGTAGTGGAAGTGGGTGATGTACTGACGCTTGATCAACTTTTACCAAAACAACACTTTACTAAACCGCCTGCTCGTTACGGTGAAGCATCATTAGTCAAAGAGTTAGAGAAGCGTGGTATTGGTCGACCTTCAACTTACGCGACTATTATTTCAACTATTCAGGACCGCGGTTATGTGCGAGTGGATAATCGCCGTTTCTTTGCTGAAAAAATGGGTGAAATAGTCAGTGAACGTTTAGTTGAAAGCTTTAAAGATCTAATGAGTTATGACTTTACCGCCAGTATGGAACAAACCCTTGATGACGTCGCTCAGGGTAAGCTAGATTGGAAAAAAGTGCTCGATGGTTTCTATGGTGATTTTACCAAGCAATTATTGATGGCAGAAATGGACCCAGATGAAGGCGGCATGCGTTTAAACGATCCGGTTTTAACCGATATCGAGTGCCCAACGTGTCAACGTAAAATGGGCATTCGTACTGGTTCAACTGGGGTATTCTTAGGTTGTAGTGGCTATGCCTTACCACCAAAAGAGCGTTGTAAAACAACGGTTAATTTAACTTCAGGTGATGAAGCCATTAGTGATAATGAAGATGCAGAAACCGATGCACTTCGTGCTAAGCACCGTTGTGGTAAGTGCGGCACCGCAATGGACGGCTATTTAATTGACGAATCACGTAAACTGCATGTTTGTGGTAATAACCCAAGCTGTGATGGTTACGAGATTGAAAAAGGTCAGTTTAAAATAAAAGGCTATGAAGGTCCTTTGATTGAATGTGATCGTTGCAGTCATGATATGGAACTTAAAAATGGCCGTTTCGGAAAATACTTTGGTTGTACTAATACTGAATGTAAAAACACTCGCAAACTGTTAAGAAGTGGTGAAGCTGCGCCTCCAAAAGAAGATCCTATCTTCTTACCGGAACTTAAATGTACTAAGTCTGATGCGCACTTTGTGTTACGTGATGGCGCGGCTGGAATATTTTTAGCGGCAAGTACCTTCCCAAAATCCCGTGAAACCCGCGCGCCGCTTGTTGAAGAGCTGGTGCAATATCGTGAGTTATTATGGGACAAGTACGCCTTTTTAGCCGATGCCCCAGTCGAAGATGATGATGGTAATAAAGCCTCTGTCAGATTTAGCCGTAAAACGAAAGAGCAGTATGTTGCTACCGACGTTGATGGTAAAGCCACTGGTTGGTCTGCTAAGTTTATTGGCGGCAAGTGGGTGAGTGAGTCGACAAAGTCACCTAAGAAAAAAACTAAAAAGTAGTTTTATTATCAGATCTGAGGTTATTTAGTTTACAAACGCCATCATTATGATGGCGTTTTTGTTTGTTAAGTATTTATGAATTGATGCGCTAGCTATGTAAAAATGGCTATATTCAACTAAGCTATGCTGGTTGTTCGGCGTTTATCAGTAAGGTTTAAGTGATGTTACAAAGTATACTAGGTTCTTTGGTGTTGTTTGTCAGCCTACAAGTAATGGCGCAAAACACGGTTGTTAATGATCAAGTTAACATTGCTCAAAATATCGGTGAACATGAAGTCATTGCGGTTGATTATCCACCTTTCACCACCATGGGTGTCGGCGACCATGGCATTAACTTTTCATTATTAAGCCAACTTATTTCCGGCTATTATGATTTTAAGGTAAAACCATTATTTTTACCTCCGGCCAGAGCACAGCTGCAAGTTCAATCTGGCCGATGGTGTTTGAGCTTTTTTCCGCCTCCTGAGTCTCAACAAGCTTATTTTGTGCCGTTGAGCCAACAGAAAGTTGTGTTAGGTTTATTTCGTCGGAAGGAGAATGCGCCATTTTCTTGGGATGACTTGTCTGAACTGAAAGGAAAAAGTTTAGCCATTATGCGCTACAAACGAGAAGGGGATTTTCATCGGCAATTTATTAATGCCGGCCTTAATATGGTGCCTATTGAATCGGTTGAACAGGGGTTTAAAATGCTTAAACATAAGCGAGTGGACTTAGTTTTTTCTAACCAATTCCCTGATTACTTATTTAAGCACCCTGAAATAAATAGCCAAGACTTTCAATTCTCCAACACGCCCATTTTAGAGGCTCAAGTTGGCGTCTATATTAATCAAGCATGTAAAGAGCAATATCAATTACTGCTTCCTCAGCCAAACTAATTATCATCAATTGATTGTTCAGCGGTTAAGTCATGTTATCCTGCAACTTAACTTTCTAGTAAACAGTATTATTATTGTTTGCAGTGGAATGTTTTGTTTATGGCTATGCAGTTGGCGAGTAACTGACCTTGATTATCAGCACAAATGCCAAGAGCGATATTTGCCTACCTAGATAAATGCAATGTTATCGACTTATGCCAGTTTTTCTTCCAAGTTCAATTTAGATCCAATTAATGTTTTAAAATTCACCACTTAATTCATCTTAACGGCAAAAAATATCTATTTGTTGTTTGAATGTGATAGTTTATTCGTTCGATTTTTTTAAGCGAGTTTATTGATGATAGTGGGTTTCGATTATGGCAGTGCTAATTGTTCAATTGGTGCTTGGATCAATGAGAAAATAGAGTTAATCCCCCTTAGTGAAAATTCTAATTATTTACCCTCTACACTCTATGCCATGGATCGTGAGCTGATTGCTGAGGCTGTTTATAATGGTTTGCCTGAAGCATTAAAAGCTGAATTTTCTCATTTACGCAGCTCACAATTAATGCGGGCGAAAATAATTCGACATGAACTCGATTTATTGATTAATGAACCTACAGTGTTTGTCGGTCAGGCCGCTATTGATGCTTATCTTGAAATGCCTGAAGAAGGTTTTTATGTCCGTTCGCCCAAGTCTTTTCTGGGGGCTACAGGATTGAGAGCTGAACAAGTGGCTTTATTTGAAGATATTGTTACCTTGATGATGCAACACGTTAAACAACGTGTTGATCAACAATTAGCTGCTAAAGGCTTAAATACGGCTTCCCACGCCATGATTGGCCGCCCAGTTAATTTTCAAGGTATTGGCGGCGAACAAAGTAATCAACAAGCAGAAGCCATTTTAACCTTAGCGGCTAAAAGAGCCGGTTTTACCTCGGTGGGTTTTCTATTTGAGCCACTTGCGGCTGGAATGGATTTTGAATCAACCCTTAATAAGGCAGCTAATGTATTAGTTGTCGACGTTGGTGGCGGTACTACAGATTGCTCGTTAGTAAAAATGGGCCCTGAATTAATGAGTAACACGCAGCGAGATCAAGACTGTTTGGGACACAGCGGACAGCGTATCGGTGGTAACGATCTTGATATAGCGCTTGCTATGCAAGGCTTTATGCCAAGTTTTGGCAGTGGCAGTTCTATGTTAGATGGCAAGCCTATCCCTTCTAATTTATTTTGGAATGCCGTTGCCGTGAATGATATTAGCGCCCAGCGTGATTTCTATCATTTATCCAGTAAGAGATTAATCGAAACCTTGATCAATGGTGCCGAGCAACCTGAATTACTGCAGCGTTTATTGACTATACAAAAAAATCAGATGAGTTTTCAGGTTGTGCGTCAAGCGGAGATCGCTAAAGTGGCTTTAACCGATTCACCCGTTCATAAAGCAGCACTGTCATTTGTGGAAAAAGAGCTCACTATCGAAGTCAGTGTCGAGCAATTTGAGCAAGCCATTGCGCCGTCACTGGATAAAGTCAGTCAATTAATGCGCCAGGCTATGAATAGTCTTGATGATCAGGGTAAGGCGTTAGAAAGCCCTGATATTGTTTATATCACTGGCGGTACAGCAAGAAGCCCTGCAATATACAAACAAATTGCCAAAGTGTATCCTCAAGCACAAGTGGTGGTGGGTGATCACTTTGGTTCTGTTACCGCAGGGTTAACTCGTATGGCGCAACAATATTTTAAGGAAGTTAAATGAATATTAACCTGAAATTAGCCGCTTTAATCTCATTGAGTGGATTAATGATGAGCTGCAGTGACGATGTCGGTAAAGTCAGTTTAGGATTATTTACCACTAAAGATGTGATTATTGATGCAAAACATGACCCTAAAATACCAGGAGTGACTTGTCATATCAGTCGTATTAAAGCAGATTTAGATTTTGCAGACCCTTCAGATATGAGCATTAGTTGCCGTCAAACTGGGCCTATTTCAGTAAATGATTTAGCAGACATCGATACCAGTAAAGGCGGTGAAGTGGTCTTTAAAGAGTCGTTAAGTATTTTATTTAAAAGCTTAAAAGTGAGACGTATTTTGGATAAAGAAAATCAAACTTTATTGTATTTATCTTATTCCACTAAAGAAACTAACGGCAGCCATAAGCATGCTTTATCAACTGTGCCGCTTTATGGAACGCAGGCATGGAATGCATTGAAGGTTGATAGTCAAAATTAGTGTCCACACTTATGTAGAATGACAAAATAGGCCGCACCAATATCAATATTTGTGCGGCCTATTTTATATGTGTTTATTATCTCGAGCAGTGGTTACTTAGCGATAGCTTGATTGTAACGCTCAAAAGCGCGTTCAAGATCGGCAATTAAATCCTCTGCGTCTTCCAAGCCGATATGTAAACGAATAAGTGGCTTACTGCTATCCCATTGGGTTGCTGATCTTATTTTATCAATACCGAAAACACCCAAAATTAAGCTTTCAAAACCGCCCCACGAAAAGCCCATTTTAAAATGCTGCATGTTTTCGACAAAGGCTGTAATGCTTCTAAGATCGCCATCTTTTAAAACAAATGAAAATAAGCCATTCGCGCTGGTAAAGTCACGCTTAAAGAATTCATGACCTGGGCATGTTTCAAAAGCAGGATGTCTGACATGGTCAACCTCGGGACGCTTTGCTAACCAATTGGCGACTTCAAGTCCATTTTTATGGTGCTGGGCCATACGGACTCCTAGGGTACGTAGCCCTCTGGCCGCTAAAAATACATCATCTGGCGAAGTTGTTTGTCCCATTAAATAGCTGTTTTCACGTAATTGTGGCCAGTGAACCTCATTTGCCGTTGCGGTACCCATCATGACGTCTGAATGACCGACAATGTATTTAGTCGCAGCTTGAATAGAGATATCCACACCCATTTCGAATGGTCTAGAATTAATCGGTGAAGCCCAGGTGTTATCCAGCATCACAACGATATTATGTTCATGGGCGATGCGACTCAGCGTCGGCACATCTTGTACTTCCATGGTGATCGACCCTGGCGACTCAAGGAAGAGTACTTTAGTATTTGGGCGAATGAGATCACGTATGCCTTCACCTATCATAGGGCCATAATAGCTCGTTTCGATGCCAAATCCGGCAAGCATTTTGTCGCATAAATCACGCGTGGGTTCATAGGCGGTGTCGACCATCAATAAGTGGTCACCGCTTTTTAAAAATGCTAATAATGCGGCGCTAATTGCCCCTGCACCGGATGGATATAACGCCGTGCCAAAGCCGCCTTCAAGTTCTGCAATGGCTTCTTGAAAGGCAAAATGGGTTGGCGTACCACGACGACCGTAGAATAACTCGCCATTGGTTTTATTCTTAATGGCAAAACGCATGTCGTCCATGGTGTCAAACACCACTGTAGATGCTCTAAATACCGGCGGATTAATAATGCCCTTAGTGTATTTTTTATCTCGACCTAAACTGACTATTTGGGTTGCTTGTTTACCGTGTTTATTCATTATTAATTCATCCACTAAAAACCTATTTGGCCATCCTAACATCTATACGGCTAAATGAAAGAGGCGAGAGATAGATAATGTCGGCTACATAGGCAAAATAGCTTATGTCGTTTCCACTATGGGTAATGTTAAACAAAACTCAACGCCACTTTGATGTATCTCATCCGCTTGAAGTGTCGTTTTGTTAATATCATCTTCTTTTACACCGCTGACATTGCTCGCTTTAATCGTGCCATGATGAAAGTCAGTCACCAATCTTGCGATATACAAGCCTAAACCAAGATGGGGTTTGTTGGTGGGAATTTGTGGCCTTATTGACACCATAGATTCAAAAATCTGCTCGCTCATGTCTTCAGGTAATCTTGGGCCGATATTGGTTACTTTTAGAATCGCCTGCTTATGATATTGACTTAAGCTAACACTAATAGCGCTATCTGGATGGCTAAATTCAATGGCATTACTAATGAGTTTATCCATTAATTGGGCAATGTATTCTGGGACGCCATTACACATCATGAGTTTATCTTCAATAAATACGTTAAAGCGCTGCTCTGGGTAGGTCATTTGATAACCTTGCATGCAGCCGCCAATAACCTTTTTTAAGGGAAATATGCTACGTTCAGCATGTGATAAGCTGGCTTCGAGATTAGTTGCCTCAGTTAAGTTATTTAAAATCAGATGTAATCGATTGACACCATCCTGCGCTCTATTGACATATTTTTTACTTGCTTGATCTAGGTTTTGATTGCTGAGGTGTTCTAAAGAGCTTCGAACAACTGCAACAGGGGTACGTAGTTCATGTGATAGCCGCGATGACATGTTTTCTAAATAGTGAGTATATTGACCGAGTCTGCCGACAATATTGGCAAAGCTTCTTGATAAATCACCTATTTCATCTCGATTTCTTGAAGGTGTTATTTGATGTCTGACACGCCCTTGACTGTCTATAGCTAATTCCGCCTGATCTCTTAAGCGGCGAATACGACTAGAAATACTCGATGCAAAAATGAATAGTGCCAGTGTGCCCATGCTCATAATCGTAAGAATAACGTTAAATAGCTTTTCCAGCGCCCGATTACGCAAGCTACGGATACCGTGAGTAGTTTCTTCGGCTATAACAGCCCCCATCACTTTGTCATCAATCCAAATAGGACTGGCTGCAGCTAATACGACCGCTTTACTGTCTGGGGTTAATCGCCAGGTTGAAGCCTGTTTACCTGCTAGGGCATTTTCAATATGGCTACCACTTAATTCAGTTGAGTCTTGTAATGAATCGATAAAGTCCTGTGGCGGTCTAGTGAGAATTTTATAATATAAGGGTAATAAGTATTGTTTATGGAAGAGTGCCCAAGAGCTTTCAGTCTGGGCGTCATCTAAATCAGCATCCCAGGTATTGCTTGATGTTCGAATATCACCCGATCGAGCTAAGACTCTGCCATGATTATCGACCACCCAAATGCGTGAGCTATTGTGGCCCATACCTTTGACAATACTTTCTATTTCAGGGGAAGGTACCAGAACTGTGCCTAACTCTGCTACCGAGTTGGTGGCTGAAGTGCCGACAATATTAATTAAATTGCGCGTCTCATTGTCATCCACATTATGAATAGCGAATCCGAGTTTACTGCCAATCATGTCTAACGGAATACGAAACTCAATATTGTAGCCATTGGCTGTTTTTTGCCACTGACCTTGAATACGATTCTCAGGGATGACGGGCATTGATTGTGTTGGATCTTGAGGTAACTGATAAGCGCTTAGCCAGCCATCCTTGGTGTTGGCAATGACATAGCGCCTAAATAAGTTGTCGGGTGCAAGTGTGGCCATCACTAAATGATCGTTCCTGTCGACCCGTAAGCTATTTTTACTGCGGTAAATAACTTGGGAGTCATTAACCTCAAAAAAGCCATAAAGATAACCAGCATATTTGCCCACCATATGGGTAAAGTTAAGATTTATGTCTTGTTGTGCATTTTGTTGATAAACAATGTGTTCTTTACCATAATGCAACTTACGGTGGCTGTACAATTGCCAGTCTTCTAACTTTCCGTCAAGTTGAATTGGGCCCGATAATGGATAAGCATATAAGTCTCGTCCTTTTTGGACTTGGGTTAAAAAACTGGCTTGATTATCAAACAGTTTAGGGCGTTCATGTAGTGCGGTTGCCAACGCTTGAGTGGTACCTTCTAAGGTTTTTTCTTGCCCATGGCGCAAGTACTTTTCCATTTCCCATACATATTCATACCCAAGCCAAGGTAGGCAGAGTAAAAATAGTGACAGTATAATCACTTTAGCCCTTAGGCCTAATGGCAAATACATATTGAACATCTTCCTTACAAGCTATCCCAGCGATAGCCCATACCATATACGGTATCGATACAGTCAAATTCACTGTCTATGGCTAAAAACTTTTTTCTGATCCGCTTTACATGGGACGTAATGGTGCTGTCATCGACATAAATTTTTGCTTCTTGCATTAAATCCTGACGGCTGCGGACATGTCCTGGGTGTTTAGCCATAGCGTGTACCATCCAAAATTCAGTAACGGTTAATTCAATCGGCTGTAACTTCCAAGTGACCTGAATGCGATTGCCGTCAATTTGCAAGTGATTGCGTGTCATTAGATTATCTTCAATCGGGCTTGAACCGATTAATTCTGAACGGCGAAATAATGCGGCAATACGCGCCAATAAATGCGGGAAACTGACATCCTTGGTTAGATAGTCATCAGCGCCTAACCTTAAACCACAAACAGTATCAAAATCGCCACTTCGTGCGGTAAGAAAGATAATCGGCAAGCTACTCGACATTGCTCGTAAGGATTGGCACAGAGTAAAACCGCCATCAATTTCACCTTCAAGGCCAATATCAATGATGGCTAAATCGGGCAGGCGAGCATTGAAGGCTAACATAGCCGTTGGGCGGTTAGGGTAGGCTTGTACACTGTAGCCTTGTTGCTGGAGCACTTCTTTATAGTTGTCGCGGATAGCGGCTTCATCTTCAACAATCGCGATGCGTTTCATTAATCAGCTAATTCCATAATCTGTTTATTGTTGTGACTATACAGCAATTTATAACGGGTTAAAGGCTTCCAAACCAATTGCCATTTTGTTGCCACAATTGAGCAGAGGATTGCCATTATTAAACCCATAAATAGCCATTTCTGTGTTGTTTAATAGTTTCATCGAGTCGAGGACTCATGTCGAACAACTCATTTATCAATATCAAAAACAGGAATGTCATTATGAAAAAGCAACTAGTCGCTATCGCCGTTATCTCATCAGTACTGTTTAGTAACATAAGCTATGGCGCTCAAGGCAACACAATACCAGAACGTGAAAATACTGAAGAACTTGTCGGCTTAAGTTCGGGCATTATATTGGGAGCTGTGGTTGGCGGGCCTATTGGTGCTTTTATTGGCGCATTAACAGGCTCATTAATTGGTAAGTCTGTTGGTGATGATTCTGAGATTGAAGCACAACAATCTTTATTATCGCAGCAGCAATATGAAATTAATGAGACTAGCCAAAAAATTGCACAAATGAACCAACAACAACAGTCCTTAGAAGAGGTGAAATCAGAGCTCGCTCGACTTCAAGCGCATCAAAAGCAAACCTTAGCTGAATTAGGTGTGGGAATGAATGTGCAATTTAAAACCGGTTCAAGCCTCATTGAACCTTTGTTTAAGCAACAGTTAGATAATGTGGCTTACATGATGGCATCAATGCCTGAGCTGAATGTTGATTTAATGGGCTTTGCCGATCGTCGGGGTAATGATAATTTTAATCAGGCGTTATCAGAGCAGCGCTTACTTGAGGTCACCAACTACATTGTGGCGCAAGGAATTGATAAGTCACGTCTACAAGGTCAGGCCTATGGTGCCAGCGCGCCAATTCATCCAGATCAGAATTTTGAAAATGATTTTTTCGATCGCCGAGTAACATTAACGCTTATTCCAGAAAGTGCGCAATTAGCCGCCAATTAATTTAACCGTGTGTTCCACTTTATGGATTTAGTTAGCGGCATGAATACCATGCCGCGAAGGAGATGTTATGTTTGTAAAATTACCCTTGTGGTTGTATTTAGTCAGTGTATGTTATTTCAGTTTTCCCTATTTGAGCCTGGCATCACAAGATGCATACTTGAATCGAACTATCACAAATGAGGCTGATGAAATCACTCAAGGTCTGATTAGCTACCAGATTAATAGTCAGCATAAACAGATGTTTGCCCTAGATACTCAAGTTGAAATGACAGTATCAGGATTAGTGAATAGGGTGACGGTGAAGCAGATATTTAATAATGTTGAAGACAGCTGGATTCATGCTAAGTATATATTCCCATTACCTGAAAATTCCGCGGTTGATGGGATGAATTTACTAATTGGCGACCGGGTAATTGAAGGTGTTATCAAACCAAAGCAACAGGCTAAACAACAATTTGAGCAGGCTAAACAACAAGGCAAGCAGGCGAGTTTGGTCAGTCAGCAACGCACCAATGTGTTTACCACTCAATTGGCTAACATCGGCCCGTTACAGCAAGTAACCGTTGAAATTACTTATCTGCAAACAATCAGTTATCAGGATGGTTTGTTTAGTCTGCGCTTTCCGTTAGTGGTTGTGCCGCGTTATCGACCGGATTTTCAACGCAGTACATTTTCTGAAACTAAAGAGCTAATATCGCCCATGCTTGATCCTCTAAATGTGCAGCGTAATACTGAGGGACAAAATGCATCAGCAAGCCATAAGGTATCGATACATATCGATATAGATGGTGGTTTTGATATTACCAAATTAAGTAGTCCGTTTCACGATATACAACAACATCAAAATGGACGAAAAACCAATGTAAGCTTGCAGGGCAAAGTGCCGTTAGACCGTGACTTTGTCCTACAATGGCAAACAAGTGTTGGTGATGAAGTGGCTGCCACGGTTTTTTTTCAAACAGGCAAAACCTATCAAGATAAAGCCAATGCTGACGTCAATCTTGACCAGCCAAAAGATATTTATGCGATGGCTATGTTATTTCCACCCACATTGACTTCAAAAGCTCAGCAGCAAATTAGCCGAGAATTAATCCTTGTTATTGATACCTCTGGTTCAATGGCGGGAGAGTCAATCATTCAAGCTAAGCAGGCGTTGAACATTGCCTTAACAGCACTTAAACCAAACGACAGTTTCAATATTATCGAATTTAACTCTAGTGTTAGTGCATTATTCAGTGATGCAAAACCAGCAAACAGTGTGTATTTGCAGGAGGCAAAGCGATTCATTGGTTCTTTAAATGCAGATGGTGGCACCGAAATGGCACCAGCATTGGACAGGGCATTGACTTCAAGCATTAACGCTAATGCTAAAGCAGGAAGCCTAAGGCAAGTCATATTTATGACGGATGGTGCGGTATCAAATGAGGCACAGTTATTTGAACAAATTAGCTATCAGTTACAAGATTCAAGACTGTTTACGGTCGGGATTGGCTCGGCTCCTAATTCACACTTTATGACAAGGGCAGCCAGAGTCGGACGAGGGACATTTACTTATATAGGTAAATCAGAGGAGGTAGAGCAAAAAATATCCCAGCTTTTGACCAAGATAAGTCAGCCGATATTAACCGATGTTGAATTATATAACCTTGATGGTAGCGTGCCGGATTATTGGCCCGCACAGATTGATGATGTTTATCAGAGCGATCCCGCTACAGTCAGTTTTAAAATGCCTGCTGATCAATTACAGCCAGTGATTATTTCAGGCCATATAAACGGTCAATATTGGCAACAACAACTGGATTTTAATCAGGGCCGCGCAGCCGTGGGAATTGATTTACTGTGGGCTAATACACAAATAACCGCATTAGAGCTAAGTCAAAGTCATGCGAATCGTCAAAAAGTGGCCAAGCAAGTTGAAGCGTTGGCCATGCTATATCATTTAGTCAGTAGCCAAACCAGTTTATTGGCGGTTGATGTTACTCCGGTTAATCCACATCACCCTGACAAGTCTGAGCATCAATTAGCGACGTTATTACCTGCTGGGTGGCAAGCTAGTGCGAGTCAACAAGGTGTGTTACCACAAACTGCGACAGCGAGTCGTTTATGGTTACTTATCGGAATGAGCTTACTAGCATTAACCTTACTTTATGGTCTATGGCTAAAAGGCTTACTGCCTGCGCAAAGGCTCATTCTAAATAGTGCGGAATAACATTATGTTAGTTAGATTAACAAGAACAATTAATTTGCGATGGATAATTTTTTTTACTCTGCTAATTATAGCGTCAGCAATGATTATAAAGGGAGGCTACATGCAAGCTAAAGCTCATTTTGCTCAGTATTTGATTGAGCGTGCATTCGTACAAACCTTGATTGATAACAAGCCGCATAAACCTTGGTCTTGGGCTGATACTCATCCGGTAGCAAAAATACGTTTCATTGACCGGCAGCACAAACTAGATAAACAAGATATCTATGTTTTGGCGGGAATATCAGGCAGAACATTGGCATTTGGCCCTGGTTTATATTTAGGTGGGGCTAATGTAGGTGAGAAGGGGAATACCATTATTGCAGGGCATCGAGATAGCCATTTTCTGAAGCTAAAGCATTTAGTATTGGGAGATACTATCGAGTTGCAAGATGCCCAGGGGCAGTACACTCGTTATCAGGTGACCGATTTACGAGTGGTACACGATACCCAAGTTGATGAAATGGCCATGACAGATGACAGCCGGTTAACCTTAATAACCTGCTACCCATTTGATAAATTGGGCGGTGATGCAGACCTTCGTTACATTGTAGAGGCAAAGGCTGTATCAATAAGTCCGTCAAGCTTGATTTAATTTAGCTAACTATTAGTTAGATATTGGCATAACACGGTTGCGACCTAGTCGCTTGGCTTCATAAAGCAATTTGTCAGTCGCTTCTATTAGTTGACCGACATCTTGCTTGGGTTTCCATTCTGATACACCGAAAGATGCGGTGATAGAATCAATTACTTTCTCACTGCGTCTATCTTTTACACTGAGTTTTTCTATCGCACGGCGAATGGCCTCGGCAAGATGACGAGCGACTCTTAGCTGGCTTTTAGGCACGATAATAGCAAACTCTTCACCGCCAAATCGATACAGCTTAATGCCGTCACGACAAGCTTCTTGTACACGCTTTGCCACTGTTTTCAAAACAAGATCACCTAGTTGGTGACCAAAAGAGTCGTTAAATTTTTTGAAGTGATCAATATCAATTAAAATAAGACAACAGCCTTCTGGTGCCAACTCAATTTGGGCATTGATATCTTCATTAAAAGCACGACGATTGAGTACATTAGTTAACGCATCATACAGTACATCTTTCTCTGACTCAGCCAAACGTGTTTTAAGTGTGTCAATTTCCGATTGGGCTTTTTGTAATTGCTGGGTAAAACTAACCGTACTGGAGCGAATGTTTTCAGATTCTTTGACTATATTACGCACAACACCGATAACTTGCTCTAATGAAAAACCTTGGTTTTCAAGATCGGCTAAACGCGTAAAGTCTTTATTAATCTGTGCTTGAAATGATTCAGTATCTGAATTGGTGTCTTTTAAAGATTGCGATAAGTCACATACCATGGCATCGAGGTTTTTACGCATATCACGTACATCAAGCTCTACGGGATCTGCTACGTGCTTACGAAATAGTAATTCACTGGTAACAGGGGAGCAGGTTTGATTTTGCTTAATTGCATTATCAAGTTCGGCATTCAACTGTGGATTTTTTTCGCCAACATAGGCATACCATAACGCATAATTGATTGGCGTTGTGGGAATTTGATACTTAAGCATTAAAGGCACGGCTTTTTTTAAGTTAGCTGCTGCAAGCTGTAAAAGCGTGGTCGACATCTTAACCCTCTAATTATCTATATAATGATAATAAAAATATAGCAGTAATATAGCGATGTGTAACGCAAAAAAAAGCATCTAATGATGCTTTTGATTTTTTAATTCTTGATTTAAAAGGTGTACTGTACTGAAATCATTGGTCCAGTAAAGCTGTAGTTAATTTTGTAGTCGGCAATATAAAAGTCTTGGTCTAAGGCGGTTAATGTTTGCTTATAATCTACATCAATTTCATAATAATTAAAGCCTGCAATTAATGACCAATCTTCATTTAATTCAGCTTCTACTACCGCTCGAACATCTACCAATGAACCTGCTATATCGTTGTATTTTAGTGAGAAGTACTGTGCATAAGCTTTAAATACCCAACCAGGCGAGAATTCATAGTCACCATAAACACCAAAGTTTGGTAATGGTGCTGTTAAGCTTTTATCTACAACTCTAGGGGTGGTTATTGTTTCACCGCAATATTGCTCAAGCTGAGTGTTGGGAACACATATTCCTATTTCACCTTCAAAAGCCGTTTTAATAAACATGGTGTGTAAACCGACAGAAGCACCTATTGTATAGTTCTCACCCTGCCAAATATCATAACCATAACCTAAGCGTAAAATATCAATGTCTAAAGTTGATTTTAAGCTGATACCAGCTTCAACATCATAGGTAATATCTGAGTCGGGCAATGTGAACTGAAAGTCTTTTGCAATTTCAGGAGATTGGGCCGTGCGGTGTAAAGATTTATAGTCTAAATAAATATTATGTCTTTGATTGAATGAGTAAGCCAATTCAATAAAAGGTAAAAACTGTTTTTCTTTAAGGTTTAAGTCATTCTCAAAATCTAATGGAAATGTGCCCCCTGTACGAGGGTTAGTTACTACCATGTACGAGTCAGAATTTGCATATAATCCACCAATATTTATAGTGAATGAATCTGGCAAAACATTAACTTGTTCTGGAGTGATGACGTTATTATCATCGGCAAATACTGGGGTTGCTATAAAGAGCACCGCACACGACATCAAAGTTTTGAACATAAATAAAAACTCCGCATTTATTCTTTTTGTAGTTATTGCTCATTGGTGGCAATATGCATTGATTACTCGTTAGATGTTTCTTCTAAATACGCGTCGACAGAAGAAAATGTAGTAACTAAAGATTCACGAGTAGCATGACTAAGTGTATGTGGCAGAAATGCTGTCACTAGAACACACTCATGATATTAGCATCATGTAAGCAAATGTAAAAACTTTGTTTCATTAAAGTTGCGTTAAATCAAAGTTTTCTTGTGTAGAGGATGAAAAATGTAAACTATGGCCTGTTTTATGCTGTTTTTATCGACTGCAAGTCGAGAGTTAAATATCAAAATTAGGATGATTTGTAGGTATTTAAAAAAACTGATTATTTAAAAATTGACAGCCTTAGCAAAAAATAAAGGAGCTTAAAGCTCCTTTATTTTTACTAGGTTTAAATATTCAGCCTTTAGGCGCTATTTAGTCTTCGGCACCTGATGCTTCTTCTTCATCATCGGTTATCTCATCGAAGTCAATTTCAATTTCAACTTTTGCAGATTGGCCTGGGTTATGAATAGTGCCAACAACGGCATAAAATGGCTTACCTTTGGCTAATCTAGTGTATTTAGACCAGAGCAATTCGATTGGCGTCGTCGGTGGCATTAATCCTTGGGTCGCTTTAACAAATTGGTCTTCATCTGGTGAACAAGGCAGTTGTGTACCTTCAGATAAATTTTTCAGTGCTTGACCATGTTGCTCAAGTAATTCAGCTTCCTTGTTGGTAAAGTCTCCACAACGTTTAAATCCCTTTGGGAAATTAACATCATCGTAAAAACGTTTGTTGCTTACAAAGCTAGCTGTGCCATTGGCTAAAGTGTCAATACTGGCAGCTACATGTGTATATGATTGCTGTGACATGGCATTTACCTATAAGATTAAGTGAATAAAGATTTCAATTGGAGTATTGGCCAGCTTGAAATTTTTTTAAATCAAAATATTTTATCCATTTCGGTGAAGAATTTTTATGGACACGGATTTATTAAAGACCTTTCTTGAGGTTTCTAAGACACGACATTTCGGTAAAGCGGCTGAAAATTTATTTTTAACTCGAAGTGCAGTCAGTTTTAGAGTTAAGCAGTTAGAAACGCTGCTAGGGGTGGAGTTATTCGACCGTGTTCGCAATAATATTCACCCAACCCCAGCAGGAGAAAGAATGCTGGGTCATGCTGAAGCGGTGTTAACTGCGTGGGAAAGGGCAAAGCAAGATGTAAGCTTGCACCAGGATCACTTGTTACAACTAACCTTGGGCACAGGGCATAATATCTGGGATACTTATTTACAACACTTTTTCCAGTCTTTACATCAGGGATTACCCGGAGTATCACTTCGCACGGAAGTAATTACTCCCCAGGCTATGACTCGACAGCTGATTGAGCGAAGTATCGATATCGCGATTAGCTTTGATACCCCAAAATTAGAAGAGGTAGACATAGTTAAGTTAATGGATGTAAGTTTGTGTTTAGTGTGCCACCAAGCGGGGATGTCATTGAGTAATATAGACACAATAAATTATATTAAAGTGGATTGGGGAACAGCGTTTAATATTGCCCATGCACAGACTTTTACAATGTTACCCGTTCCGACTTTACATACAAGCTCGGCAAGAATGGCGCTCGACTTTTTACTTAACAATGGCGGTAGTGCATTTTTACCTCACTCATTTATTGAGCCGTATTTAGCATCAAAGCAAGTATTTTTAGTTGAGCAAGCCGCTACAATTGAGCGCAGCGTATATGGTGCTTTTTGGAAGGGAAATGAACGAAGAGAGCAAATTGAAAAGGCGCTAAACCTGTTACAAGCTAAAGGGCCTGTAGCGCCAACTTAACCAAGGCAGAAATAAGCAAGTTAAATTCAATGTAACTTGTGCTTCCTGCCTTTTTTAAGACTGGAATGATTACCAAATTAATGGGCCAATAATAACGGCCCAGCATATACCACAAAATAGCAAACTGAGAAAAACAGCTGCTGAAGCGATATCTTTGGCTTGACCGCTTAATGGATGCATTTCACCACCAAAACGATCAACAACCGCTTCAATGGCTGAGTTAAGTAACTCTACAATTAGCACCATAAAAACACCTAGTATTAGCATTAAGCGCTCTAATGTGCTGACATCAACAAGTAAGGCTATGGGGAGCATGATTGCTGCTAATGCGAGTTCTTGCCTAAATGCTGCCTCATCCCTAAATGCTGCTTTAAATCCCTGTATTGAAAAGCCTGTTGCTCTAATGACGCGTTTAAATCCATGATTATTTTTAGGTTTCATTCAAGCCTACGTTTTATGTACTACACTAAATTCTTTACTGATTATGCCATTCTTCTTTATATTTGTTAATCAAGTATTCAATGTTGGTTAACTGTTGTAACCAGTTTGGTCAGGCAAAGGACTGCTCATGAATAAATTTTTGATTTGTATAACCGCTATCAATAACCAGCAAGTAAATCTAAAACACACTTCCACAAACTACAATTTACTCGGTTATTATCTGGTTATGATTGGTGTGTTAATCATGCATTTTCTTTCTAGTTATGCTCAAGCAGAGGAGGTAATACCTAAACCGAAAATACAATTAGCGAAGTCATTAACGGGGGCTATCCACATTGAGGATTATCTTGTTAGTGAAAAATTAGATGGTGTCAGAGGGTATTGGGATGGGAAACAGCTACTGACTAAAAGTGGCAGGTTAATTAACCCTCCCGCTTGGTTTATTAAGGATTTTCCTAATACCGTATTGGAGGGCGAGTTATGGATTGGTCGTGGACAATTTGAAGCTATATCAGGTCTGGTGAGGCAGGCTGAAGCAGATGATGCTGCCTGGCATAAAGTAAAGTTGATGTTATTTGATTTGCCTTTGTCAGAATTAACATTTGAGCATCGATATCAGCAATTACAAGTCATTGCCGCTAAATCTGAATATTTACAAGCAATAGAACAGGTGACAATATCTTCAGAGCTTGAGTTATATCAACGATTAAAGCATGTTGTTGCTCAAGGGGCTGAAGGCTTAATGTTACATCGAAAACAAGCCACTTACGCTACAGGTCGTACAGATAACATATTAAAATTAAAACTTAAAAGTGATGCTGACGCTATGGTCATTGGGCATACTGAAGGCAAGGGGAAGTATACCGGCGTGATGGGCGCATTAACGGTGAAAATGCCAAATGGAATTGTGTTTGATATTGGTACTGGTTTTAGCGACCTTCAACGTCAAACCCCACCCTCAATAGGCACATTGATAAGTTATCATCATATTGGTTTTACTAAAAATGGGGTGCCAAGGTTTGCAAGCTTTTGGCGGGTAAGAGATGATGAACCTAAAGAACCGTAAGTTTCTGTGGCTTTAATTAGTATCAGTATTGGAAAGGTAACCTAATGGTGATCACAGAAGTAAAGTCAGTGTTATTTGTCTGCATGGGTAATATATGTCGCTCGCCAACCGCAGAGGCTGTTTTTAGACAGAAAGCTAAGCAATGTCAACTAGATATAAAAATAGATTCAGCAGGTACGATAGCCTATCACCAAGGTAACTCACCTGATCCTCGCAGTGTGAAAGCCGGTAAGGCTCGTGGGATAGATTTTAGTGGTATTCGCGCACGGCAGGTCACTGAGCAAGACTTTGCTGATTTTGACCTTATTCTTGCTGCTGATGCCGCTAATATGAAAGATCTTGTGACACGCTGTCCGAAGCAATATCAACATAAATTATCAATGATACTTGCGTTTGGTGACACAGGTGTCAAAGACCTTAAAAATATCAAAGATGTACCTGATCCCTATTATGGCGGTGACAATGGATTTGAGCTGGTGATAGATTTACTTGAAAATAGCTTGAGCGCTTTGGCTAAGTTTATTGCAAAAAAATAAACAACACAGTCGGTCATTGGTTTTTATTAGCTAATAAAAAAAGCATGAAATTCATGCTTTTTGATTTAACTAATTTTAACAGGATGATAAATAATATTTAGCCCTGATGACGTTTACCAGATTGTTTAAGTTTACTGAGTTCGAGTTTTTTCAATCGGTCAGCTTCTTTTTGAGCAATAAGACGTTCAACTTCAACTTTTTCTATTTCGACCATCGCGGGTGTTTCTAGACTAAGTTGACCAATTTTTCCTGAGCGGAATTCATGTAATAACAGTTCTGATGCCTTGTGTAAGTCGATACGTCCGCCGGGGCGCAATGCGCCGCGCTTACGGCCAATCTCTTCCAATAATTCAAAGTCAGAGTTTGGCAGATGATCAATCTTATATCGCTCGCAAATAAGTTCTGGGTAGGCTTTTAATAAATACTCTGCTGCAAACATTGCCACATCTTCGTATTCCATCGCGGTATCTTTAATTGCACCGGTTACCGCTAATCGATAACTGCTTGATTCATTATCCACTTTCGGCCATAAAATCCCTGGCGTATCAGATAATACAATACCGTTGCGTAAGTTAATGCGTTGCTGCTTTTTAGTCACAGCGGGTTCATTACCTGTTTTTGCAATAACCCGTCCAGCTAACGTATTAATAATAGTAGACTTACCCACGTTAGGAATGCCCATAATCATGGTACGAATGTCTTTTTCAATAATATCGCGATGAGGAACCAACTTTCGGCATAAGTCAGGGATCATTCTAACCATAGCGGGTTGCAGCGTTGTAATGGCTGATGCCTTTACGCCTTGCTCGCGTTCTAGGTATTCAATCCATTGTTCGGTCACTTTGGGGTCGGCTAAATCTGATTTGTTCAGCAGTTTAATACAGGGCTTTCCACCACGTAACTGAGTCACCATGGGGTTTTCACTACTATAAGGAATGCGGGCATCTAGCACTTCAATCACCAAGTCGACTTGAGGCATAGCCTCTTCAATCTCTTTGCGTGCTTTGTGCATGTGTCCTGGATACCACTGAATTGCCATGATGTTGCCTTTTACTACTGAGTAACAATGCCAATATTGTACCTTGAACCCAAATGAAAAGCATAAAAAAAGCGCCTTAAGGCGCTTTGTGGAAGCTTAATGGTTTAAATTACGCCTAATTCACGTAACCTTTCCATTAAATAACTGTCAGCGGTGTGTCGCTCAGACAGCACAACTTCTGGATTAGGATGAAGAAACAAAGGCAGTGAAATACGTGACTTAGTTTTGTCAGCTCCTTGTGGGTTTATTACTCTGTGTGATGTGGATGGAAAATATCCCCCCGAGGCCTCTTGTAGCATATCGCCAATATTGATAATGATATTGCCAAAGTCGCTGGGTACATCCACCCATTCGCCTTGTTTATTCTTGACTTGTAATCCGGGTTCATTCGCAGCCGGTAAAACGGTAATAAGGTTGATATCCTCATGTGCTGCAGCGCGAATGGCACCTAATTCTTCATCACCTTGCATTGGCGGGTAATGTAGAATACGTAATAGTGTTTTTTGGCTATTGCTGATCATTTCAGATAGCTGTATAGAATATTTTTCAGCAACATCTGCTGGTGAATATTGTTCTATCCATCCAAGTAACTCGGCTGCAAAATGATTAGCTTGTTGGTAATATTCTAAAATATTATCTCGCAATGAATCGGGTATACGGCCCCAAGGATAGACGTGAAAATATTCTTTGATATCTTTTACGCTATTTCCTTTTGCAGTCTCAGATACTGAAGCAGGAAAAAAGCCATCTTGGGTTTCAGGTTTAAATAAATACGCTTGTTTCTCTTCGCTATTGAAAAATGCGTACCACTCTTGATAAATTGTTTCGACTAAAGATTGTTTGATAGGATGGTTTGATAACACCCCAAATCCAGTTTCATGCAATGACTTTACAAAGCGCTCGGCACTGTCAGGTGCACGATAATCAATCGTTTCTAGTTTCATATTAGTTTCTTATTTGTTTTTGACCCGTGGTAATGGTAACGCTTGTCATAGAATGCTGCAATTTTTTGCGGTTGTTCACGGTCTTTTATGTTGAACGATTAGCGGTTAACTAACGTAGAATGATTGAGTTGGTTGGACCAATGATTAAAGTGGAGATAATGAATGCAAGTATTAACTGAATTTGAAAAGTTTGTCATTGAGCAAAAAGGCACTGAAAGGCCTTTTTCAGGTGAATATGTTAATCACGATGCTGCAGGTCTATATTGTTGTAAAAAATGTTTAGCGCCATTATACAAAAGTGAACATAAGTTTAATGCCCACTGTGGTTGGCCAGCTTTTGACGATGAAATTGCAGGTGCCGTTGATCGCACAATCGATGCTGATGGGCAAAGAGTAGAGATAACCTGTCATCAATGTGGCGGGCACTTAGGTCATGTTTTTGAAGGGGAGCGATTAACCGATAAAAATACTCGTCATTGTGTTAACTCTGTTTCCATGGTGTTTAAATCAACCTCAACTTTAGATGATGAGTCGAGCAATGCTTCAGTGCCTGTGTTAGAGCAAGCTACTTTTGGTGCGGGTTGTTTTTGGTGTATCGAAGCGATATTTATGGCGCTTAAGGGGGTTGATAGCGTGCAATCTGGTTATGCTGGTGGAGAGGAGAAACAGGCAAATTATGATGCCGTTTGCTCCGGTAGAACAGGTCATGCAGAAGTGGTGCATATCAGCTTTAACCCCACTATTATCAGTTTTGAAGAGCTATTAGAGATATTGTTTAAAAGCCATAATCCGACAACATTGAATCAACAGGGTAATGATAAAGGTCCGCAATATCGCTCTGTTATTTTTGCGCACACAGCAGCTCAAGTAGACAGCGCCAATAAAATGATTGATGCGTTACAGCAAGCGCAAATCTGGCCTGATCCTATTGTGACTGAAGTGGTCGCTTTTGATGTATTTTATCCTGCAGAAAACTATCACAATGATTATTTTGCTAAACATGGTGAACAACCTTATTGTCAACTGGTAGTAAAGCCTAAATTTGATAAGTTTAAGACACTGTTTGCGGACAAATTGAAGTCAACAATTTAAGTTTAATAACGACTTTTGAATTTATGTGGACAAAAAGGGCGACAGTATCAATAACTGTCGCCCTTGTTATTGGCCTCTTTATGGCTACCCCAAAAAGAGCCTTAACCAGAATCGATTAATCTAATTTGTCATCAGCTACTTTATAATGTGGATCTTCAATTAAATTAACTTCAACTAAGTCGCCAGCTTTATGCAGTAAAGCGATACAGTCTTGGCTTAAATGTCTTAAATGCAGACGCTTACCGGCATTAACATAACGTTCTGCTAAGGTATCAATCGCTTCTAGTGCAGAGTGGTCAGCAACCCGTGAGTTTTGAAAATCGACAATCACATCTTGAGTATCATTTTCTGCATCAAACAGTTCAAGAAAATGAGCGACAGAGCCAAAAAACAGTGGGCCATTTAAGCGGTAAACTTTGCAGCCATTGGCATCTTCACTGATCTCAACATTGATATGTTTGGCATGTTCCCAAGCAAACACTAACGCCGAGACAATAACACCGACAAATACCGCAAAAGCTAAGTCAGTAAATACGGTTACCGTTGTTACGAGTACAATAACGAAAGCATCATGTTTAGGTACTTTACGCATTACCTTAAAGCTTGCCCATTCAAACGTACCCAGTACCACAATAAACATTACCCCAACTAGCGCTGCCAATGGGATAATTTCGATGAATGCAGAGCCAAATAGAATAAATGCCAACAGAGCAAGTGCTGCTGTAATGCCAGATAAGCGCCCACGTCCACCTGAGTTAATGTTGATCATTGATTGACCAATCATGGCACAGCCACCCATAGCACCGAAGAAGCCACTGGTAATATTACCAACACCTTGACCTACGCACTCTTTATTACCTTTACCACGGGTATTAGTCATTTCATCAATGACGGTTAGTGTCAACAGTGATTCAATTAAACCCACTGCCGCTAAAATACAGGCATAAGGTAAAATGATATAAAAGGTTTCAAAATTGAAAGGTACGCTAGGAATTGAGAAACTAGGTAAGGAACCTGCAATAGTGGCAGCATCGTTACCACTCATGGTTTTCAAGAAGTCTAAAACATTACGAGTATCCATCTCTAAACCAACAACAATTGCAGTGACGGTTAAGATGGCGACTAATGAAGACGGTATTGCTGTGGTTATTTTTGGTAAGAAATGGATAATGGCCATGGTTAATAAAATTAAGCCAACCATGATCATCATAGGTTCTTGTGCCAACCACACCATATTACCGGCAGCATCTTTGACTTTAAATTGTCCAAGTTGCGCTAAGAAGATAACAATAGCCAAGCCATTTACAAACCCTATCATGACAGGATAAGGCACAATTCGGATGAATTTGCCAAGTTTAAAGACACCCGCTGAAATTTGGATAATACCCGCAAGTACCACAGCTGCAAATAAATACTGTACCCCGTGTTCTACGACTAATGACACCATTACAACAGCCATAGCTCCCGTTGCACCAGAGATCATTCCTGGACGGCCACCGATAACAGCTGTTATTAAGCCCATGATGAATGCCGCATATAACCCGACCATTGGCTCAACATGTGCAACAAATGCAAACGCTACAGCTTCAGGGATCAGCGCAAGTGCAACGGTTAAGCCTGATAGAATATCTGCCTTACTGCTGGCAGTTTTATGACGAATAATATCGAACATTTAGCCTCTATTAAGTTTATTTTAATGATGATTAAGCTCGCAATCTTAACAAAAATCGTACCACTTCTAAACCAATAATCTGACATGAAGAACAATTAATGAAGTTGATGTAACTTAAACAGCGAGGAATGACGCTTATATCAAAATTAATTAAAAAAAAAGCCATGCTTTAGCATGGCTTTAACTCATTAAACGACTTTGTTATGACTGTGGTTTAGTCATCTCAGCAGTTGCGCTATTAGCAAAATTTGATTTTGCTGCAGCTGGCTTGTCTGTTTCAGCGTAGCTTTTACCTTGAGGTATAGCTTGCTGCTCACGAACTTCAACCGTAGGCTTAGTTGTAGTTGAACTTACCATTGAACCAAAACGACTATTGCTGGCAGGTTTTGATGGCACAACAACTTCTGCTTTGGTTTGCTCAGATTTCGGCTCTACAGCTTTCTCAACCACTTTACGCACTATTGTGGCCGGCTTTGCCATAGGCGCGTTAACTGCGGCTTTGGTTGGCTTTGCTTCCGTTGATGTTGACTGCACGTCTTTTACGGGTGTAATAACTTCAGCTTCTTTAGTTACTTCAGCTTTTACCGCAGCTTCAACAACTGGTAGCGTCTCAGATGTAACTGATACCGTTTTTTCAGTAGTAACTTCAACCACTTTATTTTCGGTTTCGGCTTTAGTCTCAACTTCAACTTTACTTTCAACGATAGGAGCAGTTTGTACTGCTTCAACCCTTGTTGATTCAGCTGATGCTTCTACTTTCACCTCAGCAACTGATGTGTTAGCAGCTTTACTCTCTAACACTGGTTCAGCCTTGGTAGGTTGATTAACGTCGGCTGCGGTAGCAGCCTGAGTTTGTGCTAGTTCTTCAGTTAACTGTCTATCAAGTTCATCAACAGGTGTGAACACTGGCGCGGTATCAGAAGAAGCACCTTCGTCATCATCACGGCGGCGGCGTTGACCTGCTGCACGAAGATGACGAGGACTGCGGCGGCTGCGACGCTGACCTTCACGTTTATCATCATCAGACTCATCAGTTTCAGTCACGTTAACCGTTTCATCTGCTGGCATAGTTACAGCAACTGCTGCAGTTGCAGTTATAGCCGGTACTGAAGTTTCTGCTGTTGCTGCAACACTAGTGTCTACTTTAAACTCAGCTGTTTCTTCAGTTGCTGAGGTTGTAGCTTGTTCAACTGTCGCTGATTGGTTATCAGCAGGCTTTTCTTTACGAGGCTGACGCTTACGCACAGGCTTACTGTCTTTATCTGAGTGGTTAACTTCAGAATTAGCTTTATCTTCAGTATTAACAGTAGCAACTAATTCAGCAGTCTCAACATTGTTAACATCACTTCGCACATCTTTGGTTGAATCCGCTGGCATGGTTTCATTAGGCGTAGTACCTAAATTAGTGGCTAAAACTGTTTCGTCATTAGTTTGCTCATTCTCAATGCGTACTTTTCTACGCATATTACGGCGCTGACGACGTTCACGAGCGGCTTCCTGTTTAGGTGTTTTTTCAGCCGCAACAGTTTTAGTCGGTTTATCGTCACTGACTACTGGCTTCGCAACAGGTTCTGGTTTGCTGACAGTTTTAGTGTCATCTTTGTCACGAGTAGGCTTATTACGGCCACGAGTATTTTTGCTATCAGTTGTAGTTGAATCTTTATCGTTACGTTTACGACGAGTATCGTTACGGCTGTCATTGCGACTTTCATTACGATTATCACCACTATCATTACGACGGCTGCGACGAGGGTTAGTTTTATCTTGTGTTACTGCAGGCTTAACTACAGGCTTTTCTTTTGTTTCAGTTTCATCACTGCTAAAGAAAGCACTAATTGCAGATGTAATGCGGCTGAATAAACCAGGTGTAGCAGCAACTACAGGCTTAACTGGAGCAGCTTTAGGCTCTTCAACGGTTTTTTGCGGTGCAGCAAAACCTTTTAAAGCTGGCTCTGGTGCTAAGGTACGCTCTAATTTACGTGGCTCGTACAATTCTGATTTAGGTGCTTCAACGCGCTTAAAGCTTGACTCGGTGATTTCATCATCATTTTTACGGCGGATCACTCGATATTCAGGTGTTTGCATGTGCGCATCAGGAATAACATACACTTCTACACCATGACGTTCTTCGGTAATGCGAATGGCTTTACGTTTTTCGTTAAGTAAAAACGCTGCAACATCAACTGGAACAATGGCTTCGATTTGAGTGGTATGCTCTTTAATGGCTTCTTCTTCCATTAAGCGTAAAATCGATAATGCTAAAGATTCTGTACTACGGATAGTACCTTGGCCATGACAGCGAGGACATAAATGTGCAGCAGACTCTTCTAAAGAAGGACGTAAGCGCTGACGCGACATTTCCATCAGACCAAAACGTGAAATACGACCTAATTGCACACGAGCACGGTCATGATGCACTGCATCACGCATGCGATTTTCAACTTCACGTTGATGACGAACAGGTGTCATGTCAATAAAGTCGATAACCACTAATCCACCTAAATCACGTAAACGTAATTGACGGGCAATTTCATCTGCGGCTTCAAGGTTAGTATTTAATGCCGTTTCTTCGATATCACCGCCTTTAGTGGCACGGGCAGAGTTAATATCGATAGAGGTTAATGCTTCTGTTGGGTCAATAACAATTGAACCACCAGAGGGTAAACGAACTTCACGCTGGAAAGCAGATTCTATTTGAGATTCGATTTGGAAATGGGTAAATAATGGCACTTCAGAATCGTACATTTTGACGCGTTCAAGAAAATCAGGACGAACTAAGCCAATATGTAATTTAGCTTCTTCATAAATACGTGGGTGATCGATGAGAATTTCACCGACATCACGACGTAAATAGTCACGAATTGCGCGAACAATAACATTACTTTCTTGATGAATTAAGAAAGGAGCACCTTTAGTTTTAGACGCTTCTTGAATGGCATCCCAGTGATGTTGTAAGACTTTTAAGTCCCACTTCAATTCTGTTGACTCTTTACCTACACCAGCAGTACGAACAATTAAGCCCATGCCATGTGGCACTTCAAGTTCAGACATCGCTTCTTTTAATTCAGTACGCTCATCACCTTCAATGCGACGAGAGATGCCACCCGCGCGCGGGTTGTTTGGCATTAATACTAAATAAGAACCCGCAAGACTGATAAAGGTTGTTAAGGCTGCACCTTTATTGCCACGCTCTTCTTTATCGATTTGAACGATAACTTCTTGACCTTCCTGCACCACTTCTTTGATGTTAGGACGACCTTGAAAAGAGTAACCTTTAGGGAAGTATTCGCGGGCAATTTCTTTTAACGGAAGAAAACCATGACGATCAGCGCCATAGTCAACAAATGCTGCTTCTAAAGAGGGTTCTACGCGGGTGATTTTACCTTTGTAAATATTTGATTTTTTTTGTTCATGGCCTGGGCTTTCAATGTCCAGATCATACAATTGTTGCCCATCTACTAGGGCGACACGCAACTCTTCAGATTGAGTTGCATTAATTAACATACGTTTCATGATGACGTGATTCTTCTATAAAGGTCATCAAACAACAATTATTTGCATTACGGGCCTGCGAATAGTTAGCAGCCTCACGGCTTGTTACAGGCTATATAGGCGCGCAGTACGACTGTTAAACGCATTCTCTGCGTGTCGCGGCCTAATTTATGGCTTATTTTCTAATGTTTACAAAAACAAGGAATCCGTTGCATTGCAACCAACCCCATAAATATCAGTCTTTTCCAGTAATGCCTAATCGAATCGGTTGTTTGATAACAAGCTAAAATATTGTTCGAATTTGGCGGTGAAATCAGGCAGTTTTTACATTTTTTTAGACTAAACTTACGGTTTAATTATAAACACATAATAATGACGTGTTTTAAAAACTTATAATTTGCGAATCAATGATTTGCTACCGATAAAGTTCATGTGTAAATTGCACTGAATTTCATTAATTGAATAGGTTGTGAACAGTTTATCCACGGTTTGTCCTCATTCAATGCGCAAATATAGCAATATTAGCTAAGTTCGGCAATCAAAAGCCTATAATCTTTTAAGTGGTGATTGTTTTAGATACTAACTTGGGACAGCGAATGCTGCGCTAATAATAGTATTACTTATCTCACTTTTTCTTCGAATGCGGCCACTTCTTGTTCCTTTATACGCCGTTCATGCATACCGTCTTGGTTTATAAAGCAGCATTTATATAAGAGAGTATGATTGCCCTGCGCTTGTGATAGCCAAGTTTTATTGAAATAAGCTACAATAGCGACGTTCTCACAAATTGGCGCATCATGAATACTGAAACTACCCCCCAAGTTCACTTCGTCACCATAGACGAAGATAATGTTGAACAACGAATTGATAATTTTCTATTAACTAAGCTTAAAGGCGTTCCTAAAAGCATGATTTATCGAATCGTGCGAAAAGGTGAGGTCAGAGTTAATAAGAAGCGAATTAAACCTGAGTATAAACTTCAAATAGATGATGTTGTTCGTATTCCGCCGGTTAGAGTGGCAGAAAAAGATAATCGTACAGCACCGTCACCTAATTTATCCAGAGTCTCTCAGTTAGAAGAGCGAATTATTCATGAAGATAAGTTTCTTATCGTATTGAATAAACCCGCTGGAATCGCTGTACATGGTGGCAGTGGGGTTGATTACGGTGTGATCGAAGGTTTGCGTTCGCTACGACCTCAACAAAAGTTTTTAGAGCTGGTACATCGCTTAGATAAAGATACCTCAGGGGTCTTATTGGTGGCTAAAAAACGCAGCGCGTTAAAACACCTACATGAGCAGCTACGCAGCAAAACAATGCAAAAAGATTATTTAGCATTAGTACGTGGCGATTGGCAGGCAAAAGACAAAGTCATAAAAGCTCCCTTGTTAAAAATTACCTTAAAATCTGGTGAGCGTATAGTGAGGGTCAATCCGGAAGGAAAGGAATGCGAAACGCGATACCGGATTATGCAGCGCTTTGACGGCGCAACGTTAGTAAAAGCAAGCCCAGTGACGGGTCGAACTCATCAGATCCGAGTTCACTGTCAATTTGCTGGTCATGCTATTGCCTGCGATGATAAGTATAGCGAGCAAAAATTTGACGACAGCATGCGTGCTATAGGTTTAAACCGCTTATTTTTACATGCAGCAGAATTGAAGTTTACCCATCCTGAAACCGATACCACAATGCAGGTTAGTGCGCCGTTGGATGATGTGTTGTTAAAAACGCTAGAAAAACTGAACAAGATTTAATATTGGTTGTGATAACTGAAAAAGTGAATGAAATGGCGTTGCAACATAAATATGATTTAGTTATTTTTGATTGGGATGGCACCTTAATGGATTCCATCGGGGCCATTGTGAGCTGCATGCAAGCCGCGGCTCATGATCTTAGTATTGAGGTGCCAAGTGAACGTGCTATTCGCGACTTGATAGGCCTTTCATTACCCAAAATACTGAATATTTTATTCATTGATTTAGTTCATCTGCATGAAGATATTGTTAGTCGTTATAGACACCATTTCTTATCAGCTAATACAGTTAGCCCATTATTCGAGGGTAGTGAACTGTTATTAAAGCAGCTTTTTATCCATGGTTACACATTAGCGATTGCCACAGGTAAAGGCCGCCCGGGCTTGGACAGGGTATTAGCGCTCAGTGGTATGGGGCATTATTTTGCTGCGAGTCGTTGTGCTGACGAAATGAAAAGTAAACCTGATCCTATGATGATTGATTCTCTGCTTGCACATTTTAATGTGCCCGCCTATCGAGCTGTGATGATTGGGGATTCGGTTCATGATTTGCATATGGCTAATAATGCCGGCGTAGCCGCTATTGGAGTAAGTTATGGTGCTAATTTGGTTGAACAACTGCAAACAGCCAATCCATTAGCCATTGTCGATAGTGTCGCTGAATTAGTTCATTACCTTTAATCTAATGTGTTAGGCATTAAATTAAAGGTAAATAAATCTGGTCTAATGGGTAAGGTGGCTATGCCAATACATCAATACCTTGCAATGCTAATAAATCAATAAGCTTTATGAGTGGTAAGCCAATAAGTGTATTGGGATCGTCGCCTTCAAGCTTGTCAAACAGTGCAATGCCTAATCCCTCACTTTTGAAACTACCAGCGCAGTAAAGCGGCTGTTCTGTATTTACGTAATAGCGAATTTGAGCCTCTGTTAACTGTCTGAAGTGAACCGTAAAAGGTTCAACACAACTGTGCATTACTTTGGTATCAGCGCAATAAACCGCAAGTCCAGTATAAAAGGTTATCGCTTGACCTGAAGCTTGAGTGAGTTGCTTAATCGCATTTTCAGCCGTGTGGGGTTTACCCACTATGTCACCATTTATAAGTGCCACTTGATCAGAGCCAATAACGATATTGCTATGCTTATTGTGTTGTGATGATGTGTCCGCAGCGATTAATGCACTGCCCGCCAATGCTTTTTGCCGTGCTAGACGCTCAACCAACTGTATTGCTGTTTCATCTGTTAGTGGTGATTCATCAATATTGGGGTTAATAGCAGTAAATGGATAATTTAATTTAGATAATAGTTGCTGACGGTAAACGGATGTCGAGGCTAAAATTAACTTTATAGGCATGATTTCTTATCTAATCAGTCTTTGATAGCACAAAGTTTACCATTAATCGTTAATATGCGGTAAATATCGCTGCAAATGCTTGTGTATGCAGGGACTGTTGGGTAAAATTTGCTATCATTCAAATTTAATGTTGGTAGTGATAGAGAGCTTGAATATATCTTAGGGTAGATTTTAGTGCATTTTGCAGAAATTTTCTTTGACTCCAACGTTTTCAAACTATAATATGCGCGCCTTATGCAAACAGTAAAGATACCGGTTTCAATTGATCCTTTTCGCGCCGCCAGTAGCAGCCTTCGTTATAATGGCATAGTTCCTGGTAAGCTGAATAAGCGATTAAATGAGTTATGTGCCGGCGACTGTTCCGACGTAGTTGTGTCGTTGGAATGTGGTGTCGACTTACAGGGGATAGTCTACCTTCGCGGGAAGGCTGTGACGGAGCTCACTCTGCTATGTCAACGTTGCATGACACAATATACTACTGAGGTTACGGTCGAGTTTTGTTTCAGTCCTTGTAAGAATGAAACAGAAATCGATGAGCTCCCGGATGCGTATGACCCAATTGAGTGTAATGATATTGGTGAAGTACGTCTGCATCAATTGATTGAAGATGAATTGATAGTCGCTATGCCGATTATCCCAGTGCATGAAGATTCTGATTGCAGTTTGGGATCGAAAGATATAGTTGTAGGCGAGATCGACCCCGCTCATGAGGAGCGTCCAAATCCGTTTGCAGTGTTACAAAAACTGAAGAGCAAGTAATCGTAGGAGACAAGTCAAATGGCTGTACAACAGAATAAAAAATCTCGTTCAAAGCGCGGAATGCGCCGTTCACATGATTCATTGAGCACTGCTCAATTATCTGTAGACGCAACTAGCGGTGAATTACATCTACGTCACAATGTGACTGCTGATGGTTTTTACCGCGGTGTAAAGGTTATCAACAAGTAATTTGTTGACGACCTAATGACGAATCTGACGCTCGCGTTAGATGCGATGGGGGGTGATCATGGTCCCCACGTCACAGTGCCTGCAGCCTTGCAGGCACTTAAATCTAATTCCTCTATACATATTATTCTTATCGGCAATCAAGCTGAAATTGAACCATTTCTCTCTCTAGCTGACCCAGCTATTTTATCTCGAATTGAACGAATCCATACTACAGAAGTAGTGACTATGGATGATAGACCTGTACATGCTTTACGTACTCGTAAAAATAGTTCAATGCGCGTTGCCCTAGAACAAGTCAGAGATGGAAAAGCTGAAGCTTGTATTAGTGCAGGCAATACTGGTGCGTTAATGGCAATGGCAAAAGTGCTGTTGAAAACCCTACCTGGCATTGACCGGCCGGCTCTAGTGTCGTGTTTACCGACGGTAACGGGTAAGCCCGTTTATTTGTTAGACTTAGGCGCTAATGTCGCATGTGATTCAGAAACCTTATTTCAGTTTGCGGTTATGGGCTCGGTGTTGTGCGAAGCGGTGCATAAAAAATCTCGTCCTAAAGTGGCTTTATTAAATGTCGGCATAGAAGAGATTAAAGGTAACGATCAAGTACAACAAGCCGGACGTCTTCTGCAACACACAGATCAACTCAATTATGTTGGTTTCGTCGAAGGTGATGAAATCTACACCGGCAATTTAGATGTAATAGTGTGCGACGGTTTTGTCGGCAACATTACTTTAAAAACCTCAGAAGGTATTGCCAAGCTTTTAGTTCACCAGTTAAAACGTGGTTTAAATAGCGGTATATTTGTTCGTTTATTATCCAAACTCATCGCGCCACGCATACAAGCTGTACTCAGTAAGATGAACCCCGACCACTATAACGGTGCAAGTCTGATAGGATTGCGCGGAATAGTAGTAAAGAGTCATGGAAACGCTGATGAAGCTGCCTATCTACAAGCCATTAATTTAGCAGCAACTGAAGCGAAACGTCGTCTTCCTGAAATGATCAATGATCGTTTGGAGTCGATTCTTTTAGACATCAATAGCTGATCACATCATATGCATACAAAAATTCTCGGAACAGGTAGTTATCTGCCTGTGCAAGTGCGCAGTAATCAAGATTTAGAAAAAATGGTCGACACCAGTGATCAATGGATTATGGATCGAACAGGCATCTCAGAACGCCGTATAGCAGCCTCTGATGAGTCCGTGTCGACTATGGGTTATCAAGCTGCACTTAAAGCGCTTGAGATGGCGGGTATCGAAGCGACTGATCTTGACATGATTGTGTGTGGTACCACGAGTGCCCCCAATGCTTTTCCTGCCGCAGCTTGCGAAATTCAAGCCATGTTAGGTGTTAAACAAATCCCTGCTTTTGATATTGCCGCTGCGTGTTCAGGGTTTGTTTACGCGTTATCCGTAGCAGACCAATTTGTTAAAACTGGCGCGGCTAAAAAAGTGTTAGTTATTGGCGCTGATGTATTATCACGCATGTGTGGACCTGACGATCGTTCAACGGTTATTTTATTCGGTGATGGTGCCGGTGCTGTCGTGATTGGCGTTAGCGATACCCCTGGAATTATTAATACTCATATCTACGCAGATGGCAGCCAGGGTGATTTGTTGAAATGCTCATTCCCTCCACGCGCTAATGAATCCTCAGAAGCGGTCGGTTATATGACAATGAAGGGCAACGATGTATTTAAAGTGGCGGTTACTCAACTATCAAATGTAGTGACTGAAACACTGCGAATTAATAATATCGATAAATCTGAAATTGATTGGTTAGTCCCACATCAAGCTAATTTTAGAATTATTAATGCGACCGCTAAAAAATTGAACATGAGTTTAGATAAAGTCGTTTTAACTTTAGCAAGGCATGGTAATACCTCTGCCGCATCTGTGCCGATTGCGCTAGATGAAGCGGTACGAGATGGTCGAATTCAACGAGGTCAATTATTACTTTTAGAAGCCTTTGGAGCAGGATTTGCTTGGGGCAGTGCGTTAGTTCGCTTCTAATTTCTTTAATTTAATACAGGTAATTAACAATGGAAAATGTGGCTTTTGTATTTCCGGGTCAAGGTTCACAAGCTGTCGGTATGTTAGCTGACTTAGCCCAAGAACATGATGTGGTTGCACAAACATTTGCCGAGGCTTCACAGGTACTTGGCTATGATTTATGGGCGCTTGTAAAAGACGGACCAGCAGAATCATTAAATGAAACGGATAAAACCCAGCCAGCATTACTTACCGCAAGTGTGGCTATTTGGCGTGCTTATCAAGCTAGCGGTAAAGCCATGCCAGCTTATCTTGCTGGTCATAGTTTAGGTGAATATTCAGCACTTGTGTGTGCAGGTGTTATGCAATTTACAGACGCGGTTAAGTTAGTAGAACTTCGTGGTCAATTAATGCAACAAGCCGTTCCTGCAGGAACCGGTGCTATGTACGCCATCATTGGTCTAGACGATGATGCAATTGCAACAGCATGTGAAGCCTCAGCACAAGGAGATGTGGTCAGTCCTGTTAACTACAACAGCCCAGGACAGGTCGTTATAGCCGGAGAGAAAAACGCCGTCGAACGCGCAGCAGCTGCGTGTAAAGCGGCTGGCGCTAAAATGGTTGTAGCATTGCCAGTAAGCGTGCCATCTCATTGTGCCCTGATGAAGCCTGCGGCAGATAAACTAGCTCAGGCCTTAGCTGATATTTCATTTTCAGTCCCGGTAATTAATGTCATTAATAATGTTGATGTGGCAATGCCTACACTTGGCGAAGATATAAAAGATGCGTTAGTACGCCAGTTGTATTGCCCGGTTCGTTGGAGCGATACCGTGAATTATATGGCCGAAAAAGGTGTCACTGAATTAGTTGAAATGGGACCGGGTAAAGTATTAACTGGTTTGACAAAAAGAATTAATAAATCTGTTTCAGCCCAAGCAGTCAATGATGTTGCATCATTTGCTGCATTAACTGAGTAAGGAATAATAATGAGTATTAGCTTTAATTTAGAAGGTAAAGTGGCACTTGTCACGGGTGCAAGCCGCGGTATTGGACGTGCAATTGCAGAAACATTAGTACAAGCTGGCGCGGTTGTCATTGGTACAGCAACCAGTGAGAAAGGCGCTGCAGCGATTCAAGAGTATCTAGGCGACAAAGGTTTAGGTCTTGTGCTGAATGTCACAGATAGCGAATCTGTGGCGCATTTATTTAGCCAAATTAAAGAAAAAGCTGGCGATGTTGATATTCTCGTGAATAATGCAGGTATTACACGTGATAATTTATTAATGAGAATGAAAGATGATGAGTGGCAAGATATCATTGACACTAATTTAACTTCATTATTTAAATTGTCTAAGCCTGTGATGCGATCTATGATGAAAAAGCGTTTTGGGCGTATCATCAGTATCGGATCTGTTGTTGGTACTATGGGTAATGCTGGCCAAGTCAATTACTCTGCCGCTAAAGCCGGTTTAATAGGATTTACTAAATCTCTTGCAAGAGAGGTTGCATCTCGTCAAATAACAGTTAATGCTGTTTCACCTGGATTTATTCAGACTGATATGACAGATGAGCTGACACCAGAGCAGCAACAGGCTATTATGTCGCAAGTTCCGATGGAACGTTTAGGGCAAGCGCAAGAAATTGCCAATGCAGTATTGTTTTTGGCCTCAGATTCAGCCGCTTACATCACAGGTGAAACATTGCATGTGAATGGCGGAATGTACATGGTTTAAGGACGATTGGTAGGAAACTACCTTCATTTGAGTCAGAGTTAGAAGCAGGGCAGATTTTTTTTGTGGTTAGACCACAAAATCTAAGCTTGCAATGTTATCTAAATCGAATAAACTACTCGCAATCTTACGCAAGTGCGTAATTTGAATAGGAAAGAGAACTAATGAGCAACATCGAAGAACGTGTAAAGAAAATCATTATTGAGCAACTAGGTGTTAAAGAAGAAGACGTTAAATCTGCTGCTTCTTTCGTGGACGATTTAGGTGCCGATTCTCTGGACACAGTTGAATTGGTTATGGCTCTAGAAGAAGAGTTTGATACCGAGATCCCTGATGAAGAAGCTGAAAAGATCACTACTGTTCAAGCAGCGATCGATTACGTTTCTAAGAATCAGTAATCCAAAATTCACAGAGAAAGGCGGCATTTATTGTCGTCTTTTTTTGTTTCTGGCACTCCAAGAAAAAGTAAGCAGTCTTAGCTATTCATATAAAACGCCTGTTCTAGTAGGTTAACCTCTCTTTATATTTCTCCTTCCGGTTAATCGCCGTTGCTAGACTCATTGGCATTGTACATTCAGAATAAAAGGTGAAAATCATGTCTAAACGTCGAGTTGTTATTACAGGTCTAGGATTAGTGACTCCAGTGGGTAATGATGTCGAATCATCCTGGAAAGCGTTACTTGCTGGTCAAAGTGGTATTGAGCCTATTACTAAATTTGATGCTACAGAATTCAGTACTCGCTTTAGTGGCTCAGTTAAAAACTTTGATGTTGAACAATATTTAACTAAAAAAGATGCCCGTAAAATGGATCTATTTATCCAATACGGCATGGCGGCAGGAATTCAAGCCATGAAGGACTCTGGCTTAGACATGAGCCTAGAGCGACCAGAGCGTGTAGGCACCGCAATAGGTTCTGGTATGGGTGGAATGCATTTAATAGAGCAAAATCATAGCGCATTACTCAAAGGCGGACCTCGTAAAGTTTCACCATTTTATGTGCCTAGTACTATTATTAATATGATTTCAGGTCATTTATCAATTATGTATGGCATGACCGGTCCTAATTTCGCTGTCACGACGGCTTGTACAACAGGTGTTCACAACATTGGCTTTGCAGCGCGCACTATTGCTTATGGTGATGCAGATGTAATGGTTGCTGGCGGAGCTGAAGATGTTACTAGCCCATTAGCTGTTGCCGGCTTTGGCTCAGCTAAAGCCTTATCTACTCGTAACGATGACTATCAAGCCGCCAGTCGCCCATGGGATAAAGACCGTGATGGTTTTGTTATTGGTGATGGTGCCGGTGTGTTAGTGATGGAAGAGTATGAACACGCCAATGCTCGTGGTGCAAAAATTTACGGCGAACTAGTCGGCTTTGGCATGAGCGGAGATGCGTTTCACATGACATCTCCTCCTGCAGATGGTGCAGGTGCCGCCGCAGCTATGGTGAATGCGATTAGTGATGCTGGTATTACTAAAGAGTCGATTGGTTATATTAATGCGCACGGCACTTCTACACCAGCCGGAGATAAAGCTGAAGCTGCGGCGGTTAAGTCGGTATTTGGTGCACATGCCTATGATTTGCTAGTCAGCTCCACTAAATCAATGACGGGTCATTTGCTAGGCGCTGCGGGGTCAGTTGAAGCGATTATTACCTTACTGGCTCTACAAGATCAACATATCCCACCAACAATCAATCTAGATAATCCTGATGAGGGTTGTGATTTAGATTTTGTTGCCCATACCTCACGTAAATATCAATTTGATTACGCTTTATGTAATTCATTTGGATTTGGTGGCACCAACGCTTCACTGTTATTTAAGAAAATCTAATTCACTTGCGAATGGTATTTATATAAAGGGAAGATGATGTCTTCCCTTTTTTGTATGATAAATCTTAATATGGCTAATTAACCATTCCTTTGCCTAGTTTATTTAGCGTAAACTGACAAAATACATTTTAGAGGATTAAATATATGGCCGGTATAGACAGACAGCTGACATTACGTTTTTTAGCTGAGCCTGCTGATGTGAATTTTGGCGGCAAAGTTCATGGCGGTGCGGTAATGAAGTGGATCGATTTAGCCGCTTACGCATCTGCTGCAGGTTGGAGCGGAAAGTATTGTATTACTGTATACGCCGGTGGTATTCGTTTTGTTAAACCTATTCATGTGGGTAACATAGTCGAAGTGACCGGTAAAATTATCTACACTGGAACAACATCTATGCATGTGGCGATTGATGTTAAAGCGGGTGACCCAAAATATTCAGAACGTCATTTAACAACCCATTGCATTGTGATTATGGTTGCGGTTGATGATGCTGGTAAACCGACAGATGTACCTGAGTGGATCCCCAAGACCGAGGATGACATTCGTTTACGCGATTCAGCATTACGGTTAATGGACATGCGTAAACGCATTGGTGCAGAGATGGAAGCTCACGTAAAACCAATCGTTGAGTAAATATTAATTACATATCGGAGAAGTTATGGCTAAGGTTGCATTTTTAGGTTTGGGTGTGATGGGGTTTCCCATGGCAGGTCATTTAGTGAGCCAGGGGCATGAGGTGACTGTGTACAATCGTACGCAAGCTAAATCAGATTTATGGACCCAAACTTACCAAGGTAAATCTGCTCCGACACCTAAAGCTGCTTCAATGGGTCAGGATATTGTCTTTACCTGTGTGGGTAATGACGATGATTTACGTCAGGTTGTTTTAGGTGAGCAGGGTGCTATTCATGGTATGCATGCTGGCACTATTTTAGTTGACCACACCACAGCATCCGCTGACGTTGCCCGTGAAATTTTTGCAGTGTTAGCTGCCAAAGATATTGCCTTCTTAGATGCACCTATTTCAGGCGGTCAAGCAGGGGCTGAAAAGGGCATGCTCACCGTTATGATCGGTGGCGAACAGGCTACTTTTGATGCCGTTAAACCTGTTATTGCTGCTTATAGTCGCTGTGCTGAGTTATTAGGGCCGGTTGGTTCTGGACAATTAACTAAAATGGTCAATCAAATTTGTATCGCTGGTGTGGTTCAAGGGTTGGCAGAAGGATTACACTTTGCCAAAAGTGCCGGCCTTGATGGTTTAAAAGTGATAGAGGTGATCAGCCAGGGAGCCGCACAAAGCTGGCAAATGGAAAATCGCTATAAAACCATGTGGCAAGGCGAGTATAACTTTGGGTTTGCTATTGACTGGATGCGTAAAGACTTAGGTATAGCACTTGATGAAGCTCGTCGTAATGGATCGACTCTGCCTGTGACTGCACTGGTTGATCAATTCTACGCTGACGTTCAAGCGATGAAAGGTAATCGATGGGATACTTCAAGTTTATTAGCACGTCTAGAAAAAAATCGTTAATAGTCTATTGAAATACATAAACAAAAAAGGACTGCTATGATGCAGTCCTTTTTTATGGCACTAGGTTTTTACTAGATGTCCGTTGGCTCGACTACAATGTGTTCTAATTCTACTGCCGCAACAGTATGTAGCGCATCCATAGCTGCCCCTACAAGGCTTATCATGCCTTTAGATGACTCAACTAATACCGCACGTTTAATTTCGCTATAATCTCTGTTGTGTCTTATCAGGTTTGATAATGCCATCTGCATTGGCTGCATTGATGGATTAAATGCTGCGTTCTCGGCGTATCGACCGCAAAAAGTGGCGCCGTCTTGGGTTTCTAATACGACCGCAGCGTGACAGTTAGTGTAAGGCGAGTAACTTAATCCCGCTTGCTCTAACCCTTCAATAATTGTCGGGTCATTTGACTCTAATGCAAATTCAATATGACTTTTTGACAATAATGGGCGAGTCACATTCAAGTCTGCTGGGCCAAATGCATACGGTAAATAATGGCTTAATGGTGCAGCTGCTTGACCGGGTAAGTGGATATTGATTTTACTGCCATCAACAAGTTCATTGATGAATTGACGGCAATGGCCACAAGGACTGAAATTCACTACGATGTCTATTATATGGGTTTCACCACACAGCCATGCATGGCTTATAGCACTTTGCTCAGCATGAACGGTATGAAAAAGTGCTTCACCTGGTAACTCCAAGTTTGCCCCCATATAAATATCGCCACTGCTGCCTTTTACAATTGCGCCAACATAAAATTGGCTAAGGCTTGGACTTGCTAATGATGCGGCTATGGGTAACAACGCCATTAAAAGGTCTTGTTCGTTTAACTGGCTTGCGGTCATTAAATTCGACACTTGATTGGCATCAATATGACCACCAAAATTAGCATTCAATAATGGCACTAAAGCTGTCGCCAGTGGCTTTGGCAGTTGATTGATACTGTCTATGAATCGATTTTGCATTTTCCCTTATCCTTTAAATAAAAAATATCATATTTGAACTTAAGTTTATGACTAATATATGTAAACTAAAGTGATTGTAAGTATTGATATAGGGCTTTTAATAGCTTTTGTTTGTGCTCATTGTCGCTGGTTTCTTCAACTAAGTTTTCGAGTCGCATCACATAATCGGCATCCATTAACTGCTCCTGGCAGTATTCTCGCCACTTAAGGCTTTCTAGGTGACTTAATGTTTGTGGGTAATTACGGGCTCGATAACGAAACAGCATGGTATTAATACGAGGGTCATCAAACTGCAATTCCAATGCGGCTAAATTGTGTGGTTGAGTATGACTCACTATGTCTATTTTGGTTTTATCTGCATGGCTGAAAAAACCGCCACTGTAGAGCATTAAGTCAGGGTTAGTTATCGCTGGCCTATCTGATTCTATTTCAAATATGGCATTTAATTTTTCACGAATATCGCTTGATTGTTTTAAGCGTTTATATTGCTCTCGGGCAAAGGCTTTATCCACATTTAACCGCAGTGCTACATCATCATCTAATAACTTGGCAGAGCCAATAAACGGACACTTATTAATGTGGATTTGTTTAATAGGGATAGGCAGTTCATCGGGTGCTAAATCTGCACGTGAAGTATACATTCTAGCTTGAATTTCTTCAGCCGTTAATGTCAATAAAGGTGAGATATCCATGGATAAATTGATACAAATAACGGCATTTTTATTGGTCGGATGAAAAGTCACAGGGGCAATTAATGTGGTGCAGCCATTGAGCGCGCTAATTTTAGAACTCACATGCACCAAAGGCTGCATTTTTAAAACATCAATTTGATCACTTACAGCTTGTTTACGGCGTAACTTAAAATAGTAATCATATAACTTAGGCTGCTGTTGTTTTATGAATTTAGCCATAGCGATAGTTGCGTATACATCAGACATGGCATCATGGGCTTTTTCATGGCTTAAGCCATTGGCAACAGTTAATTGCTCTAATTTGAAGCTAGGAGAGCCATCTTCCTTTGTTGGCCAACTAATGCCATCAGGACGAAACGCATAACAGGCTCGAACGAGATCAATTAAGTCCCAGCGTGAATTCCCCTGTTGCCATTCCCGTGCATATGGGTCGATAAAGTTACGATAAAAACCATAACGGCTGACTTCATCATCAAAGCGTAAGGAATTGTAGCCGACAACACAGGTATTAGGTTGGCTGAATAATTCATTAATACGCTTCATGAACTCAGCTTCAGGCATACCTTTACTATTAGCCAGTTGCGGCGTGATCCCGGTGATTAATATTGCTTCTGGTGATGGTAAATAATCTGGCGCAAGCTGGCAATAAAAGGTTTCGGGCTCGCCGATAATGTTTAATTCAAGATCCGTGCGGATCCCGGCAAACTGACAGGGGCGGTCTTTGGCTGGACTTGCGCCGAATGTTTCATAATCGTGCCAGTAAAGTGAAGGCGTTTCTTCATGATTTATTTTCATTTAATTTTGCTCATTTTTGCATTTAACTTCATGTAAATCATGGTTAAATTTGCTTTAAACCTTTCATTCTAATTTGGTTGGTTTTATTCTGCTGCTTTAGGTGCCGTGTACACCTGTGTGTACATATTTGGTTTTGTGTCATAAACTCGTTATATCGAGCAATAAATCTGTACACAGGTTTTTTAAATGTCTTTATCTGACACACAGTTACGTTCTATAAGCGGAAAACCATACACGGGTAAACCTGAAATTGCTGACCGTGATGGTTTAAGTGTCCGCATTAGCAATGCAGGAACTGTAACTTGGCAATATCGCTTCCGTTTTCGCTCTTCTGTTGGACGTTTAACATTAGGTCGCTATCCTGATGTTAAATTATCTGAAGCTCGAAAATTTGTACCTGAACTGAGAAACGCATTAGCGAATGATACAGATCCAAGAGTGTATTGGAAACAACGCAATACCAGAAGAGGCAAAGTGAATGTCCGATATTGCTGCGAACAGTTTTTACTTAAACAAGGTAGCTCGTTAAAGCCAGGAACTATTGCCACTTATCAATCATGTTTTCGGGTGCATTTGTTTGATGCTTTTGATGATAGGTTAGTTGATGATATTACACTTGGAGAATGGATTGACTTCTTTGATGAAAAATCAAAAGTGAGTCGAGTAACCTCTGGCGCAATATTAAAGCAGTTAAAGACAATACTAAATTGGTCTGTACGAAGACAATTAATCAAATCGGTTGATGTGTTACAGCTTAGAGTATCAGACATTGGCTCTGCTTCCACAGTTGGTTCACGAGTGTTAACCGTACTCGAATGCGGGAAGATTTGGCGTGAGCTAGATAAAACAAGAGCAACCAGAACCATCACTAATTCTATAAAGGCTTGCATGATGACAGGGGCGAGGGTGTCTGAGCTACTTAAATCAAGTCGTGCTGATTTTGATTTAGACAGCATGGTGTGGACTGTTCCGGTTGTTAACAGTAAAACTAACCAACCTATCAGGCGGCCAATAAGCCCCGCTTTACTAGAGCTGCTTCAAGAGCAATGGTCTTTACATCGCTCTCAATGGACTTTTCCTGCACCAAATGATTATAAAAAGCCTGTTGGTATAGCGTCGGTGAATAAATTAGTCAGAGAAATTAGACCAAGAGTCGATATTCCAGACTGGAGACTGCATGATTTCAGAAGAACTATTTCAACGAGACTTTCTGAGCTTGGTATATTGCCTCATGTAACAGAAAAAATGCTAGGGCATGTCCTTGGCGGTGTGATGGCGGTGTACAACAAGCATGATTGGCTAGATGAGCAAGCAGCAGCTTACCAAATGTGGACGGAAAAACTGCTGCTGTCTGCCAAAAGAGAAATGAATGTAATGGTGTTGGATACTTTGCCTTAAGATGCCAATTGCTCTTCATCCCACTTTTTAAGTGCTTGTATGTTGTAAAATCGCCCATTATGAATTGGGTTTGGGAAACCAAGATTTTTGCGCCACTTCCATAATGTAGCAGTAGAGCAGATTCGATAGCGCACCATGACTTCTTTAGTGTTGAGGAACAATGGCTCTTGTTGCATTCCTGTATTGGTGTGATTTTCTTGTTGATCTAAATTATTCATTATTGACCTTCCTTTTTAAGCTTTTCTGCTAGTGTTTTCATGTAATGCTGGCATGAGCCGACCTGATCGCGCGGAAGGGCATACCATTGTTTTAATGCTTCTTTGATAACGTCTGACTTCTTCATATAACCCCTTAGGCGACTTTTGCTAGTTGAGTGCATTGTTCTGGTAGGTTGGCTTTTACCAAGGCCTCTGAAAGTTGTGGTGGTACGCTATTACCCACCCGTGCGACTTGTTGTTTCTTGGTAGTTTTACCGTTGTAATCGCTAATGATGTAATCTGAATTAAATCCCTGGCATGCAAATAGCTCATGTGGTTCAAGCATGCGTAGTCCAATATCAACTATTTGGTATGGCTCACCTTTGATGATCACTAACCCAAATCGGTCATTAGTAGTAATCGTGTGCAGCGGTTCGTTACAAGCAACGCCGTCTTGTTCATTACCGTAGTATTTGATGAAGAACGCTCGCACTTCGCCTAGGTGCAAACCGCCAGCGGTGATGGTGTGAGCAGGTTCAGTCATTTCAAACCCGATGTTAGTGCCGCGCATTTTGACCATGTGGCTTGTGACTAGCGCAAAGTGACCGCCTTTAACTTCAGCGCAAATAGTCCTTAACGGTTCATCAGCAGGCATGTTGCGTTGAGCACTGGCGTTAGCGCATTCTGTTATGAACGGAGTTACCAAAGCTTGTGCCGGAGCCTTAAACGGTTTGGCTGAGTCGATTACAAATCTTTGAATGCCTTTGGCTATTCGCTTCATTGTGTTTTCGGCTAATGGGCGTTTGCGGCCAAATATTGATTTACAGGGTATTGACCAATCGATGCACTCCGCAGCCGTTCGCCAGGGTTTTAATGTACCTAGTTTTACACCTTCACTATTTGGTGCGCCGTGTGTTGGTTGTGGCCATACGATTGGTTGATTATCGCAACGTGCAATCATAAAGAAGCGTTTGCGAATGGTTGGCGAACCAAAATCACATGCACGCATTTCATGCCATTCAACTTTATAGCCAAGGCCTTTAATTAGTTTGGCGGTATTAACAAGCCCAAGGGTGTCAACGCATTCATTGAGTGCAGGGTGATCAGCATCAATACCCGTGCTTAACATGTTTACAAATGCTTCGAACGTTTCACCTTTAAGTTCAGGATTTGGTCGCATGTCACCAGTATTTTGGCATTCAATTAATGGTCCCCATGTTTTAAATTCTTCAACGTTTTCTAACATGATGACTTTTGGTCGCACTTTCATTGCCCAGCGAATAGTTACCCATGCAAGACCCCGTATTTCTTTATTAACCGGCTTGCAGCCTTTGGCTTTTGAAAAGTGCTTACAGTCTGGGCTAAACCATGCCAAATCAACCGGCTTACCTGCAGTGGCTTGCACTGGGTCAATATCAAATACAGACTCGCAATAATGCAATGTGTCTGGGTGGTTGGCGGCATGCATGGCAATTGCATCTGGGTCATGATTGATTGCAATGTCAACACTGCGCCCAATTGCCCATGCAATACCGGTACTTGCACCACCACCGCCAGCGAAGTTATCAACGATTAATCCACTCATGCTGCATACCCTTGTAGTCGTAGTTTTGAATCGGCGGTGCTGGCAAATAGTTCAGCATCGGCTTGGGTGAAATCACTAACTTCAATCGCGTTGAGCGTTTTACAGACTCCCCAGCCGTTGTAGTTGTTTGGTTTGTATGTCACTTCAATCTGCTGATGGTCATGCATAAGCGTAAAAAATGGATCTGATAAGGTGACCACACCTTGTTTAGTGCTGAATGTTGTGGTTATTTTGTTCATGCTGCACCGCCTTGAGCCGTTTTTAGGTCCATCTTTGGGTAACCGTTAACTTGGTAGCCCGTGATAGGGTGACCAGGTAGTCTGATTTGGTGGTACTTGTAAGAATGAATAATCGTGCGACCAATTCCTTTAGCTAAGTTTGTTAGGCCATTGCCCAATGCTTGCCAGTAGAGGCAATCAAGTGCGCCAAGTTTTATGGCGATTCCAATTTTGTCATCACTATGCATCTTTATTGGCAATCCCACTTTTTGGGCGCGGTAGTGGCCTAAAATATGGTTAAAAGCTGCTTTCGATTTCATTTATGCCACCTTTCTGTATTCATTTTGCTTCCTAGCATCGTGTTCGATTGGCGGTTGTAACTGCTGCTTAGTGCGTTGCCAGCCTTTAATTAAGCGCTTAAGGCATGGTGCTTCGTGGGGCCAGTTGCGGATCATGTCTTTGCACTTGGCTATTTCACGGTCGCAATATTCAGTTGCGGCGCTCATATGCTTGCTCTTAACTGAAATACTTTGCCGGTTTGATGTAGTGGTGTGTTACGCCATAAGGTGATGCGACCTGTGTTGTAGTTGTATCGCAGGGCTAACTCGTTACCCAGTTCACCGGCTTGGTTTTCAAACTGCTTACTGAAAAGCTGGCTTGGGTTGCATGTCATTAGCTGGCGTTCAAGTTTGGCTATGCGCTGTTGTACTCGGGTGCATTCCATTGGGTCTTGTTTGGTGGTCAGCAGGCAGGCAAAACGAACACTGGTTAAGTGAGCATGTTCGATGCGCTCTTTGTCTGTTGTTGGGGTGTTTGTCAGTATCATTTTGCCGTCCTCGTAAGTTCTCTTAAACATAATTTAAGTAAACTTAAGTTATCTGTCAATGATAAATTTAGTTTTTCTTAAGCTTTGTTCGTTTTAATGATTTGAACATCTGGGAGAGGTATAAATAAACAATTGAACTAAGGAGGGTTTATGAGTGTGATTGAAACGTTAAGATCTTCAATTAGAACGGGTGAGATAGTGTCTATTGTTTACCACGGTGGCAGTGTAGTGGCGAATAAAAACTGGCCACTACATTAGGCCTACCAAACTCGTTTTTGGACAAAACCTTGTTAGATAATTCACTCTTATTAGCCAGATTCGGATTAGCTATTCTAATAATAATGCTTCGTTTGGTTGCAAACTAACCAACACTCGATATCACCAGTCGGAATCGGCATAACAGGGTCATGAATCAATTCTCTAGAGATCTGATTCATCTTAAGGGAAAAAATCGCCCCAGAACAGCTGTAAACGGGGCGATAGGGCGGGTTTTAGCGGATGGCGTGAATCAGTCTGGTGTAGAGTGATTCACTCACTACTTCGAGTACTCACTTATCCCCCCCTTTGTTCCTTACCCACGACTAATTAATCAAGAAGCTATACTTATAACTTCAACGATTCACCATCTTCAGGAATTAATACTTGTTTTTCAATGCCTTCTTCTTGCACGAACTCCCTGAGCTCTTTACGAGTCAATGCTGCGTGATTGACCGTATCCATGTGTACAGCAACAATTTTAGCTTGAGGTGCATGCTTAATAGTTCGAAGTGTGTCCTGTTCGCCCATGATAATAGAACCTTCAAGGCCGTCTAAACGAGCATCACCCGTGTTAAGAACAACTACTTCAGGCTTAAATTCATTTAGAACATTTTCCACTTCATTACGCCAAATGGTATCACCGACAAAATATACAGTACTGTAATTATCTGCTTGTAACACCACCCCCATAGCTTCTCCTAACAATTTAGCTAACTCTGGGATTGCATACATTTCATCCGTGCCATGCTGCCCACCTGTTTTGGTTAAACGAATACCATTGAACTGAGTTTTAATGCCTAACACACGCACATCTTTAAAGCCTTGAGCGCGAATAGTATTTGCATCCTCTTCATTTTGAACAAATAAAGGCATCGTTTTAGGAATTACACTTTGTGCTGTATCATCCCAATGATCAAGATGTGTGTGAGTGACAATAACAGCGTCTACATTGTCAATTACAGCTTTAGCTGACATGGGTAAATCGATCATTGGTATACGTATTTCACTACGATAAGTACCGGCAAAACCAGGATAGGTATCTTTCTTTGCCAGCATAGGATCGATTAAAAATGTTGTGTCACCATAAGCGAGTTTAGATGTTGCATTTCGAATATGCTGAAACTGAACCTGCTGTGGTTCTGAATGCAGCGTTGGAGCCGATTCAGCTAATGCATTGGTGCTATTTATGATGGTTGCAAGCCCTAAGGTAAATAGGATGGTGATAGCTTTGTTTTTCATAATGTATCTCTTTGGCGGTTGATTAATATGAGACATTATCTTCGGTATTTACGAGAGGGAATATTGACCCAAGAGACAAATATCGAAACAATTGGGCCAAATAATGATATGACGATTCACTTGGGAGCGCTTTGCACATGCAAGTACCAACTGTCGCTTTGATTCTCTACCCTCATTTCAGCGTGTTTCATGTCGCTGTGCCTCAAGCCGTTTTTTCGATGCAGCCAGATGGCAAACCCATTTTTGACTTAAAGATCGTGTCAATTGATGGTAAGCCACAACACTCTGACAATTGTATGACAGTTCAGCCTGATGGTGGATTAGAACTCGTTGAGTTGGCAGATATAGTCGTCATTCCAGGGTGGCATGACCTAGAAAGTCCGCCTGCTTCCAATATTTCTGAAGTATTGGTTAGAGCTCATGAAAGAGGATCTACGGTCGTGGGGCTTTGCTATGGTGCTTACGCATTAGCCTACTCAGGGCTATTAGATGAAAAAGAAGCGGCAACTCATTGGATGGCAGAGGACGATTTTACTGTTCGTTTTCCAAATATAAAGCTAAATACGAACGCACTTTATGTTGAAAGCGACCGTGTAGTCACTTCCGCAGGTACTGCAGCCGCTTTAGACTGTTGCTTGTATATTGTGAGGTCTTTTTATGGGACAAAAACAGCGAATAAAGTTGCGCGCATCTTAGTTGTACCGCCACACAGAGAAGGCGGCCAGGCACAATTTATTGCACAACCCATCCCAAAATCAACTCAAGATGCAGAGGTCAATCGGTTACTGGATTATTTACGTGAAAACCTCGAAAAACAATATTCCATCGCTGATTTAGCAGACCAATTATTTATGAGTCGCCGTACCTTTACTCGGCATTTCAACAACGCTACCGGTATGTCATTTGGAAAATGGCTTGTGAATGCTCGTCTGCAACGTAGCCTTGAGCTTCTTGAAAGTACACGACTTCCTGTAGAAAAAGTGTCTGAAATGGTTGGTTTTCAGACTGCAACGTCATTTAGGCAACATTTTAATCAACGTTTTCAAGTTAGCCCAAGTGCTTGGCGTAAAACGTTTGCGGGAAACTAACGATGTTAGAGCTATGTTGGAAGCAACTCTAAAATAAACTATAAACGCCGATTTTACTGAGTGTTCGATTTTTACAAGTACACTATAGAGAGCCCTTTAGCCAAAAGCTAACGTGAAATGATGGTGTTCAGCCCGTGAACCAGACTAGGCAAGTCTGATTCACCGTAACGATTTTTGAAACCCCTCATAGTCAGGTAATACTTTTGGGTATTCATTACTTTATATATCTCAAACTATCAGATTAAGCAAGAGCTAGCCTTCGAGCTGTGACACGTTTTGGGGCAGAAACGTTTTAAGGCATGCCCCTCTTTTTGACAAAATAATGTTGGTTTATATTAAAGCAATACGGAATACCAAAACACTTTACCGATGATCTTAATCTGTTTAAGGTCATCGCCTTCGCAGCGCTCGTCTGGCCATTCGTCTGTATTAAAGCTGCGTAAGCGCAATCCGCCACCTGGTAACTTATATAATGTTTTTATGCGTAGCATACCATCGTGATTAATGGCGTACATTTTGCCGTCGATTACGCTGGTTTGTGATGTGTCTACTCCGACCGTTGAACCGTTGGGTAACACTGGTTCCATGCTGTTGCCATTCACTCGCACGCAAGCAGCATTAGTTGGATCTACACTTGATTTTCGTAGTGTTGACTTCGCAAACCGTAATTTAGGCCCGTGATACTCACTTACTTCCGCAATACCGTGTCCTGCGGCTAATTCTACTTCCATATAAAATGGTATCTCTACTTCATCATCACTTAGCGGTGTACCACTGTCCCATGTTTCCATTGGACCAGCCCATTCAGCATTGCTGGTTGGCTTGATTTCTTTGCCAAACAATAGCCAATCAGGCGTGCATTTAAGTGCTCTTGCAAGTTTATGAAGATTCTCACCTTTGGGTGCGGTGTCACCAGACTCCCACTGTGAAATGGTCACACCTGATACTCCAACTTTTTTACTTAGCTGGATCTGAGTCAGTTTTGTTAGTTTTCTTCGCTCTTTAGAGCGTTCACCGAGTGTTTTCATATAAGTTATCTTAAATCAATTTGACTTAGGTTTTATTAAAGCTTAAAGTTTATAAAATTTAGGAAAACTTAAACTTGAGGCCGTATGAAAAAGCAAATAGCTGTAGATCATTTTAAGGGGAAGTCGAATCTTGCGAAAGCACTAGGCATCTCACCAGCATCAGTTTCGCAATGGCCAGATGACGTGCCAGAGCTTAGGGCTTATCAGATTGAGCGTTTGACAAAGGGTAAGTTGAAAGCTGATTTACCTCGGCTTCAGCAAGCAAGTTAATTGTAGTTGTTAGTAGGGAGAAAAAGCATGAAACAAGTATCACGATTAAATTTATTGATGAAAGCCATTAATGCCTGGCTTGAGTTGCCAAAAGTCAGCCGTTCGGTGTTGGCCACTGCGGTAGTGCAGGCGGTTGATGACTTAAAGCTGGCGACGGTATTGGCTAAAGAAGGAATTACGTTTACCTACTCGGATGATATTTACAACGATGCCCGAGTAAATGCGCAAAAGATTTTCCGCTGGCTTGGGCAGTACGAAGGGCAGCATGCGGTGCCAGAACGCTTGTTTCATGTTGAACAGGCGATATTGGCCGCGATGCCTGTTGAGTTACGCATTCGTTATTTGAACGATGTTTATAACATGGTCGGTGTGACAGTGGTGGTTGATCACGTTAGTGATGGGTTGTCGTTAAGCACTAATGATTTGGCTGCAACGCTAACAAAGGAAAATTGTGAGGCGCAAATAGCGGTAATTCGATTGGGTATTGAACCTACGCGCCATGAAATTGAGCAAGCTTACCGCGAATTACGAGAGTCGCGCGGGACTACGCAGGCGGCTATGGATGTTTTTGAGCGTAGTTACCCTTATTTGTCGAACAAATCACTTAAGTCAGTTGGTTAGTTATGACTGATAACGTTGATGAAGCTAACAAAATAGTTGAACAGCATTTAACCAGTGTATTGGCCAAGACGAAACCGAATTTACCGCCATTAACTGGACGTTGTTTTTATTGTGAATCACCGACGGTTGAACGTTTTTGCGATGCGGATTGCCGTGATGATTATGAACGTGAACAACGCAAAATATTAATGCGTAAGCGGGGATGATATGACTCAGTTAAGTGATAACAGTTTGATTGAAAAAAAAGAGAAGTGGGTTATTGAAAAAACGGGCGAAAAGGTTTCTTTTACTCGATTTTTGGGAGAACAGGTGCACGAAAGTTATGCACCAGTCTCACAAGAAGTTGCGGGTATCTATGCGGCGGCTATTGTCCAAGGTTTTCAACCACCACGTTGTTTGAGCTATCTCGATAAACTTACTTCGTGCAATCAAACTGATTCCGAATTGAATAAAGATGTTTCACCAGAGTTTGCTGATTTTTTGCGGAAGCAGGAAGAAGCCGCCGATCCAAAGGTTGCATTGTTGGTTGCTCAGGCTGGTGTATTGATGATGAAGGCTGCGGCCTTGGCTAAAGATGCTTCACCTATGTGTGAAATCGATTTTAGACGTAATAGATCAACTTTGTATGGGTTTAGTACCTTAGATAATTTTAGCCGTTCACAGGTTGGCCGAATGATTGAGGTGTTAAAGCGTGAACCCGAATTGCTTGAGGTTAACGCAGACCGCTTGGAGGCTATTGCGGTCAAGATTGTGAGTAAAGTGCTGTTAGGTGATGACAGTAAGTTGTTGTTACCACAAGTCAGCGTGGATTGGTTTATGGGTTATTTGTTGATGAAAGAAAAGCGTGCCGAGCGTTCAATTGAAGTAACAAGAATAGACCCGGTTAATCAGGCCAAACATATCAAACGCCGTAATATTTATTATCAGTTACGCACTAATTTGGCGCGGGATATTTATTTTGAAAATAGAAATGGATGATCAACTTTTTTGTATGTGTGTTTTGGAAATAAGAAACCCCGCTTAAGTTTGGCGACTGAGTACGGGGTTAATACCTAAAGAGAGGCAATAATATGTTACTCAAGCATTTGTGTTTCGTCAATTTAGCGTTTGCTGAGTTGTTTGTGTGGGAGTGCCCCGCATGAGTATGGAATTAATGGTTAAGGCCATGAAGGCGAAAGTGGGTAATCCGCTGCGCAAGTTGGTGTTACTTAAACTGGCTGATAATGCAAACGACCAAGGCGAGTGTTGGCCTAGTTATAATTACATTGCTGAGCAGTGTGAAATGAGCCGTCGTAGCGTGATGGACCATGTGAAAAAACTCGAAAAGTCGGGCTTTTTACGTCGTGAATATCGCAAGGGTGTTAAGGGTAATTCGTCTAATGTTTTTCATCTGGATTTTGATGAAAACACAGGTTTAGGTGGTGAATCTGCTGCACTACCTAGTGAATCTGTCGCACTACCCCCTAGTGAATCTGCTGCACTACCTAGTGAATCTGCTGCACTACCCCTAGTGAATCTCCTGCACCCAGAACCAGTCACTTTAGAACCAGTCAATGAATCTTTAAAAGATTTAGTCACCACATCAAAAAAATCACCTTTTGATTTTTCAAGTTGGCCAGCTTTGCCAGGCAAACAAGTTTTTAAAGATTGGTTAGCCGTGCGTAAGCAGAAAAAAGCCAAGTTAACCCAAACTGCGATAAATCGCCTGGCACCGCATTTGGTGAAAGCGGTTGAGGCGGGTTGTTCGGTTGATGCGGTTTTTGAGTTGTGCGTGTCACGTTGCTGGATTGGTTTTGAATTTGATTGGTTGGTTAACGCTGGCTTGGTTGCTAGGCAAGCGGTTAAGGCTGATTGGTCACACGCTGTTTTTGACCCTGAGGATCCCTTGATATGAAATCGATTCAGTCAGTGATTAATTCAACTCAGGTGGGAATGCCAAACGCTGGCCGCGCTAACAAGCAGCCATCGGCTATGGATATGGCGATTGTTGACAGTGTGTTTAATAAACTTCGTGTGTTGTTTCCGGTTGGCGCGCCAAAGGTTGAGGATGAAGCAGCCCACAAAAGTGAGTGGCTTAAAACGTTGGCTTTGCAGGGAGTTAGAACCAAAGAACAAGTGCAAATGGGGTTGAACAGGGCTAGACGTGAGCAGGGTGACCGCCAGTTTTGGCCAACGCCACGCCAGTTTGCGTTGTGGTGTATGCCTACAGCTTGTGATTTTGGTTTGCCTGATTTGGATTCGGCGTTTCGTGAGGCTAAAAAACATTATCACAGCCCGATGAAACACAAGTGGAGCCATGATGTTGTTAGGTTGGCGGTGCGTGAGTGTGGCTCGTGGTTGTTTGCGACGGGCATTGAAAAAGATGTGTTGATCATGTTTACCCGCCAGTACCAGATTATGTGTCGTAAGTACGGCAAAGGTGAGTTGGTTGACGTTGAGTTGCCTAAGGCGTTATCGACCCGTGCGACACGGCGCATTGAACCTGCTGAGGGCAAGGCCTTTGTTGCAAGTTTTAGACGTCAACTTGGTTTAAGGAGTGCTAACGATGAATAACCCAGTTAAAAAACCGTTAACCCAAAAAGAGCGTTTGTGTCGTGTGTTGAGTGCAGGCCGTTTTTTAACGCTGTATGAGATCCAGCAGCAGTGTTTTGACCAGTTTGGTGTGCACGATAGCGAAACGGCATTGAGTGCTAGATGGCGTGATTTACCTCATTCGGTTAAGCAAAAGCGCCGCCGTGATAGGTGCCATGCCTGGGAATACAGGTTGGTGGCTTGATGGTGAAGGCTGCGAAAGGGGTTGAGGTGGGCAAGTTAAACGATGCGGCGTTAAAACGTTGGTTAAGCGGTGGTGTTATACGTGATTATCGTGATCCTCAATTTCCTGAAATTCGTTTACGTGCAGCAACTGGCCGAACGCGGGCGAGTGTTCATTTGGTGTTGAATGAAAACGGTAAAACGGTTTGGCAAAAGGTGGGCACCTGGCCAAGCATGTGTATTAAAACCTTGTGTGCTGACTTACCGGTGATGTTGGCTAAACGTAATGTGGGCGGCATGGTGACGGGGCAGTTTGATTCGGTCGGCAGTTTGCTTGAGTGGTACCAGGAACACATTGCCAATAACACTACCTACAGCAAAAGTTGGCGCAGTAATATTAAGTCGATGATCAAGTGTCATTTGTTGCCGAGGTTGGCTGATGTTCGTTTAGCGAATGTGAGTTTTATGACGATTGACGGCTATTTGGTTAAGCCTATGTTGGTTGAGGGGTTTTCGCCTAAGTACATTCGTGAGGCAGTGAATAAGTTAAAAGCGGTGTTTGCTGTGGCGTCAAAGCTGCGATTGATTAATGCTAATCCGCTAGCCGGTTATCGGGTGACGTATTCAATTAAGGTGGGTGATGTGGTTGATACTCGGTTGTTTGAGTCTGATTTAGCTAAATTGTTTACTCGTTTAGGTGCAGTGGTGATGCCGGTGCAGATGTTGTTTGTGTTGATGATGATGTTTGGTACTCGCATTAACGAGACTCGATTAGCTAGATGGGAGCACTTTGCGGGTGATTATTGGGTGATACCTGCCAGCAATGCCAAGAATAACCAAGAGCATCGAGTGCCTATGACCGATTCAGCTAAGGCACTTATTGAGCATTATAAGCGTTGGCAGTTGAAGCATGTTGGCAAAAGGGCGTATTTGTTCCCTGGCAGTGTTGGCGCTATTTCAATTCGTTCTGCTCATGATTGGCATACCCAGATTAGGTTTAAGCATTTCACTAGCCATGATTTACGCCGTTTGTTTAGGACCATTGTTGCTGACTTAGGTGTCGATACGATGATTGGTGAACGATTGCTTAATCATGCCTTGCCTGTGCTGCTGCGTAAGTATGTTAAATCAACCCTAGATAAGGGCATGAGCCAAGCGTTAGACCAATACCATCAATATTTAATTTATCGTGGATTTTCTTCTGTTGCGCCCGAGATATTGCCTAGATCGTCAGTGGAAGTTGGGAACGGTCAAACCCTGACTGCAAGTGGCTGGCTGTGATGATCACTGCATCATTGTTAGTAGAATATGCAATTAGAGGTTTTTGGGGGCGAAATGGCATTACGCGGGTTTGATTTTTTGAAAACGGGCAGGAATATTCGCGGGCTAACCCAGACCGAAGTGGCCGAGATTTATGGGGTAAGCGAGCGGACTTATCAGCGTTGGGAACGGGGTGATGTGAGAGTGCCATTTGATGATGTTTCGGCAATATGCGCCCAGGTGTTTAAGTTAGGGATAGATGAAATAAGTGCGCTTATTAGTGGTGAAGAATAATGGCGAAGATTAATGTGCAGCAGCTGCAGCATCAACAAGTAACGCTGAACATGAAAGCGTTACGTCATGGATTAACACGCTGGGGTAACTATTGGGCCCATCAAGAATATGGACAAGGGTTCGCAAGCCGAAGCCAGTGCGACAAGTTAGGCGAGGTGATTGTTTACGGCAGTTCGGCAGTGGTCGAGATAACGCCCCCGCGTGAAGTAAGGCAGTTCGATATGATGATTGAGCAGTTAGCACCGCAATGCATACGGGCCATTAGAGCGCACTATGTCTGCAAAGGGCAGTGGGCCTTGATGGGATTCGATAGTAAGAAGTCTTATGTGTACTGGTTGAGAAGGGCAGAGATTGAAATAGTGGAGTGAGATATGTTGATAATTCAAGGTGTTGGGTTGACTCACCTCAAATGCGAGCTGTTATCATTTGAGGTTAAAAAATAAATGGGTCCTTCTGGCTCGGTGCACTGCGGTGGTGGATAAGCGCAGTGCTTCACTATTTATGAAAAATTTAGGGGGTTGCGTTGTTGTTTTATGGGCTTGATCTCTGCTATTCAATTTTACCTAAAAAATAAACCTATTAAGTTAATGAATTAATTGTGTTTTACCCTACATATGATAGTGCGCAATTCCACTCAACTTTTGATCGTCTTAAACCACAACTTTTGATCGCCTAAAAATTTGTGCCTATAACTTCAGTTTGATGCTACTTTTAATGCACTGGTTAAATTGATGTAACACTAGTTCACTAGTTCACTAGTTAAGGATGACTATGAGTAACGCCACAGAATTGTATTGTATTGAATCCACCTCTGAAATGTCGATCATCGAAGAGATAATTCAAAATGAGTTGAAAAGAGCCGACGACTTACCCCAAAAGTTAGCGGTAAACGTTTTTACCAAGGACAATGGTTTCTGTTGGGATTACGATCGTTCCGTTCCCATTTCTTTTGAACAAGAAAAAGTATTAGTCAAAATCGTGCACACTGCATTTAAATCAGTAAGGCGATAACTTACTAAAAATACAGATGTATTCCTTGCTAACTCATTGTCACCCGCGATTATTGGCTACGAAGAAAAGAATGGCTACTTGATGTAGCCATTTTTATGGGCGTTTAACGGTGGTTTTCTGCTGCCTAAAGCACAGCGTATGCGTTTTAAAGGCCAAGCAAAAAATACTAAGCTAACTTTTGGTAGCTGTAACGTCTTACTCTAATGTATTGATATTGTTAGTTTTGTTTTTTACATTTGACGTTGACACTTTTAACGTGCCATTTACGTTTTATATTTGAGTGTAAGAGTCATTAAATTGCTTTACTTCAAAGACATAGAAAATGTAGGATGCTATTAATCAATAACTTAAGCGGGCGGCTTTATCGGTCGAGGCGTTCAGTAAGCAGTTAGGTTTTAATCACTCCTTATTTACTATTCGAGATACCTGAGGTTGCCTTAAACCAAATTTTTGTCCTAATGCAGATTGGCTTTCACCTCTCCCATTGTTATACATTTTTTTGATTAATTTATTGCGTTCAACTTCACTCATGTCATCAGGATCAAATTTTGACATTTGGCTAAATCCTTTTCCACCAACTGTTTGGGTTATAGTTTCTACTTTACCCGATTTACGCTTAACAGAGGCTTGTAGCATTCCGCCTTTATAAACTATTGTAAACTCATCTGAAGGTTTGATCGCAGGCATGCCAAAATGATCAAATAAAGCAGGTACAGGATGTTTAGGTGGCATTTATATATACTCTTGATGTATTGATTTGTATACATGGTATTCATTTCATTGTTCGATGTCAATTTGTGTTTTAAATATATATTTAATACTATAAGCAAAAGATCAGGCTATTAAATTAAAAAGCCTAACAAATAAAACAAGGACAGAAACAGTAGGCTTGCGCACCTTCGTCGCTAATTTTAACCAACTGTTTTTGCCTGTTAACAGGGCGTTGGTACCAAAACATAACCACACACGCTGATTACCTACAAACAAAAATGGCTACTTGATGTAGCCATTTTTATGGGCGTTTAACTGCGGTTTTTTATCGTAAACGGGCTTGTTTCTCTGCCAGTCTTGCTAGTGTCGCAATTTGTTGGTTTGCGGCTTCACTGATTTCTAGCAATTGCTCAAGAGATAAAAAGCGGGGTTCGCGCATGTACTGCACTAATTTATCGCGGCTGGTGACAAACTGGTCATCATTTATCGGTTGCGAGCTGACTATTTTGCCGCCTTCCCATGTAAACATCATGCGCTGACGCTCAAACGGGTGTGTCGTGCGGCTAAGTCGCTTTTGGGCTTCGTTAAAAGCATTAATGAAGTTGATCTTAAGTTCGGCAGCTTTGGCACCGGTAAAGCCCATCACTAAAAACATGAAACCGTCTTTGGTCAGGTGGTAACACTTTAAATCACGTTGACTGGTGCCAACCTGTTGATTTTGCACGTTAGCGCAAAAATGCGCTGACGTAAATTCACTTGGGGCATCGACTAGAATACGGTCAATTTTGCGTAATACATCTTTATGTTGTTTGCCAAAATAATCGGCGACGATCAGTGAATTGGTAATGGTTTGTTGGCCGTTAATAAAGACCAATTGTGCAGGGTAGTTTTTAGACTGTTGTAAATTCATTGGGTGACACTCCTGTGTTCGAGAGTAATCATCACCTAACGGTTCGAATCATTGGGTGATGAGCTGAGCAAGGTTCGAACTACCGTCACAGGAACGGCCAACCCGAAGGTTGCCTCACCCAGCCCATCATAGTAGTGATGCGCCGAGTCACGCAATAAAAAACCAGCACTAGGCTGGCGACAATTGCGCCTGTGAAACTGCGGGGTTCGAATCCCGGCATTGGATTTTGCCAATGCCTAAACAGTATCGCCCCACTCAGGTGCATTTGTCAATTTTACTGATGAGTTATCATTTAACTGAGTTATCGATAACCCTTCAGCCATTTTATAAAGCTATCATGGTGTCATCGAGAACCTTTGATCACACGGCTATTTGCTACCTAAAGCAAAGCGTTTGCGTTTTAAAGACTTAGAAAAAATAAGGGAATATTAAGCGGTTATGTAGACTTCCGCTTTCGCCTAGACTAAAGAGTGATTGATTAGAAATGTGAAATCTGATAAGTTGCTGAAATTATTGGTAATCAAAGTTATATGGACGCTGGATTTTGATTGGCATTCTGTGAATGTTTATCTGATTCACGCTATTAGGCAATTCAAAAGTATGAGCACAGAATTAGTAATTCAATTAATCATTTTAGCTACAGCCCTTGTTGGTTTGTATAAGGCTGCAACTTTTAAACCTGCCGAGAGCTCCTCTGATGGTAAAACTGAAACCAGTCCCGTGTCGGAAGCAGTTGCAGGTCTTTTAGACTTTGTTGGTATGTTTGCATTTATGTTGGCGATGCCTGCTTTTATTTGGGCTTTTACAGCAATAACATCAAATATTGGCTCATCGTCTACTCGTAATGAAGTTGTTCAATACACAATTCCATATGAAATAAGTAAAGAACCTTCTCAAACGGAACTTATGTTAATCGCCGCATCCCAAATTCCATATGATCCATCTAGAGGTTCGGCTTTAGAAAAAGTATCTAATTTTGCCATTCAAAAGGGTGACTATAAAATGGCCGTGTTAGCGGCTTCATCAATTCCATATGAACCGTCAAGAGGCACGCAACTAGAAAAGGTTATTGAATCAATTGAAAAACAAGCAGGTGAAAAATTGCCTAACAAGAAAATCAGCAATGACTAAAAACAGCGCGCTGTTCGCTCCGCGCCATTTTAGCTCAGTATTTTAGCTCAGTATTTTAACCTGTTATTTAGGCGTTAGGCTTCTAGGAGATTTTCCGCACAAATGGATGATTTTTTCAAAACAAAAGTTGGTTTTACAGTTGGGCTTTTGGCTGCAGTATTTGCAATCAAACCTCTTGTAGATGTATCTGGGGATTTAGGGTTTGAATTTTTTGCACTCAATCTTACGATCAAACACGCATACTTTTTCTTGACCGCTTGCTTGGGTTTAGCTGTTTACTTCATTTCATTGCAATTTGCTTCATCTAAACATTTGAAGTTATTCGATACACTTAGTAATATTTGTTATTCGATAGCCTTAGCAACTCCACCAATTTTCCTACTTTTTTGGGCATTGACAGCAACAGCATCTTTAATTGGTAGTCTATTAACGCAGATACCCCCTAGCGTTTTATCTGTTACTGCGGCGTTTCTTTCAGGTTTTTTTGGCAAGAAACTCATTAAACTCTTATCTCAAACCATTAAGAATAAATTTAATGAAGAAGAAATAGCAAAAGAGAAAGATGAAGATTTAGAGTTACTAGCTAGGGCTGAAAAAGCGTTTTCGGTTGGTATTTATGATATGGCTGTAAATGAATCAGCACGCGTTGTAGAGGCGTTATTGCGAAGGGCTTTAAACTATGCGCATGTTCCTTTTTCCAATCATCATACTTTTATGGAGCTCGTTCAACTAGCCGGAGATACGAATATTCTGTCATTAAAGGAAATTGAGTTACTTCATTTGATAAGAAAGACAAGAAATAAAGCAATGCATGAAGGGGAAACTACAAAGGAGACTGCAGAACACATAATGAACATTTCAAGTTTGTTTGTTTCAAAAATGGTACGTGTGTTTAATGAAAGTAAACCAATGTAAATTGCCATGCCATAAAAAGCCTATCAAGTCACTTAAAAGGACAAGAAACGAAACATGGTCAGCCACGATTATTTTTACATTTGACGTTGAAGTTTAACATGGCCACCCACGATTACTTTTTACATTTGACGTTGACACTTTTAATGCACAATCAAAATGTTATATTTGAGTGTAAGAGTCATAAAGTTGCTTTACTTCAAAGAAAAGACATAGAAAATGTAGGATGATATTAATCAGTAACTGAAACTGTCGGCTTTATCGGTCTAGCCGTTCAGTAAGCTGTTATGTTTCTAAGGTATTTCCTAATGTATCAATCTATCAATAATGAAATCGAAAGTGTTCTTGAAGAAATTGGGCAAGATCATGTTAAAGAATATGATTACCTTTTGGATGGTCTCTATTCGATAAATGTTGCTGAAGATATTGAATATCAAAAAAGGTATCGTAAATTTTGGGTTATGAGATTCATTTCTCCTGTCTCAGAATTCAATAAAAAATATTTTGAGTTTTTAGAGAATAATAAAAATAATGCTATATTATCTTTTGCTGAAGTTTGTAGTTACTTTGATGGAGTTACTACAGATCTAGAGAGTAAAAAGTCATCATTTCAATTTTCATTTATAACAAAGCTCATGCATATGATCGATGGTATTTTTCCTATTTATGATTCAAAAGTTTGTAACTTTTACTTCATTCCTAAAACTAGTAGTTCTAGTTATGATGAGAAAAAAAAGGACTCAATAGCTTTAGTCGATTACCTCATTTATGAACAGAAACAAGTTAACTCTTCGAGTGCAATAACTGATTCAATTGTTAAATTTAGAACCAAATTCACTCCTAAGAATTTTTCTAATGAGAAAATTTTAGATTCATTGATTTGGGGGTATGTGAAGTCACGAGAGAAACGCATAAAAAGGCATTTAAACGGAACTAAAACAGTTAGTTAGATTCCACTTCGCTACACATTATAACCAACAATTTTAGTCCGCTTAATGCGGCGTTAGGTGAAGGAGGTCACTTGCGAATAAATTTAAATCAAATCAGCCCTCTTCCTGTAGAAGCTATCGAATTTCTAGATGAACTGAGTCAAAGAAGTTCAGTAGAAAAGCTAATTATATTTGGTTCTAGAGCTTGCGGTGATTATGACAAATATTCAGATATCGATTTAGCCGTAGTCGCCTCATCTTTTACTAAAGCTGATTGGGTCATGTTGCGCGCAAGAGCAATTCATGATGTTAGGGTTGTGTTCAGAATATCGATTGTTAACTTTTTAAGTAACCCAGACTGCTTGCAACAACGAATTTATAACGATGGAGAAGTCATATATGAGCAACCCAAGAAAGCTATTGGATAGCCTTGGTAATTTTCGTAAGGCGGTTGACAAGTTAGAACAAGCACTTCAAATCCCCAAAGATCGTGAACTTGTTGTTGAAGGGACAATTCAACGTTTCGAGACAGTCGTAGAATTGGTATGGAAGACGCTTAAACGTGGTTTGAAATATGAGGGGATTCATCCAAATAGTCCACGGGAAAGTATGGTTGAAGGTTTTGCAATAGGTTGGCTAAACGAAGAGATAGTTTGGCAAGATTTATTAGATCACCGTAATAAATCGTCTCATGAATATTTAGATGATGACTTTATTGAGGAGTACTACGATGAGATTAAAGTTCTTTTTAAGCCGATTAAAGAACTCCTTGAGTTTTTAGAAAATAGATACGAGAGCCTACTAAACTAATCACCTAACAAACCCATTCATGATACCGCCTACGGCGGCGTTATGAGCTAGTCGCAAAGTGGAGTATTAATGTTTTTCGGAAATAAAGATAACGCTCAAATACTGGCTGAGTTTCTACGCAAATCCGGCGCGGCTCATATTGATAATGAGGTAAGAGCAGTTCGCCTCTCTTTAGCTAGAGATATAATTAATTATATTTATAAATCACCTGAAGGGTGGGATGAACGTTGCACCTTTAACATCAAGCACATTGGCGACCAATTCCTCAAGTGGTTAATGAATTTTGACCCCCAGAAAGGAGTAGATATTGATCACATTTACTCAATGAGTTATAGGTTTGTTTGCGAATTTGATTTTTTAGTTGGCGCAGGCCAAGAGCTTGGTATGGAATTGCGGTCCATAAAAACCAAAATGCAGGATGACATAGCTGAAATGGATGACGATGTTAAATCGCAAATGATTTACGCCTCATACATAATGCCCGCCAACATCGCAAAAGATTTTATTAACGATGCAAATATTGGTGTTTTCAAGAATTTTGAGCAGAGAAAAGTAGAAGCCGAAAAACTTAAAGCTCAGTGGGACGAAGAAATAGAACAAAAGAAAATAACCACAGAGGCATTGAAAGACAAACTCGACGAATACAAAATCGGTTTTAATTTTGTCGGCCTGTACAAAGGCTTTTCCGATCTAGCCATCAAAAAAACCAATGAATCCTTCTGGCTCTTCTGGTCATTAATTTTCATGGGCATAGTCATTGTCTCCCCTCTGATATTTGAAATTATATTTGCTGCGCGCGAAATATACGGTGGTCAATCCTTCTCAGCCAATCACTTAATCATTCTAATTCCACTAATCTCCGTTGAGCTTATTTTGATCTATTTTTTCAGAATAATCCTAGCCAATTATAGGTCCGTGAAAGCTCAAATCATGCAACTTGAACTAAGACAGACGCTTTGCCAATTTATTCAAAGCTACGCCGGATACTCTGTGGAAATTAAGAAGCAAGATTCTGGAGCACTGGAAAAATTTGAGAACATAATTTTCAGCGGAATTCTTTCAGACCCTGAAAAATTACCTAGCACCTTTGATGGTCTTGAGCAGATAGGTAACTTAATTAAAAGTGTGAAAGGCTCATAACAATTGGTTCAAACCGTCCGCTTCGCTCACTGGGACGGGCTAAGATCGCCCTTTAACCAAACGTCAATTTCTTTCACTATAGTTAACATAATGTGATTTCAGAGTGCTGAAGGCTCGTGGTTAACCTTTTTGTCCATCAATGATTTTGCCGATAGCTTGTGCACCATTTCTATTTGCAGCAAATCACTTAACCGATAACTTTTAAATCAAACCTAGAAATTATCGGTTTTACATATCACATAAATCCAATTTTACCAACGCCATATGTGGCGTAAAACACGCCATATATGGCGTATTTTTACCCCTGAAAACCGCTATAGTTTATATAAGCTTGATACCACTGCGTAACTGGCTTTGCTTCCTCTCTTGTTAGATCATCGCCGTTGGGCTCCTGTATTGGAGCCCTTTTTTTTGCTCATATTTACCAGGTGCTGCATGAATATTAAAACTAGGCTTTTGGCGCTGGGGTTATCTGGCGTTTTGCTTACTGGCGGTGTGTTAGTTGCCACGGGTGAAGGTGAAGTATTACACACCTATGTTGACCCAGCGGGTATAGAAACGGCTTGCTTTGGCCAAACAGGCCACAACATAAAGCTTGGCATGGTGTTCACTAACCAGCAGTGTTTAGACATGCTGGCTACTAGCCTTAAAAGCTTTGACCGTGAACTTGTAAAGTTGACCCCGCCATTAAGCGAGGGTGAACATATTGCTTACCTGAGTTTTATTTACAACATTGGGGCCGAGGCTTTTGGGGCTTCTACGCTGCGTAAAAAGTTGTGGGCGGGTGATCGCGTTGGCGCATGTAACGAGTTGCTAAGGTGGGTTTATGCCAAAAAGAAAAAGTTACCTGGCTTAGTTAAACGCCGCTCAAATGAGCGGCGTTATTGTTTGAGGGACTTGTAATGTTTAACGACTTTAAAACCACAGTGCTGTTATGCATTGTGCTGATTATGGCTACGCTGTTGGGCATTACCGCGTTGGGTATTAACTCACTTAACGCCACTAATAAAGCGTTAAGCCATGACTTACTGCAATCGCAAGTGAGTGTTGATGCGCTATTAAGCAGTAACGATAACCAAGCCGAACGCATTAACACGCTTGAACGTGATTACCGCGTAATGACCGAACTGAATGCCAGGCATAGAAAACAGGTTGTTGATTTACAAGCCACACATGAAAACAAAATAGTTAAAGCCAATCTGATTAAGGACTCACCCGATGAACCGACAAAAGATTGGGCTAATGCTGTGTTGCCTATTGATGCTTTGCAGCTGCTCAAGCCAGCCGATTGTAAAAGTGGTGACGCAGACCAAAACGGTTTATGTGTTACCGCCGCCAGATTGGTTGGTGCTGTGCCGCAACGCTGATTTTGTGGGTAGTACCAATATTGATTTACTTAAACACTCACTTACCCAAACTAATGCGCTAGCAATGTGTAATGCAAACATGCAGCGCCTACAACAATGGCGGCAACAATATGAGCATAACGACTGACCTTAGCGCAAAACTCACCTCGTTATTGTCTTACCTTGCCTCGTTTTTTACCGCAGCTGGCAGTTATGTGAACGATATGGATATTGGGGTGTTAGTCGGCGTGTTGTGTGCTGTGTTTACCGCGTTTATTAACTGGTTTTATAAAGACCGCCAGCGCCAGCGTGCGACATTAAAAAGTGAGCGTGACGCCCGAATACAAGCGCTGCAAGAGCAAGTGTTGCTTAAACAGCTACAGCATATTGAACAAGAGCGATGTAGCCATGTGTTAGACGATATTCACAAGGACTAGCTAATGGCACGTATTCAAACACCCGACGCCGAGCCAGTGCTACTGAATAAAACCGACCTGTGCAAAAGTTTGGGTATTAGTACCCAAGCGTTCGATAAATGGGATGTGCCAATACACAGCAAAAAAGGCCGTGAGTGTTTATACACCATGAGCGATGTGGTGGGTAATCGGGTGGCTAATGAGCGTAAAAAACACCTGCTCGGAAAATCAGCCAAACCGCAAGATGATGAAGATGAAAAACCCAATATCGAGTTTGAGCGTTACCGCTTAATCAAAGCGCAAGCCTTCGGTCAAGAGCTTAAAAACGAAAAAGACGGCAAAGAAGTGGTTGAAGTGAGGTTTTGCTCATTTGTGCTTAGTCGCATTGCTGCACAAATATCGCCGGTGCTGGACCAAATACACATTCGGGTAAAACGTAAATTCCCCGATATGCCAGAACGCACCGTAGACGCTATTCGCGCTGAAGTGATTAAAAGCCAAAACACCGCCGCGCAGCTGGCCAACGGCATTGAGGATTTATTAGATGAATATATCAGCAGCACAGATTAAAAATTTGAAAGCTGCTGTCGCTGCTGGCCTTAAATCGTTTTACCGCCCACCTATGTTGACCTGCAGTGAATACGCCGACACCCATTTTTATATGTCGTCTGAGTCGTCATACACCGAAGGTAAATGGGAAAGCCTACCGTTTCAAATCGGCATATTGAATGCCATGGGTAACGACCAAATTACCACGCTGAATATTATGAAGTCGGCGCGTGTGGGTTACACCAAAATGCTGATGGCCAACGCGGGCTACAAGATAGAACATAAAAAACGTAACGTGTTGATATACCAGCCTACTGATGGCATCGCTAAAAAGTTTATGAAAAAGCACGTTGAAACGGCAATTCGTGACATGCCGATTTGGAAAGTGTTAGCGCCGTGGATTGGTAAAAAGCATAAAGATAACACTTTAGAAGATAAAATTTTTACCAACGGAAAAACATTATTGGTGCGGGGTGGTACTGCTGCGGCCAACTATCGTGAACACTCGGTTGATGACGTAATTTACGATGAGTTAGCCGGTTTTGACGAGTCAATTGAACATGAAGGTAACGCCACATCGTTAGGTGACACCCGTGTTGAATTGTCGATGTTTCCTAAATCGATACGGGGTTCAACGCCTAAAACATTAGGTACCTGCCAAATTGAAAAGGCCTGTAGCGAAAGCCAGTACCAATTTAGATTTAATTTGCCATGCCCACATTGCGATGAATTGCAGCATTTAAAGTGGGGCGGCAAAACTGAACCCTTTGGTATTAAATGGCAAGGTAGCGACCCAAAAACAGCGTATTACGTTTGCGAACTCTGCGGTTGCTGCATTGAAAACAATCAACTGCACGACATGGAAGAACACCCCAATGCGGTATGGATATGCGACAAAACAGGGGTGACAACAACCGATTTTATTTCGTTTTTTGATAAAGACGGCGACGACTTTTTAACGCCTGAAAACATCTCTATTTATATCTGGTCAGCTTATAACACGCTTAACAGCTGGGCCAAGTTAGTTACCGAATTTTACAAAGCTAAAGGCGATAAAGAAAAGCTACAAACCTTTGTTAACACCAAGCTTGGCCAGCCGTGGGACAACGACAACGGCGAACGTATTGAATGGGAAGACTTAGGCCGCAGGCGTGAAATGTACCCCAACGGCAACATGCCCGATTGGGTGGTGTATTTAACCGCGGGTGTGGACACCCAAGACGACCGATACGAAGGCCGCGTTTGGGGTTGGGGCGCGGGTAAAGAAAGCGCCTTAATTGACAGATTTATTTTGTACGGTGACCCAGCAAGCCAAGTGCTGCTGGATAAAGTGGCGCTGCGCTTAAACCAAAGTTACCCCCGTAACGACGGCATAGTGCTTAACATTGGCACAACGTGTTGGGATTCGGGCGGCCATTACACTGATACGGTTTACTCAATGAGTAAAAAGCTGGGCTTGTTCCGTGTGGTGCCGATTAGAGGCGCCAACATGTACGGCAAGCCGATTGCTAACTTCCCCCGTAAGCGGACTAACAAAGGCGTGTACTTAACCGAGGTGGGTACTGACAACGCCAAAGAGTTGATCATGGCCATGATGCGTACTCAACCCAGTGTTGATACGCGCACACCTGGCGCGATTCATTTGCCACTAAACGACAGCATTTGTGATGACACCGAACTGCAACAGTTAACGTCTGAACGAAAATTGCCGACACGCCGTGACGGTCGCATTGTTTATCGCTGGGACGCAGGCGGCAGGCGTAACGAAGCGCTAGATTGTTTTGTGTATGCCTTGGCTGCGCTGTATATCGCTATTGAACGCTTTGGCATTAATCTCGATGCGCTCAGTAAAGTGATAACAAATAAAGACGACAACCCATCATTAACCGATGAACCCCAAAAACCCCAAAAACCGAAAAAAGCCCCAGCTAATGACTGGTTAAATGGTGGCTCGGCTAAATCAGGAGGCTGGCTGTAATGTCAAAGCAACAAGCGACAGACATGGTGGCGCTGTATATCGACGCTGAAAAAGAGGTGCTGGCGGGTAAAACCGTTAGCGTTAATGGCAAGCTGATGACCAGTGAAGACCTAGAACAAATTCGTAAAGGCCGCATTGAATGGCAGCGCACCCTAAGCATGTTTACCCGCCCACGGGGCACCACACTTGCCCGATTTAACTAGGAATCAATATGAGCATTATTAACGATGCACTATCGTATTTGTCCCCTGGCTGGGCGTTAAAGCGACAGGCGGCCGCAATGAGTTATCGCAACCTTAAAGGTTATGAAGCTGCCAGCCCAAGCCGAACCCATAAAGCCAATAAAGAAGGGCGCGGTGCCAACCAAGCGGTGTTTGCCGCAGGTAAAAGTTTACGTGAGCAAGCAAGGTGGTTAGACGAAAACCACGACCTGAGTATTGGCATTTTAGACCGTATGGAAGAGCGGGTAATTGGTGCGCAAGGCATTGTGGTTGAGCCACAGCCGCGCAGTATGAGTGGTGAAATACTGGATGAGTTAGCCAATGATATTCAGCGCCGATTTGCTGCGTGGTCATTAAAACCCGATGTAACAGGGCGCTACACTCGCCCCGAGTTTGAGCGTTTAGTGTTACGTACCGCATTGCGTGATGGTGAAGTGTTTGGCCAGCAAGTGCGCGGTAAAACGGCTAAGTTTGGTCACCCAAACCCACAAGGCACCCAATACAGTATTGAGGCGTTAGAGCCTGATTACATTCCGTTTGAACTTAATGATGTATCCACGCGCGTTCGCCAGGGGTTAGAGGTAAACGGTTGGGGGCAGGTGGTGAATTACCATGTGTTGCTTGATCACCCGTCTGACCAAATTGGTTTTCGCTTTAAGACTAAAAGCGTACCCGCCAGTAACATGCTGCACCTTGGCCTGTTTAAGCGCCTGCACCAGCTGCGCGGTATTAGTATTTTTCATGGCATTTTAACTCGCCTTGGCGACATTAAAGACTATGAAGAGTCTGAACGTGTAGCCGCCCGTATTGCTGCCGCGTTAGCGTTTTACATTAAACGCGGTGACGCCAGTATGTTTACGCCAGACCAAGGCGAAAGCCTAAGCCGTGAAATTAACATTGCACCAGGCATGACGTTCGACGACCTGGCACCGGGTGAAGACGTGGGCATGATTGAGTCAAATCGCCCTAATGTGCATTTGGTTGATTTTCGTAATGGTCAGTTAAAAGCCTGTGCTGCGGGGACTCGTGGCAGTTACTCAAGCATTGCCCGTGATTATCAAGGCAGTTACTCAAGCCAGCGCCAAGAGCTGGTTGAGCAAGATGAGTCTAACCGCATTATGCAGCAATGGTTTTGTGCCGGTTGGGCGCGGCCAGCGTTTCGTAACTGGTTGCAAATGGAGTTAATGAACAAGCAAGACCGATTAGTGCTACCGCCAGACTTAGACATGCGCAGCTTGTTTGATGCCGTTTATTACGGCCCTACCATGCCATGGATTGACCCCCGCAAAGAGTCCCAAGGTTGGGAAATGATGATAGCCGGTAATGCTGCCACCGAGGCTGACTGGGCGCGAGCCCGTGGCCGTAACCCAAGCGAAGTTAAACGCCAACGTCAACGTGAGCTGAAGTTTAACCGTGAAAACGACATGGTTACGGGTAACGACCCTGAGCCACAAAACGGAGAAAACCCAAGTGAAAAAGACCCAAATAAGTCTAGCCGTGGCCGCCATGATGCTAATGCCAAGCGCATCAGCGAGCTTGACCGAGAGTAAAGAAAAACGCGGTATCTACAGCATGAAAGGTGCTGCCAATGGCGTGGTCGAATTGATTTTATATGGCGATGTTGGCTGGGATTTTACCGCCAAACAAATCGCCACTGACCTACGCGCTATGGGCAAAGTGTCGCAGATTAACGCTTACATTCAATCGGGTGGCGGCGATGTGATGGATGGCATGGCTATTTATAACATCCTCGCGCGTTGGCCTTGCCAAAAGTCGATTTGTATTGAGTCGGTAGCCGCATCAATGGCCAGTGTGATTTGTATGGCATTCGATACCGTGATTATGCCGTCTAATGCCTTTTTGATGATCCACAGTAATTGGGGCGGTGCAGTTGGTACCGCTGATGATTTACGTGAATACGCAGACTTGCTTGATAAGTGGCGCTTAAGTATGGGCAAGGCTTATAAAGATAAAGCCGGTGGCAAGTTAAGTGATGAACAGCTAGGACAGTTTTTCAAAGAAGATACTTGGTTGTCAGCACAAGAGGCTGTTGCTCTTGGGTTAGCAGATGAAGTGATAGAACCGATGCAAATGGCTGCATCAATTAATTTTAAACGACTGAAGGACTTTAATAATATGCCTAAAGCATTACAAACCCTGCTAGCACAACAGGGCAATATCGGTGCTACCACCTTAAACACACCTGCGCCAGCAGCCACTATTACCCCAGCCCCAGCCCCAGCCGCTTTAGTACCAGCACCCGCAGCACCGTCGCAAGCAGATATTCAAGCGGCGGCTATGGTATTTAACACTGAGCGTATTAGCGGTATTAACACCGCGTTTGCGACTTTTCCGCAATTGGCTGAACTTAAAAACAGCTGTATTGCTGATGCGAATATCGATGCTGACAAAGCCAAAGATATGATTTTGGCTAAGCTTGGCGAAGGCATTACGCCATGCGCCGTGCAGCCTAAAAGTGTCATTATTCATGCCAGCAACGGTAACATTGTGGGTGATTCAATTCGTGCGCAACTAATGGCACGCGCTGGCCATGAAGCGGCACAAAAAGACAATGGCTATGGCAGTTATAACTTACGTGAACTTGCCCGTGCATCATTAGCCGATCGCGGCATTGGTTGTGCGGGTATGAACGTGATGCAAATGGTGGGTTTAGCCTTTACTCATACCTCGTCTGATTTCGGTAACATCATGTTAGATGTGGCCAATAAGTCAGTGTTAAAAGGGTGGGCTGAAGCGGCTGAAACCTTTGAACGTATCGCTAAAAAAGGTCAGTTAAGTGACTTTAAAGTGGCGCATCGTGTTGGCATGGGTGAGTTTACAAGCTTACCAGAAGTGAAAGACGGTGCTGAATACAAGTACATCACTGTTGGCGACCACGCTGAAAAAATTGCCTTAGCAACCTACGGCGGTATTTTTACGTTAACTCGTCAGACAGTTATTAACGATGACATGGACATGTTAATGGGCGTACCGATGAAAATGGGTAAAGCCGCTAAGCGCACTATTGGTGACTTGTTTTGGGCTGTGTTAACCAAAAACGCCAAAATGAATGACGGTAAAGCCTTATTCCATGCTGAGCATGGCAACTTATCATCGGGCGCGCCAAGCGTTGAAGCGTTCAGCATTGCCGCTGAGTTAATGGAATCGCAAATGATTGGCGAGTCACCGTTAAACATCATGCCTGCATTTGCGTTGGTACCACCAAATCTTAAGCGTGCGGTGTTGCAAATTATTCAGTCAACGTCGGTTAAAGGTACTGATGCAAACTCAGGTATTGCTAACCCAATTCGCGACTTTGTTGAGGTGTTGTCTGAACCTCGCTTAAAAGCGAAAAGTGACAAAGAGTGGTACTTAACTGCTGCGCAGGGTGAAGACACGATTGAAGTGGCTTACCTTGATGGTATCGACACGCCATACATTGAGCAGCAACAAGGTTTTACCGTTGATGGTGTTGCAACCAAAGTGCGTATTGATGCAGGTGTATCACCGCTTGATCACCGTGGTTTGGTTAAATCAACGGGTGTGTAACCTAGCTGAAAACCTCGTACATTCCACAATATAAAAGGCCGCGACTTAACAAAAGTAGCGGCCTTTTTAATGGCTAATTTTTAACGTAATTGGGACAAACCTTTATGAAAAATTGTGTAGCAGATGGTAATACCATCGACTTTATCGCCACGGCCACCGTTGCCAGTGGTGAACCTGTGTTATTAGGTAAATTGGTTGCTGTGTCGCTGGGTAGTGTTGCCATTGGTGACGCGGGCGTAGGTGCAACAGAGGGCGTGTTTGAGTTGCCAAAAGTGACTGCTGACGACATTACTCAGGGCGGGCAGGTTTATATCAAGGCTGATGGCATGATCACTAGCGTTGCATCAGGCAATACCTTAGCGGGTAAAGCGTGGGCCGATGCGGCCAACCCAAGTGATAGCGTTTGGGTAAAAGTGAATGCCTAGCGTTAACGAACGCATAGCCGCCAAGCTTGCGCGTGCGTTCACTAAACTGGCGCAACCGTGCCAGTTTATCCCTAGCGCCGGCCAAGCGGCTTATAGCCGTAGTGTCAATCTGCCGCCAACCGAAAAAGATCGCAGTAACGAATACGTGCTAGAACCAGTGAACATTGCCGAGTTTTTGCTCAGCGAAGGCAAGGTGCAATGTGATGATTTGTTTGAGCTGAACGGTCATCAATATCGACTGACGCAACACAATGGCTCAGATGATATTAGCGTTAGCTTTGTGTTTGTGAGTTATTAGGAATAAAAATGGCATTAGTGGCAACAGGGTTTGATGCGGTAACGGCTGAACTAAAACGCATGCGCGTCGCACAAGCCCCTGCTATTGCTAAAGCCATTGACGATGCCGCCAAGTTTGGTAATGCGTTAGCCGCAAATGAAATATTTAACAAATACGGCTTTAAGTCTAAGTCGTATGTTGATCAGTATTTCAGTGTCAGCATTAATCCTAAAACCCTTAGGGCATCAATAAACGCAAGAATGCGACCGAGCTCGTTAACGCGATTTGCTAGCCCACGTTTTAAGGTGGGTAAGCGAGCCGCAAGGGTAGCTGCGGGGTTTAGCATTAACGTTATTCGCCATCAGCCTGTGTGGTTTAGTGGTGCATTTATGGTGCTTGGCCGCAATGGTAATCAATTGATGTTTAGTCGCAAAAAGGGTGATAACGCCTGGCGTGACCTTAAAGGACAAAAAGCGTTATATGGCCCTTCAGTGGCAAGCAGTTTTGGCTTTATGCGTGAGGCGTTAGCGCCTCCGATTATTGCTCATCTGCGTAAAAAATATGGCCAATACGCTAAGTAGTTCAATTCTGTTTTTGAGGTACCCATGATTCAAACCATTTTAAACCGCTTACAGCTGGTTGACGGTGCAGAGGTGCGCGAAGGCTTTTATGCACAAGGGGCAGCCAAAGAGCAAAAGTTTATATTTTTGCAGCCTCACACTGACTTGTTCAGCGCCAAAAACGGCATAGATAAATACCGTGACGATCTGGCATTGCAAGTGATAGCCGGTATCAATGTCACCAAAACCACCAACCCCACCACCGATTTAATTAACCTGGTGCGAGACATTCGCAGCGCCTTTTTTAAAGATGAACGCAATTTGGAAAAACCCTCATGGTTGCCAATGTGTATCAGCTTTAAAGAGGCCGAACCCTGTAAATACATTATGCCCGAAAGCCATGAAAAACATGCGCTAGCGGTCATTACCTTAACCCTAGTTCATACCGTTAAATTTGGAGAAAGACTATGAGCGAAACTGTAGTTGAAAGCTACATTGGATCGGCGATTGTTTATATCGACGGCCGAGACTGTGGCAACGTTAGCGGTGTAAAACTCGCTATTGAGCAAGAAACAAAATCGTTACCTAATTATCGCGGTGGCGGTGGTTATGCCGATGAAGTGACCTTAATTAAAGCGGTTAACCTAAGCGGCACGTTTTACGACTTTAACAATGAAAACTTAGCCTTGGCCATGCGCGGTAAAATCGATGTGTTAACCGCTGTACCAGTAAGCGACGAAGACATTATTGCCATGTTAGATGGCTTGGCACAAACCGCTAAAATGATTGATACCTCAATTGCCGCTGTTGTTAAAAATACAGCTGGCGATGTTACCTACACGTTGGATGAAGATTATGTGGTGAGCGCCGCAGGTATTCGCGCGTTATCAGCTGGCACCATTACTGCGGGGCAGGCATTAACCGTGAGCTACACCAGCCAAGCGGGTAACGCTTTGCAGGCATTAACGGAATCGGGCAAAACAGTTGGTGTGGTTATTGACGGTATTAACGATTCAACCGGCAAGCCGTGGGTGCTTAAGTTTTATAAGTGGAAGCCTACGCCCACCTCAGGGCTAGACTTGATTGGTGACGATTACGGCTCGTTCGACATTGAAGGCGGCGTACTGGCCGATAGCAGCATTGTTGCTACTGGTAAGTCGAAGTTCTTTGTGCGAAGTGCAGCGTAAACTGTATCAACATTTAAACAAGCCCACAGTTAACCGCTGTGGGCTTTTTAATCATCAATAACTTAACGTAATCGAGCTTGGCTCTCTACAAATCGCTCACGGCTTTATGTTGCCTAAAGGGGAGTATAAAAAAGGGATAACAGGAAAGGACATAAAACAAAGCCCCAACTGCGAATACAGTCGAGGCTTAAGCATTAACACAAATCGTAAATAACCAAAGGATTTACCATGCAGATTATAGCAAATAGTACAAAAAAAATGCAACTAGAATTAGCCGCTAATATTGTAACCTGCCAAAGTGGCGTGCCTGTTACTACATCGTTAGCCATTGCTGAGGGTGTGGGTAATACCCATAAAACAGTGATTCAATTAATTCGCAAAAATTTTGATGATTTACAGGAGTTTGGAAGGGTCGCATTTGAAATGCTACCCTTTGACACCGCTGGCGGCAGTCAAAATCGTGAAGTTGCCATCCTTAACGAGCAGCAAGCCACATTGTTGATCAGCTTTATGCGTAACATTGGTGTGGTAAAGGCGTTTAAAAAGAATTTAGTGAAAGCGTTTTTTGAGATGAGAGACCGCCTTAATCAACGCCAACCCCATATTGACCCAATGGAAGCCTTGCGCGACCCAGCCGTAATGCGCGGTTTGTTGTTAGGGTATTCTGAAAAGGTGATTGGGCTTGAGGACCTGTTAAAAGTCACTCAGCCCAAAGCCGATGCGCTAGACCGTATTGCCACAGCAGATGGCAGCTTGTGTATTACCGATGCGGCTAAACAATTACAAGTACGCCCTAAAGAATTGTTTTTATTGCTGCAATGTAAAAAGTGGATTTACCGTCGCCAAGGTTCTAGTTGGTTAGGTTACCAAGACAAAATACAACAAGCATTAGTTGAGCATAAAGTTACCGAAGTTGAACACAGCAGCGGCCTATGCAAAGTGTCTACCCAAGTACGCATCACAATGAAAGGCTTGGCCAAGCTTTCGGGGAGTATGCTTAATGGTTAACTTGTACTCAAAATTATTGATTAAAAGCCTGAATTGCTCAGGCTTTTTTTATGTCTGCAATTTGTTATAAGGAAAGCCCATGAGCTTTAAAGACCAAGTCATTAACCTGATCATTCAGGGCAAAGATTTATTTTCAAGCGAAGCTAAAAAGTCTGAAAAGGCTTTAGCTGAATTAGCATCAGAAAGCGAAATACTTAATGCCCGTTTAAAAGAGTTAGAAGACTTACAGGCCGCGGCTAATTCTATTGATGGCTTAACGGACTCGATTATTAAAGGCGAAAAAGCCTATAAAGATAATTCAGTCGCGCTTGATAAGTTAGTTGTTCAGCAAAAAGTGGCTGCCAAAGAGTTAAAGCAACTTGAAGCGGCGCAAAAGGCGGCCGAGGGTTCAACTAATCAACTTGAGCAAGAATACAACCAGGCACAAGCGGCATTAGTTAAATATGAAACCGAGTTGCAGCAAGCCCGGGTTGAAGTTGCAAAGCTCAGCAGCGAACAGCAACAAAGTGCCACTGCCAGCAAAGAGCAAGCCGCAGCATTAACCAACGCCAAAACTGATTTACAGCAATTAACCACTGAACAAACCAGCGCAAAAAATGCCGCCACAGAGCTGGCTACCGCATTAGATACACAGCGCCGCGAACTGCTTGAGGTTAGCACCGCAACAGATGCGGCTAGCCGAAATAAAGCCGAATATACGCTACAAGTAAAAACCGCTAGAACTGAGCTAAATCAGCTTGAACGTAGCCTTAATAAAAATAAAACCGAGTTAGATCAAAACACCGCCAGCTTAAACAAAGCTGGCATAAGCATGGATAAGCTGGCTGATGCCAGTGCTGATCTAAAGCAGCAGCAAATAGCTGGTGAAGCAGCGTTAAAAGGGGTTAACACTAAGCTTGAACGCCACAATAAGTTATTAAATGAGTCACAAAAGCAAGCGGGTGACTTTGGTGGCAGCGTTAAAAGTGCCACAGCCTCATTGGTTGCAATGGCGGGTGCTTATATTGGTGTTGATAGGCTTTGGGAAAGTTTGAAGTCAATACTGACTGCAGGGGATGAAGCTAAAGCCTTTGGAGTGCAAATGAGCGCCATGATGGGCAGTATTGCCGGTGGTGAGCAGGCCACTGCTTGGATAAAAGACTTTGCTAATAATACCGCTACCCGTTTAGATACCGCTAAAAAAGCCTTTGCCTCATTAAAAACCTTTGGCATAGATCCTATGAATGGATCACTGCAGTCAATGGTGGATTACAACGCGCGCTTAGGTGGTAGCCAAGAAAAATTAGAGGGAATTATTTTAGCGGTTGGCCAGGCGTGGGCAAAGCAAAAGCTGCAAGGTGAGGAGATATTACAGTTAGTTGAACGCGGTGTACCCGTGTGGGACTTGCTTGAAAAAGTCACCGGTAAAAACGTGACTCAGTTGCAAAAAATGAGCGCAGCAGGTGAGTTGGGCCGCGATGTTATCAAGCAGCTGTTTGACGAAATGGGCAAGCAGGCTAATGGCCAAGCGTCTAAAAGCCTTGAACGCTTAAGCGGTCAAGTTAACTTAATGTCGAACAAGTGGACCGAGTTTAAAACCATTATTGCTGACTCGGGTGCGTACCAGGTGGCGGTTGATTTTATTCAATCGTTAAATGAAAAGTTTGATGAACTCAATAATAGCGGTCAAATCAAGCAGGCTGCGCAAGATATTAGTGACTTTTTTACCACCATGATTCGCGATGGTGGCGCCAGCATTACTGCCACACTCGAAAACATTTCCGCCTTTGCTCGGGCACTGAATGTTATTAGTGGATCTATTCGTTTGCTTGCTAATACATTTACTTCAATGGTTGCCACTGTTGGAGGTGTATTTACTGGTTTATTTGCATTCTTACTTGAGGGCTGGGCTAAGGTTATTGGTTTCCTGGGGGGTGATGATTTATCTAAAGCTTTTGAAAATCAAGCTGCCGCGATTAAAGCTGTATCTAAAGCCTATTTTGACCAAGTTGAGCAAGATGGAAAAGATGCTGCCGCTGCATGGAAACAGATAACGGGTGAGATTGAGCAATCAGCTTCTAGTGCTTACAAGGCTGCGGGTGATGCTGCAACTAAAAGCGCTAAAGTGCAGGCTGATGCAGCTAATAAAGTTGCGAACGCCCAGCAAAATCAAGGTGATGCTACCGACGAACAAACCGCCAAAATTAAAGCGTTTGAGTTGGCGATGTCTAAAGCCGGTATTACCACAATATCGATTTTACGCGAGCAGGCTGCAGCGGCTAAAGCGACTTATGAACAAGTAAAACAAGGTGCAGCCGATGGTGTTGCGTCAACTAACGAACTTAACCAGGCATTTTTAAAATACGCTGAGGCTGCCATTAAAGCTGCCGCAGCCGGTGACCAACAAGTTGATGCCAGTATTCGTCAGCAAGCCGCAAATTTAGGTCTAGTTGATAATATTGACCAGCTTATTGGTCAGTACCAACGTTTAAAGGAGGTGCAAGGTAACGTCGGCAATGATGCTGAAGAAAATGAAGTGAGAGTGGCTAATGCTAACAAAGGCATTGGTACCACCATGGAAAACACCATGGGGGTTGTGGTTAAAAGTGCCGAGCAAGCAGGGACTTCATTGGCCGGTGTTGCTGAGTTTTTTACTGACTTTTTACGAGGTGTTACCGCCGAAGTAGCTGAGCTAAGTAAAGGTGCTGTTGCTTACTTTAAGTCGATTCTTTACGGTCAAACCCTGTTAATTGACTCAAGTAGTGAGTTAGATAAAACCATTGAAACTTACCGAAGCTTAACGGGTGAGATTAATGAGCTACAAAACCAGCTAGCCATTGCTATCGACTTCACTGGCATTAGCACTTTTGCCCGTAAAGCTGAAATAGCCGGTAAGCAAGCGCAAGCGGCCTATTATGGCCAGCGCATTGAGCTGCTTAAAATGGTTGATGCACTTAATGCGGCCGAAGGTGGCAACATTGGCTTAATTAGAAGCGCAGAACGTGCGGCTAATTCAATGAACTTGATGAATGATCAAGACTTGGGTGTGCTGAAATCGGCCATTGATTCAGCTAAATCTAGCATGGATTCACTGCGTGATAGTGCTCAGTCAACCCTTGATACCTTGCAAGATGAATTAGACGGTTACCTTGGCCGTCAGGACGAAATTGAAAAACGTCGTTATCAGCAAGAGCTAACAGAGATTAAGGCGCAACTTACTAAAGCCGAGCGAACGGGTGATCAGGCGTTAATTAATCAGTTACGTGAAGCTGAAAAAACCTTAAGCAAGGTTTATGCGTTTCGCACCGCTGAAATTAAAGCTCAGCAAGAATCTGACAAACAACGCGCCATTACTGATACGCAAAACCTCAAACAACAAACCACACCCCAAAAAACGGTACAAGCCCCTGCACCCCAAACATCATCTAGCCAAACCACTGTTGCCCCAAGTAGCAGTGACACGGTTGTGTTGCAACTGCAAGTGGGTAACCGCACCTTTGATGCGCAAACTAAGCGCAGCATAGTGAATGAGTTGGTGGCTGAGATTAAGCGTTTGCAGTCGGTTGGCGGTTAGCCGCTAGGTTGCTGTATCACTTCAAAAAGAGGTCCTATGTTTAGCACCATTATTGACAGTATTGATTTGGAAGAGCCTTTGCATTGGCTTAACCGCAATAACACCCAACGAGTTAGCGCCAATATGAAGCGGGCACTTAACGGTGCCCCGCATATTCAGCAAACCGCTATTCCATCCGGTATTGCATTAGAGCTAGGCACTAAAGATGGTTGGATGCATCGCCTAGATTTTAATGCGCTGCAAGCCCACGCCGCTAGCACACTCACCGAATTTACCATTAACCATGACGGCAACAACATTAATGTGGTGTGGGATAACACCCAAGCTAACGTGATCACCGGTGATGATTTGGATGATGAGTTTGGCGAGTACCCATTGTTAACCAACGTGGTTTTACGATTTTTAACGCTTTAGCATGATTAACACAGGTGGCACATGACCATTACCCGTAATGACTTAAAAATATTTAAACCTGAGTTGCTTGGTTCAAGTGATGATGCAGGCGGCCAGCGTACTAAATTAGTGGTGAAGTCTGGTGAGCTTAATGAGCTATTTAGAGCGATTTCAGATATTGATCACGCGCAATCTGCGGTTGATATTGTCAAATGTTACCCCGCGCTAGATACCACAGGCACTGAGCTGTTGCTTAATGGTCATGTTTTTTTCAGCCAAAAACCTACAGACCCTTTGGTGAGCATGTTGTTAGCTGAGTCAAATGAGTTTGAAGATGCTGATCGCATGACTGATATGGTCGAGATTTTAGAGTCATCAGTTAAAGCTGGGCAACTGGTGCGTAACCGGTTAATAGGTTTGTTGGCGGGCCAAGACTCGTTTCCTCGCTCGTATTTACAGTCTATTTATCAATTCAATGGTAAAGACTACTACGAAACTATTCGGTTAAGCCAAGGCCAGGTGATTGTTATTTCTGTTGAGTATGCAGGTAATGAAAATGCGCTGTACCCCCGCTTTGAACACTTTTGTGAAGTTCAAGAAACCGTAACAGGTGGCCAAGGTGGGCAAGTGTATTTTAAGCCGGCTATTCCGTTTAATACACCAAACTTTGACGTCACTATCAATGGTGAAACGGGCTGTACTAAATTGCGTTATGTTAGTGCGAACGATGGCATTAAATACCATGGCGTGAGTGAGCTGACAGCTGCTGCAACGAGTGAAATACTTGATGTTGGTGCAACGGTAACAGAGATGTTACCCAAGGTGCGTACCATTTCATTAAGCGCAGGTAATGCATTAGCGGGAGTGTCTGATTCGCAAGGCGGTAGTGTTACAGTTGATAATGCTGGGGTGTATGCTCCAGCCCGTAAAACCTTAGTTTTACCCAGTGTGAAAAATCAAAACACCTATATTTTTGAGATACCTGATTTGGTTAATTCCCCTTGGTTTGCTGAAAACAACAAACAGGCGGTAAGTTACAGCGGCGCGTTTGGTCAGTATGCCAACATCTTCATTACTGGTACCACGGTTACTGTTATTTTTACGGGCATCAACATGACGGGAAATAACAGCATTGCGGTGTCGTATTATCAAGCCAGTAAGTACCAGATTTATGCCAGTAGTAATACGTTTCCTGTTAACAGCATTTTGACGAAGGATTTTTTTGCGGGTGAAGTAAATTTTGATAGTTCAAGCTACAGCAACAGTAGTGTGAGCCTAGGTAATTTTAGTGCCGATAACATTAGTGCAATCCCAATAATCGAATTAAATCAGACCGTAATTGGTTGGATTAATGCCCGTACTGGTGTGGTGACGAAGGATGTGGATTTTCGGGGTGATTTCACTTTAACCTATGGCTGTTTGTTAGCTAAAACTGAACCCGCTAGCGGTGGCGATGTGCCACCTGGTGATTTAAGTGTGACGTTTGTTCTTACCAGTCCTGAGCCTGTACTGAATAGCTTTTATGTCACTGTTTCGACCACTTCTGAAACCTTGCTGAGTGCCAGCGCCGATGCCAACGGCATTATTAGCGGCACGGGAGTGACAGGCAGTATTGTTAATGGCGCGGTATCGCTTGAGTTTGCGCAACGAGTGATATTAAGCACCCTACGTTATGACGTAACCGAAACGGTGACGCTTTCACCCCCTCCTGAGCTTTATGGCCTAAACCCACTGCGGATTAAAAACGGCGGTGTTGTGGCGTGTTTTACTGCCTGGACCAATATTAATGTTCAGCATAGTCAAACCCAAGTAATCGTTAGCCCTGCGGTTGATCAAACCTTATCTGTACGAGTGAATGCGCGATTTGTCGATATTACTGACGCCAACGGTGCCAGTTTATGGACACTAAATAACACGCATTACAGTGTGGTTAAAGAAACGGGTGTTGTGACACTGCACAGTAATTTTAGTGGTTTTGAAGCGCCATTTTTACTGACAGATAGCATCGGTGAATTAGCTTTGGTTGTAGAGGTGCTGCCCAATACTTTGGTATTAGCCGCGCCATTAAGTCAGTCGTACCCCATAGGCTCTGTGGTGTCTAGCGTACAAGATTTAGGTGATTTACAAGCACGAGTTGGTACTGTTCGCGATATGACAGCCTGGTCTAATAATTGGGACCAAGATGGAACCAATGCGACAGCCAGCTTGAATGTGGTTGATTACCCGATTGAAGTGCGTAACGACACTGCAATTAACGAGGACTGGGTGTTGATTATGACCAGTCAAACAGCATTTCGCTGTATTGGTAAGCGCCTAGGTCAAATTGCCACTGGTGATACCGTCAATGATTTCGCTCCAATAAACCCACTGACACTTGCCCCGTATTTTATTATTCGCCAGAGCGCATTTGGTGGCGGTTGGCAAGCTGGCGAAGCCATTCGTTTTAGAAGCTACGCCAGTTCAAAACCTGCCATGTTGTTGCGAACGGTACAAAGTGGTCACACACAAATTACAGAAGATAGGGCTGTATTGTCATTCCGCGGTAATGAGTCTTAACGCTCGATATTAATAAATTATAAGAAGGGGTATTAAAATGGCATTACCTGTAACGGTTTATCGTTGGGATGATGTGGGTGCACCGCAACTTGTTGAAAGACGACCATCTGAACTTATAACGATTTTAAAAAAATGCTTGGTTGAGGGTTATGGAACTAAATCACCATTAGGGTGGACTGCACCATTTGAAGATGTTCAGAATAGAAAGATTGTTTTTAGAAACTCACCCACTGACGGTAGTGGTGGTGTATTGCGATTTGCGGATTTCAATACGGATGATAGGGTGGGTGGTACGGTAATTTATACTCATGGTAAAATTGCAAATAGTGTAGATGAAGTGCTACCGCTTCACGTTTATAATTCCATCTCTGCACAAACTGCAAATAACACGCAGTGGGTGATAATCGGTACGTCGAGATCGTTTTATTTAATAGTTAATAACACCTCTAAACCTATGGCGTCAGGTACGTCTGGGTCTGGTACTTGGTGGTTTGGTGATTTAGACCCATCGCTACCTTATGACCAATCAACAATGATGGCATTTTATGCATCAACAAATAATACAGGTAGTACTGGTTGGAATTTGTCACTAGATTATTTGGGTAACGGCTCAGGGCAAGTCGTACTTGGTGACGCCAACAACGACATATATTCAGCGGAGTACCAATTGTATTTACCGATGGATGGTGCAAAACTTTATTCTCAAACGTCAGCTTCTAACTCGCAAGGTGTACCCGTTACAAACCTATTTCTTGCCCCTGTATTGGTGAAATTAAAAACGCTTAACTCAGGCACCAAGGACGCTTTTGATACACTCATACGGTTCAGCGAGAGTAGACCTGTGATTCGTGGCGCTATAGCTGGGCTGTATGAATTTGCACAAGGTGGATATAGTGACCAACCGTGGCCGCAAGTTCATACTCAACAGGGGCGTAGTTATTGGATTATCAGGCAAGGTCACGTTGGTTCATGTAACGTATGTATTGATTTGGACACTTGGTATGAATAGTTTAATACTCAAACTAACAAAGGGTGCTGACCATTTAAACGTTGGGTTACTGACCGTTGATATTGACGTTGCAGCGAGTCGTTTGATGATAATTGACCGAACTACTGGCTTGGTTATGAGATACATGGAAGTACCACCGTCAAAGACTTTTCAAACTGTGTTTAATTACGAGTACGCATTAACTAATAAAATTATTGTCGGCATTATTGATATGAATGGTGTTTATGCGCTTCAAAAAATTGACGCAATTAAACTAGAACCTGCGGTACTCGGTGAGTTAGACATATGGTAATTATAAGGTTCAGCAGGCCTTACGCGTCTAGATTGTCACCCATTGTAATTAGGTTTGGCGATGACGGTGAACCACCTGTAATTGTCGATAATAGCATTGGTATTGAATGCGGTATGGTGTGGCGCAAACCTATCGCTATTGAAAAAAAAACTGTATTAGCTGAGGTAGCAAGTCACATAGGTATCGAATTTGACGCATCTTGGACGTTAAACAATGGAACCGAACAAACGATTATCGCTGGTTGGGCATCTAAAGCATCAGAAGGTATAAGCTACGGCTTCAGCTGGAAAGCATTACCACAAACCTGTAATGACTTTGCTGTTAGTTGGGCGATACCAGCAAGCCATCAAACCTCTATTGATATTTTATGGCAAAAAACACTTAACCATCAAACTGATACCGTAATGCTTTGGTTAGATGTTGCAGCTGAGAGATTATCAGTAAGTTTGATATGGCATGATGGCGCAGCACAACATATTCAGCATACATTACGTTATAAAGGAATACGTTGCGGTACTGAACACCTTTTAAAATGGGGCCCGCATGCATCACGCTGGATATGCTCGACTAAATATCGTCCACCAGTGGGTGTAGCGAGTATTCGTTTTAATGATCCATTTACCCCTTTAACCAGCTCTGCAGTCAATCCGATTATTATCCGGTTCACACCCTCACCAGAGTATTGTTACTTTGACGACGGTGGCGGGTTAATTGACTCAAACCCAGTGTTACCCAATCTTGATTTTAAAACCCCCATTGAACCCCAATTGCGCAGGTATTATTTAATGCAGCCAACCATTACGTGTATACGCTTGTCTGACAACGTGCCGATTGTGATCAGCAATATCAGTATTAGTCGCAGCCGTGGCCAGTGGGCCAGTTCGGTGAGTATCGATTTTTCAAGCCGTATCGATGCCAGCCGCGCTGAAAACCAACTGCTTAAAGTAGGCATTAACGGCTATGAGTTTTATGTTTTACTTGAGCAAACCAGCGTAAGCAAAGTGTTTGGTAACGCGACTTATCGCGGAACAGGCCGCAGCCGCAGCGCCGAACTGACTACGCCATATGTATTGCCGATCAGTTATACCAATTCAACATCACGCAGTTTTGCTGGTTTACTTTCTGACATGCTGCAGTTTACTGGTTGGACTATTGAGCTTAACGGTATCGTTGATTTTAACGTACCTGCAGGCGCGTTTAGCGTTGGCAATAAATCGCCCATCGATGCAGTGCAAGAAGCGGTAACACAATTGGGTTGCATGCTGTTATCTAATGATGAAACCAAAGTATTAACCGTGGTACCACGTTGGCCAACTGTGCCGTGGTTAATGGATGCTGCGACACCTGATTTAACCTTGCACGATGCGGTGATCACCAGTTACAGCGAGTCAAAAGAAATCGGTACCGAGTGTAATGTGGTTTGGCTGCGGGGTGAGCAGCAGGGCATTAGCGCAAAAGTAAAACGTGCAGGCACTGCGGGCAATATCGCAACTGATGACATTAGCGCTCAACTGATTGTTGATAATCAGGCTGCTAGAACAGCTGGTACTAACGCACTGGCCGATACAGGCAATAAGCTTAATATCAATATGAGTTTACCGATTCTGGCCGACTTACCACCCGCAACACCTGGTATGTTAATCGGCGTTCGTGAAGGAGTAGAGGTATTCAAAGGTACCTGTGATTCAGTCACGATTAGCGCATCGGTTAGTGACACTGGCGACATCGATGTAGAGCAAACCATCACAGTCGTTCGTCATGTGGCATAAGCACGGACGTTGTAAGGAGTATTAATGTTAAAGCAGCTGCAACAAAGCCTAAGTGCCCCGCGTTTAATTATGACGATTAATGTGGCGAATACCGATGGAACGGTTACCGCCACTACTGCCAGCGGCCACACCCAGCGGGTTATTGGCTCTGGCAGTATCGGCGATCATATCTATGTTCAAGACGGCAGAGTGCTAGGGACTGCACCTGACTTGGCGTTTGTGGAGATAGAGGTTTAGGGGTAATTATTTATTATTAATAAGTGGTATCTCGTTCCATCAGTTGCCATCGACTATTGAATATTAAATTTGGCGAGAATGATAATAACTTGCTACATTAGCAGGCGATTTTGAGTAATGTATTAAACGAGGTGTTTCTATGGAAGGAAAAGCAGCGTTAAGTCTTTTGCTGTGTTTGGCGTCTCTTACAGCTTCTGCAGAGGTTTATAAGTGCGCTGATGGTAAATATCAAGCAGATCCCTGTGATGGTGAAAGTGTACCCCTAGACCTGAGTAATGTTGGTAGCGTCTTTGCTTCACCAACCAAATCAAATAATGACCTTTCTTCAGACTCTTCCATTTCTGACAAAAAATCAGAAGTCAGTGCTTATATTCGTAAGCAACAAATTAAACGTGAAATAGCTGATCTTGAGCAAGATAGAAAAAAAGTGTTTAAAGAGCGCGACGCCAAAACTAATGAACTGCGTGATCGTGGTCGTTATGCTAACAATAATTTAGCCGGTGCAACCTGGCAACAAAGTTTAGCTCAAGAAATGACAGCGGTTATGCAGCAGGCTGATACGGTTGTTGGTACTATTGACCGCCAGATTGAGGCGCTTCGTTCAGAGTTGAATCAGTAATGGTCTTTCGTCCTGTTAGGGTTGCTGTTGGTGTCACGGTGTTGTTTTCTTTAGTTGCTGTTCTTAATATTTTTGTTCTTGAACCAGCGATAGTCTGTGAAGTTGATTTAACTGACCTTGATTTTACGCAGTTTACTGATGGCGCTGCCCATCCTGTAAATATTGATACTTGGTTTGATAAAGAAAAAAACCAGTGGTGTATGTACGAGTAAAACATAGATGAAATTAATGTGTGTACATCCCTGTGTACATAATGCGGGTTGGTTTTTTGTTTAATCCTTTTGAATTATAGGCTTAGTGTTTACGGTCATATAATCGTGCCAAAATAAAGTGGGTTGTATTGCATCAGCCATAATGAAGTTTCTTACTAAATGATTTTATTATCTTAGCATTAATTCTGGTTAGGTTAAGTGCTTGTTGATTTATCAATTGAATGATTGCTAGATTAATATGCAGATAATACGATGTCAGCCGATAATATTCGCAAATCATAATGTAAAAAGGATTTTTTTGAATGCACCAGCATATTTTTAGTCATCCCAATGTGATTCAAATAGACCATCCAACTCTGATTACGGTTCGTTTATTGGACAATATTGATGATTTACTGGTTTTGGCTTCTTTAACTAACCCATTATTCGAAATGATAGTGAGCCAAGTAGCAGGTGTTGAGGCTACGTTAATTGTTCGCCAGCAAGCATTTGTGAATATTGACTATCAACCAACGCATTGTATTGCTGAACAATATGATGTCAATCGCCTGATTGGCCAAGGTGTTAGGCTCTACTCTAGAATGGCTGTCGCCCCTAGGGTATGTATTGAGCAGTTGAAAGCAGGTATTGAGATCATCATTCAAGCTGACGGTAAGATGTTTTTTAGTGCGGTTGAGCAGGGTAAGTTTGAATTAATCCCACTAGAGCATGATTTACGATTATTGTGCGAGCCACAAGTATTGGTTATTGCTAAAACTATTTTAGGGCAAAAACCTAAGCATAGTGAATCTACCGCAACACTTGCTGTACACATTAGTGAATTGGAGCAGGTTAGGCGTGATATTGCAGATTATATGCGTGGTGAATCCGGAAAAATTCACCCAGGTGTGTCGACTGAACTGTTAAAACTAGATCATTTGTTGCAGAATAAACGTCAATGGCTTTTACGTACTTATCATCAGTCTTTAGAGCGTCCTAGTCTATCTAGGGCTGCAAATGAAGCTTCATTAGATATTGAAAAGCTACAGCAAAAACTAGAATGCTATAACATACTGGCTCCTTTTGATGTCACTGAATTAGTTAATCAACTGTCAGATGATGAAAACTAACAACTTATTAAGAATTATTGATGTCCTATATCTGTCCTATTTGTCAGCTTCCTTTAGCTCAAAATCAAAATCAAACTAAAACCTGGTATTGTGCAAAAAATCATCAATTTGACACGGCTAAAGAAGGCTATGTGAATTTGTTACCGGTACAAAAAAAGAAATCGAAAGATCCTGGCGACAATAAAGAAATGATGTTGGCTAGACGCGAATTTTTGAACAAAGGACATTATCAAGCACTCAGTGATAAAGTGAATCAGTTAGCTAGTGAGTATAAGCCACAGGCAAAAGCCATTTTAGATATTGGCTGCGGGGAAGGGTATTACAGCTATCGTTTAATTAATCAACTTCATCAGACACAAAGTGATTGCCAATTATGGGGATTAGATATTTCTAAAATTGCGATTAAATATGCGGCAAAAAAATATCCTAACATGCATTTTTGTGTTGCGAGCGTATTTGAGATGCCATTTATTGAAAATAGTTTTGATTTAGCTATTCGCATTTATGCGCCATCTAAAGTAGAAGAGCTACAACGAGTCATCAAACCTGAAGGGATATTAATTACTGTCTCTCCTGGGCCTAAACATCACTTTGCGATTAAACAAAAAATTTATGATCAACCAAGACTCCACCCACAAGAGTCATTAGTATTGCAAGGTTTTGATTATCTTGGTCAGCATAGTCTTGAGTACATGCTGTCATTAACAGATGAAAGTGATATTGAACATTTACTCAATATGACACCTTATGCATGGAAGTTATCCTTGAGTCAAAAGCAACAGATGGCAGAAGAAGGGCTTAACTGTGAATTAGATTTTAAAATCGAAGTGCATAAACGTCATAGTGTTGCAGGGTAAACTGAGTAAATACACCAATAACTTATTGATGAATTTAGATAAACGGTATTGAGTTAAGTAGTAATTAAATGAGTCATGGTTATCATGCCTGTTGACTTATTCTTAAAATGGTTTATAGTTTACATAGCTTGAAGGTTGGACTTATTTTTTGTGTTTCAATACGACCAGTTTCGTCCTGTTAACATAAGTAATACCGGCATTTTCCAGCGTTACCGCCGTTTAGGCTTTATTTTATATTTACAGGATTTATATCATGTCTCAAGTTACTGGTGTTGTTAAGTGGTTCAACTCTGACAAAGGTTTCGGATTTATCGAGCAAGAGTCTGGTCCAGACGTATTCGTTCACTTCCGTGCAATTAACTCAGACGGTTTCAAAACTTTAGACGAAGGTCAAAAAGTTTCTTTCACTGTGACCCAAGGTCAGAAAGGTCCTCAAGCTGAAAACGTTTCTTTAGTTTAAGCTAAAATATTTCACCGAGGTGAAATGGACTTAAAGCTGTGGCATATGCCGCAGTTTTTTTTTGCTTTTTTTTAGGCAAAATTGAATATCATCGTAAGTATAACCTCCCCAATATGCTTAATATTTTTTGCATCAATTGAAAATGCGAACTTATATATTCAGATATATAAAAAGCCGGTTAACTAAACAGTTATCCGGCTTTCTTGTTTATACTAGACAGAATCAAACTATGTCCACAAAAACAGCTTCTAGGTGGCGTGTTCAAACTCAGAAGCGAACAAGGTATCTTCTAATGTACGTCCTTTCATAATCGACTTATATTGCCATTGATGTTGAGCTAAAACACTGAACAGTTGTTGTTCTAAAGTGAAATCAGATTGAGTGGGGTATTCAATAATAAATTGGTTATTAGCACTTTGACTGACTTTAGTGATAGCTGTTAGCCCAAGTAGTGCTTGATGCACCGCGGCCATATCAGCCTTTTTCATAATTAATGTTAGGTAATCAACATCTTGCGCCGTATGTATCGACAATGACTGTTTAAGCTGGCCTCTTTCTAAATAAATTACCTGATCACACAATTTCTCTAATTCATCCAAATTGTGTGAGCTAATCACAAACGTGGTACGTTCGGATTGGTCTCTAACAATTTCACGAATTTTCTTTGCATTAGCTGGATCAAGGCCGGCCGTTGGCTCATCTAGTAATACTAATTTAGGCGAGCCGATTAAGGCTTGGGCAATCGAAACCCGTTTACTCATACCATGACTTAAGCTTTTCGGTTTTGCTTTAGCCACATTAACTAAATCTACCAACTCTAAGACGCGCATAGCTTCTTGCTTTGCTGCTTTACCTTTCATCCCCTGAAGTTCAGCAAATAATTTTAGTTGACTAAAAATAGAACTGTCCGGGTCTAGTTGCGCATCTTGTGGTAATGCAGAAAGCAGGCCTTGTAATTTAGGGCTACCAACGGGCTCGCCCAAAATAGTGACTTCCCCTGCACTGGGTTTGATATAACCACACAAAATGCTAAAAAGAGTCGTTTTCCCCGCCCCGTTAGGGCCAACGAGTGCAATGGGGGCACCAGCAACCAATGATATATCAACTTTATCTAAGACAGGCTTACCGTTATAGCTTTTACTGAGCTGCTTGCAGTGTATTAGATTCATAATGCGCTCCTTTGCATAACAATGCGGCCTATGATTAATATGGCAAAAGTTTGTAACAATGGAATGGGAGTGTAGGCAAATGCAGCTAAACCTTGGGTATTGACCATGTCAGATAATTGCGAACCCGGCAGTAAATAACTGACAACGTCAAAACCCGGCAATTGAACATTAATTAAGGTAATTACCAGCGAGACAATAATCCATAAAATAACAGCGAAGATACTGGCCTGACGTGCACTATTGGCAATAATAGACAATAGTGCCATCATGGCAATGTAAGGTAATACAACAATCAATACACTAGCAAAAATAATCATAGCTGTTTTGATTGCAGGAAAAAGTAAGCTACTGTCTCTGCTCATAACTAGCGCAATAGCGACGATTAACGTCAGTAAAATAAGTAATGATTGAATCATTACTTGACCAATAAAACGTCCTAGAAATAAGCTATTACGGCTAACTCTTAAGCTGATAAAGCGTAAAGTCCCCCGCTGTTTATCTGAGCTAAATTGATCTGCCGAGATAAAAATACTGAATAATGGGAACAAATATAGCGCCGCAACCCAAAAGACAGCAAACTCTGCAACCTTCCAATTAAACAATTGGTCAAGTGTGGTAGGGCCAAATACCGCCGCCATAAATTCTTTAAAGCTGGGTTGCATAATAATGCTAGCGGCTTCTTTAACAGGGTAAATTAAAATAATACTCCACACCATGATAAAAGCGATTAATGCAATTATCCCACTGCGGCTACTGAAACGCTTTGTCAGTTCGAAACGAGCAAGCAGCCAGATATGCGAAAGGGCTGATGGAGATGATATTGCTGGGTTATTCATAAAGATCCTTTAGTGATTAACGCCCGAAATTAACATACGATTAAGCAAGTGAGCTTGCTAAGACTGTGATAATAACTTTGCGAATGCTGTCTCTAATACCTCAATTCGTTGTTCTAGTTCAGCTATTTTATTATCTTGTAAAGAGTTTTGCTGCGCTTGTGCTGAGACCTCTAAGTTAGTGATACTATTGGCTTGGTAATCATCTACAGATGTACTGAATAATTCAATGTAACGGCAATCTCGTTTACCCGCTTCCCTAGCCAGTTGTGCAATAAAAGGTTTATCTTGTTTTGCTCGCTCGAGCAAAATAGATTCTACTTGGGTAACATCTGAGAACTCATGTAAACGATTAGTGCGTGTTTTTAATTCCCCAGGTGTCTGAGCCCCTCTTAACAGTAAAACACACACTAATGCGTATTCGGCTGAGTTGAGCTTTAAATCGCTAAATTCTGTGTTACAAAAACGGTGTTTATATTTAATGACTCTACTGCCAAACCCCGATTGTTCACTGAGTAATCGCTTTTTAGTCAAACCATCAATGATAATCTGTACTTCAGATTCAGTTAAAGACATCACAGGTTCACGGCTACTTTTTTGGTTACACGCTAAAGTGATTGAGTTAAGAGATAAGGGATACTGATCGGGAGTGGTGATTTCTTTTTCCATCAAACAGCCAATCACTCTGGCTTCCAGTGTATTTAATTCCATTGATGGTGTTCCTTAAATAAAAAAGCATGAAGATGTTATAGCATCCCCATGCTTGTTTTAACAACGATATCAATGCAATCGTTTATGTACTGTACAATAAAATCAGTTTATCTTTTAAACCAGACGGATACCGTCTTTCTCGATAGTAATTTGTCCACCTTTGAATAAGCCACCAATGGATCTTTTAAAGGCTTTTTTACTCATAGCTAATTGTGCATAAATCACGTCGGCGTCTGTTTTGTCGTGTAAAGGTAAAAAGCCATCTGCTTTAGCAAGTTTATTCATAATTTGAATCGCTTGTTTATCCAGTTCCTGTTGAGAACCCTTCTGAAGCACTAGGTCAATTTTGCCATCACTGCGTAATGTTTTAATAAAGCCAGTGAGTGTTTGGCCAAAACGTAACTTTTGAAAAACTTCATTTTCATAAATAACGCCCCAATGCTTATTATTGATAATCGCTTTAAAGCCTAAGTCGGTTGAACCACCGATAATCAAGTTTACTTGCTCGCCAACTTCATAATCTGCTGGTGTTTTATCTAAAAATTTATCAACTTTAGATGATGCAACTATGCGCTCGTCGGCTCTATTGGCATGGACGTACACTAAATATGAACGGCCTTCTTCGATGGTTTTGTGCTGTTCGCCAAAGGGTAAGAAAAGATCTTTATCCAGACCCCAATCTAAAAATGCGCCATACTCGCTAAGAGCTGCAACCTTTAAATAGGCAAACTCACCTATCTGTGCGAAAGGTTTTTGTGTGGTTGCAATCACTTTATCTTCAGAGTCTAGGTATAAAAAAACATCAATGTTTTGACCAATTTCATATGTTTTAGGAACAAACTTTTTCGGAACTAACACTTGGCCAAGTTCGAGGGCATTAACATATATACCAAAACTGACTTCTTTAACGACTTCGAGTGAATAGCTTCTTCCGATTTGTATCATGTGAATCTCTATCTGTTGGGGCAAAATAATAGGTGAATATTGCAAATATTCAAAGGCCATTAGTATACACGTTTTTTAAAATTATGAGTGATTTTAGATTAAGAGTGAGCCGATAATAGTATCACACCGTATTGAGTCGAAATTCATCTGTGAAGAGAAAAAGAATCTAGGCTTTTTATTAATACCACAGCTTATTCTACTTGCATTGAAGCACAATGCGCGGTTTAATTGCGCCGCTTTTAAAGGCTCAAGTTTTAAGGTTTAACACACTGACTGATAAGTCTTTATGGCCTTGTAAAAATAGACTTAAGTATTTATGCGGTTATGGATCATAAGTATTCACTTATGCGTTTAGTAAACTTAGACAAGCGTTTGTATTGTCGCCCTAGAATTGATAAATACTAGGCAGTAAAGCGGCAAATAAAGTACGTATAGATGATAACAGTGTCACTAAATTGGTATAATTTAGCCGTCAAAGTAAAAGCTGATCATCTACTATACATCTCATAATGTGCTAACGTTATGATGATTTAATTCACAAGCCATATTACATCAGAATGTGATTTTGATGTGGTAGGGGAAATACGGAAAATAATTATGTCTGATTGGTCAATTGAAGATGCTCGTGCGGGCTATAATGTTACTCATTGGAGTCACGGCTTCTATGGTATTCGTGAAGATGGGGAAGTGACTGTATCACCTAATCCAAGTCAACCCGATCATAAAGTTGCATTAAGTGCTTTAGCCAAGGATTTGGTTAAAGAGGATGTGTCATTACCTGTGCTAGTTCGTTTCCCTCAAATTCTGCATCATCGTGTAGAAAGTTTATGTGAGGCATTCAATGATGCCATTCAAAAATACGAATATCAAAATGATTATTTATTAGTTTACCCGATTAAGGTTAATCAGCAGCAAACCGTAGTTGAAGAAATTTTAGCCAGCCAAAAGTCTAAAGAAGTACCGCAGCTAGGTTTAGAAGCCGGTAGTAAGCCAGAGTTAATGGCTGTGCTGGCAATGGCTCAAAAAGCCAGTTCTGTGATCGTTTGTAATGGCTATAAAGATAAAGAATATGTGCGTTTAGCGCTTATTGGTGAAAAGTTGGGCCATAAAGTTTACATCGTGCTAGAAAAGATGTCTGAACTGCTTATGGTACTAGAACAAGCCAAGCTATTAGGTGTGACACCTCGTTTGGGCCTACGTGTTCGCTTAGCATTCCAGGGTAAGGGCAAATGGCAAGCTAGCGGCGGCGAAAAATCAAAGTTTGGTTTGTCTGCTGCGCAAGTACTTAAGGTACTCGAACAATTAAAAACCGCTGATATGCTTGATTCATTACAGCTGTTGCATTTCCATTTAGGATCGCAAATTGCCAATATCCGTGATATTCGTCAAGGTGTCGGCGAAGCGGGTCGTTTTTATTGTGAACTGCGCGAATTAGGTGCCAAAATTGATTGTTTTGATGTCGGCGGTGGTTTAGCTGTTGATTATGATGGTACTCGAAGTCAAAGCAACAACTCAATGAATTATGGTTTAAATGAATATGCTAACAACATTGTTAACGTATTAACTGATTTGTGTAATGAATACGAGCAGCCAATGCCGCGTATTATTTCAGAGTCTGGCCGTCATTTAACCGCGCATCATGCAGTATTGATCACAGATGTTATTGGCACTGAAGCTTACATGCCAGAAGTGATTGTTGCGCCTAATGAAGATGACCCTCAGTTGTTACACAATATGTGGCAATCATGGGAAGAAATCAGTGGTGGTCAAGATCAACGCGCCATCATTGAGATTTATCATGATACCCAAAGTGACATTGCTGAAGCACATTCGTTATTCGCTGCTGGTCAGTTTACTTTGGCGCATCGTGCCTGGGCTGAACAGGCTCATTTACGTGTTTGTCACGAAGTGAAGGGCTTATTAAGTAATAATAACCGCTATCACCGTCCAGTAATTGATGAGTTGAATGAAAAATTAGCTGACAAGTTCTTTGTTAATTTCTCATTATTCCAGTCATTACCGGATGCTTGGGGTATCGATCAAGTGTTCCCTGTGCTGCCATTATCTGGACTAGAGAAAGCGCCAGAGCGCCGTGCCGTTATGCTGGATATTACCTGTGACTCAGATGGGATAGTTGATCAATACGTTGATGGTCAAGGGATTGAAACTACATTGCCTGTGCCTGCATGGAGTGCAGAAAGTCCGTACTTAATAGGCTTCTTTATGGTGGGTGCTTACCAAGAAATTCTTGGTGATATGCATAACTTATTTGGTGATACAAACTCTGCAGTTATTCGTTTAGATGAAAACGGACTGACTAACATCGAATCAGTACTACAAGGTGACACAGTTGCTGATGTATTACGTTATGTAAACTTAGATGCGAATGCATTTATGCGTACGTTTGAAGAGTTAGTAGAACAGCATATTGCACCTGATGAGCGTGTAAGTACTCTTGAAGAGTTACAAGCTGGCCTAGACGGTTACACTTATCTTGAAGATTTTTAATATTAATTTATGTAAATCTTAATCAGTAAATCATTGAAGAAAAGGCTTAGTTATGAATAATGACTAAGCCTTTATTTATTTTCAATCAATTGAGTTATGCGTGATTAATATGTTTTTTGAAGGTTCAGAAAAAAAAGTAGAGTTATGCGTTGATCCGAGTTTCGGATCACTTCGTGCTTTGCCGTTATCTTTCTGGGAGCATATTGTCAGTTTAGCCAAGGCAGATATCCTGTCGCATATTAACAATGATCAATGTGATGCATACTTACTCAGTGAGTCTAGCTTGTTTGTGTGGGACCATCGGGTGGTAATGCTAACGTGTGGCTTATCGACATTAATCGATTCAGTGAGTGCGTTAATTGATAAAGTGACCGAAGATAAGCTGATATTTATTAGCTATCAACGTAAAAATGAATATTTAGCTCATTTACAGGCCAGCACGTTTATAGATGACATTAATACCTTGAGGCTGAGGGTACCCGGTACCGCCTTTCGAGTCGGTCATTTAGATAATCATCATCACTTTTTATTTAGCAGTGTTAAAAGTAGCCAAATTCTGCCACAGGATAAAAGCTACGAATTATTGATGTACCACATTAGTGGACCAGTGGCAGACTATTTATGTACTGAGCAGCAAACAGTAGCTCAGATATATAAACTGTTATTGCTAGATGAGTTTTTTGCAGACTTTGAATACGATGCACATGTGTTTACTCCGCTTGGTTTTTCAATCAATGGCATTAAAGATAATTTCTATTACACAGTACATATTACGCCCCAAGAGCAGAGCTCGTATGTCAGTTTAGAAACTAATGTAGACCTTGAGCAACATCAATCTGATATAGCGTCAACCCTGTTGGCAATATTGAAGCCAAGAAGTTGGGACATCATCGGATTCAACACCGAGATAGCCTCGCCAATAGAACCTAAAAATATATGTGTAGGACATTGCTCATATCCAATTAGGCAAGGTTATAATGTAATTTTCAGCCACTATCAGCAGACTTGCTCAGAATTACTGAGCCCTGAGTTTTTGTAAATTAGCAATTTGGACAGTGTACTGCCATTTTTGCAGCAAGCCTGAATATTCAGTATGTGTAAATGGTGACTTAAGTGCGTAAATATATTGCTACATACCTCGTTTGATATTGAATGTTTTGACCGTACCAGTAACTTCAGTGTTCAGTTTATTAATCAGCGATAAAGCGATAAAAGTCATTTACTGCCTACATTGTATGAGTATAGTTAATCTAGATATGGCTCCAGTTGCACCATGTTATGAATCAGTAGATATTTATCGCTTTGCAGGTGCTACGCTAGGTCTTTAAATGCCGCATGTTTGGGCTAAAGGAACAGGCTTAGTTAACAAATAATATTTTGATATAAAGCCAGCATGAAGTGGGCTTTATCTTATAAGGGGAAGGTATGAGCGATTTAAGTGATATTCGTCGAGAGTATACTCAAGGTGGATTACGCCGTGCTGATTTACCGATAAATCCGATGGATTTATTTGAAAAGTGGCTCTCACAGGCCAAAGATGCCAATTTAACCGATCCTACAGCTATGTGTGTTGCTACCGTTGATGAAGATGGCCAGCCTTTTCAGCGTATCGTATTACTTAAAAAATTTGATGATAATGGTTTTATATTTTTTACTAATCTAGCAAGTCGCAAAGCGGCGCAATTATCAACCAACAATAAGATAAGCTTATTATTTCCTTGGCATCCTTTAGAGCGACAAGTCGCTGTTATTGGTAAAGCTGAGCCATTATCTATGGTTGAAGTCGCTAAATACTTTATGAGCCGACCTAAGGACAGCCAAATAGCTGCCTGGGTATCTAAACAGTCGAGTAAAATTTCTGCTCGCCAAGTTTTAGAAGGTAAGTTTAATGAAATGAAGGCTAAATTTGCTCAAGGCGATGTGCCATTACCTAAGTTTTGGGGAGGATACTTAGTGCGACCTCAAAGTATCGAGTTTTGGCAAGGTGGGGAGCATAGATTGCATGATAGGTTTATATACAGTCAATTACCTGAGTCAACATGGCTAATTGATCGTTTAGCACCTTAATGAGGACATGCTATGCAAGCTAAGATTTGGGTGGATGCTGATGCGTGTCCTAACCCAGTAAAAGAGATGTTGTTTAGGGCCGCCGAGCGTAAATCGGTTAACATTATCTTGGTTGCTAATCAGATGATTAAAATACCGATATCACCCTTTATTAAGATGATCCGAGTGAGTTCTGGTTTTGATGAAGCAGATAATTATATTGTCGAGCAACTTCATCAAGGGGATCTAGTGATCACCGCCGATATTCCGCTTGCTTCAGATGCAATTGACAAAGGCGCTTTAGCCATTAACCCTAGAGGCAATGTCTATACAACTGAAAATATCAAGCAAACAGTAACTATGCGTGATTTTATGGAGGAGATGCGAAGCAGCGGTGTGCATACCCAAGGCCCGAATACTTTTTCACAAACAGATAAGCATGCATTTGCTCAATCGTTGGATAAATGGTTAGTTAATCAACGCTGATCTATACTTATTATATTATGAACTCGCAAAAGGATTTTAAGATGAAACTATGGTTATCGTTAATGGTACTTGGATTACTGTCTAATCAGGCTTTAGCCAGTGATTGGAAGGTGAATAATAGTCAGTCTACAGTCAGCTTTATTTCAATTAAAAAAGCAGACGTGGGAGAGGTTCATCGATTTAAACAAATAGAAGGTGCTCTGAGTGACTCTGGTGGATTTAGTTTAACAATAGACTTAAGCAGTGTAGATAGCGGAATTAGTGTCCGTGATGACAGAATGCAAGGTTTGTTATTTGAAGTTGCTCAGTTTCCAAAATTACAACTGACAGCCAATATTAACCCAAAGCTTATAAGTGATTTAAAAGTCGGCGAAACGTTAACAACCCAAGTTGATGCTACAGTTGCGCTCCATGGTGAGCAGCAAGTTTTACCTTTCAATGTGGTGGTCGCTAAATTGTCAGCCACTAAAATGTTAGTAACAAGTTTAATGCCAGTGGTTGTTCAAGCTGGAGATTTTAATTTAGTATCAGGGGTTGAAAAGTTACGTGATATCGCCGGATTAACCAGTATCAGTTTAGCGGTTCCAGTGTCATTTGTGCTAACCTTATCACAGTAGAGCTGGCGTAAAGATATCGTTAGTGCTGAAGTAACATAATTAAATAGGTGATCTATTATTTGGATAACCTAGCTTTATAATCACATTGTCATTCAGTTTTCGGAGTTCAGATGGTTACAGATAAAGACGGTTATACGCATTTAATTCAGTATTTAACTGAGCATTTAGGGTTATTTGAAACCTCTGCAAATAATGTCTTGGCGTCTGAAACCGTTTTAGAGTTATTTGAAGAACAGTTATCTGCTCAAATCATTATGGTTTGTGGTCAAAATCCGCAATTATCATTTGCTCAACGCAATATGGTTATTCGAGAAATCGATGCGATTGTTTATGATTTAGAAGAGATATTAGCTAAAGTTGCTGATCAGAATGCCACTCCTGAACAAAGCATTTTTATAACTGAATTTTCCGGTTTAATTAAGAATTTGTTCGACCAAGAAATTGATAAAATACTGCATTAATTTTTTTATAGTTTAATATTTATTGTTGGGAATAAACATGTTTAAAAGCATAACCTTGCTTGTTGTATTGTGTTTCAGTTTGTCTTTTGCCAATGCGACAGAAAAACAAATTTTAAAACAAAAGGAAGTGATGACTGTTGCGCAGTCGGGTTTAATGTATAAAGCGCGTATGGATACCGGTGCAGTAAATTCGTCTTTGCATGCTGTTGATTTAGAGATTATCGGCGGTGCGGCGAAAAAAATGAAACACAATATTGGTAAAATGATTGAATTTACCACTGAAAATGAACAAGGTGAGCAAAAACGTTTACAAGCGGAAATTCTCAAAACCTCAACGGTGAGAAACTCGCAGGGTATTGAAACGCGTTACATGGTCAAACTTGAAATCGGTTTTTCTGATGCGTTAAAAATGGTCCATGTAAATTTACGTGACCGTAGCCATATGAATTACAAATTGTTAATTGGGCGTAACTTTCTCAAAAATGACTATATTGTCGATATATCTGGAAAGAAGATTGATAATATTATTGGCCCAATTGCCAAGTTAAACATAAAACAAGCCAGTCTAATGTTTAAAACACGTATTGATACTGGAGCGGGTCAAAATTCACTTCACGCAGTCAATATGCGGATTGAAGAAGAAGATAAAAGTGATATGAAAAACAACATCGGTAAGATGGTGACATTTACTACAGAGAATGAGAAAGGTAATGCCGTTGATATTCGGACTAAAATTTATGGTAAAACGCTTATTCGCAATGCACAAGGATCTGAAATTCGCTACAGGGTTCGTTTAAGTGTTGGTGAACTAGGGCAAGAATATTTAGTTGACGTCAACTTAACTGATCGTAGCGAAATGGGTCATAAATTATTAATTGGCCGTAATTGGTTACAGGACTCCTATATGGTAGATGTTTCTAAAGAGAGTCTTTCTCAGATTTAATATCAAAGCCTTAGCGTAAGCGCTAAGGCTTTTTTGTACGGGTTTATAAATCTTATATCAACTCGTTTAAATAGTTTATCAGATATTTAATCAGCACTTCACCCTAATAGCCTCAAGCACCTACCCAAATAGTTCGTTGTCTTGCTAACGACATTACATAAACGTGTAATAGGCCTACTGTTGATATATTAATCTGCTTTGTTTTACAAACAAACGCTAAGTTTGCCAAAAAATAGGCTTAACCTAATGAATTTAGGTTATTGAATGTATCTATTACCCTCTGTTGAGGTTGTATAGCTAACATTATGTCAGTAGTTCCTACTGACTGCACCGACGGGCGGTCACAGAGCGTTGTTTAATTTAAAGGAGTGTTTTATGATTTGATAAATAAAAAAGGCGCCGCAGCGCCTAGATTAAACTTCTACTTTACAATGGTATAGCTGTGTTTTTAGGTTCAGCTAACACAAGCTCCAATACTATAACTTCAAGCCTACCAATAATTGATCAAGTTGTTCAGCAGTAGCGTGTAATTCATCGCAACCAGATACTGACTGATTAGCTGACTTCTCTACATTATGCGACTGATTGCGGATTTCCATTAAATTGGTTGCTATTTCGTTGGCAACAGCAGATTGTTCGTCCGCTGAGGTTGCAATTAACACACTCATTTCAAGTACACGATGACTATGGTGGGCAATATTATTCAAATCTTCACCGGTTTGAAGAACATGCTTTTTACCTTCACTGGCCTGCTCAACGGTGCGAGACATTACTTGGGTCAAATTACGGGTACCTGATTGAAGTGCTTCGATCATGGTTTTAATTTCCACTGTGGCAGCTTGTGTTCTACCTGCTAGAGTACGTACTTCATCTGCAACGACAGCAAACCCGCGCCCTTGCTCACCAGCACGCGCAGCTTCAATGGCGGCGTTAAGTGCGAGTAAGTTAGTTTGTTCGGAAATAGCATTAATTGTGGTGACCACAGCATCAATTTTACTGGCATTGTCATTCAACACCCCGACGGCATTAGATGCTTGACCAATTTCTTCCGATAAAATATCAATTGCATGTACTGTGGTTGCAATATCTTTTGAGCCTGCGGCCACTTGATTATTGGTCTCTTCAGTTTCACTTGAAGATTGCTCTGCATTACGGGCAACTTCTTTAACAGCTGCGGTCATTTGTTCCATTGCTGTAGCCAATGAGTCTAAATGCTCTCGCTGATCCACAGCCATCGCTTGGCCATCTTGGGCTGTGGTTCTAAAACCTGACACAACGGTGCGAATTTGTTCAGTGGCTTGGGTTATTTGCTTAACCAAAGTGTGTTGACGATCGACTAAGGCATCAATACTGATAGCAAGTAGACTGAATTCATCTTTTACTTCAAAGAAATTAAGTCTGCCGGTTAAATCACCGCTAGCTGCGCGTCTTAAAGCCATTACTGTGGTATATAATGCACCGCCAACAAAGGTTGAGATGTAGTAAGCAAAGGCAGCAAGAACAGCCAATAATACCACCATCATAATATAAGCTAAGTTAGCATTGTTATTGTTATGAGCCAGCTGCTGTGATGATATCTCACTCACTATAGCCATGTTATGGTTATTAATACCACTCACGATGCGGGTGATATTATCTTGTTCACTAATTCCACCACCTTGCTGTGCAAGCACCTTCAATCGGTTGTCTAGATCATCAATACTGACTATTTGACTAGTATTCGATAACTGAGTTTTTAACTCATTACGCTTACTTTCGTCAATTAAGTCATAGGCGCTTTCCATGTAATAATTGGCTTGCTTAATGAACTGTAATTGATTGTTATTATTTGTTTTTTGTAAGTTGTCGGCATGAAGGTTATTTAAGAAAAGCGTTAAACCAATAATCATCAACATGGGTACAATCGCTAAAATAGTAAACTTTGTTTTTAAGGTCATATGGATAAGATATTGATCTATCCATCTAAATTTAACTTCTTTCATCAGTGCCTCTTTTTATTTTTTGGCTATGAACTCAGGTAAAAACCATCTCAGGTAAATAAGTACTTAAATTAAATAAGTACTTAGGTAAGTACATAGTTTATCGGGGTGAAAAAGGTAAACTTTAATACATAAAGCTTTTTTCAGTGTTACCTGATTAATTTATCTACTATTCAATCAGACTGGTTGAGTTGCATCAATGATATAATGCTAATTCCACCTTTATTATAGTAAAGCGACTATTGATAATATTCACGATAAATTGACGATTAATCCTCAACGTCGTCAGGCCGAGTTACTTTAAGCTAATAAACCTGAGTAAAAGCTTATAATTACCCTTAAAAAGCCTAGTAATATGTTGGCTGCTAACGTAAAATTTATCTCTTTTATTTTAATTGATGGGTAGTGCCTTTAGAATAATCTAAAAGGTATTATCTACATCTTGCCGTTATGTTTAATGGTAAAAATCGCATTAGTAATGCCCAGATGCAGTGGATGAATAAATGCAGCAGTTAACAGAGATCGTAGAACAAGCCTTGGCAGTGATAGAGCAGGCCAGTGATCTAAAGGCATTGGATGATATCCGTGTCGACTACCTTGGTAAAAAAGGTCAAATCACTGACATGATGAAAATGATGGGGAAATTAAGTGCAGAAGAGAAACCTGCATTTGGTCAAGCCGTCAATCTAGCAAAACAAGCAGTCCAGCAGAAATTATCTGAACGTATTGATGGCTTAAAAGCATCAGAGTTAGCCACTAAATTGGCCGCTGAACAAATTGATGTCACTTTACCAGGTCGTACCATTGATAACGGCGGATTACATCCAGTGACCCGCACTATTGATCGTATCGAAACCTTTTTTGGTGAGCTTGGGTTTACGGTTAAAGATGGCCCTGAAATCGAAGATGATTTCCATAACTTCGATGCATTAAATATCTCAGAACATCATCCTGCTCGTGCGGACCACGATACGTTTTATTTTAACCCTAAAGTGATGTTGCGTACGCAAACATCTGGGGTTCAAATCCGTACTATGGAGCATGAAAAGCCACCATTACGTATTATTTCACCGGGTCGTGTATACCGTAACGACTATGATCAAACCCACACGCCGATGTTTCATCAGGTCGAAGGGTTGATGGTTGCCGAAAACGTTAACTTTGCCGAATTAAAAGGCATATTGCATGATTTTCTACGCAACTTTTTTGAAGAAGACTTGCAAGTGCGTTTTCGTCCTTCATATTTCCCCTTCACAGAGCCTTCTGCTGAAGTGGATGTCATGGGTAAAAACGGTAAATGGTTAGAGGTGTTAGGCTGTGGCATGGTGCACCCAAATGTACTTCGCAGTGTCGGCATTGATCCTGAGAAATACTCTGGTTTTGCTTTTGGTATGGGCGTTGAGCGTTTAACTATGTTGCGTTATGGCGTAAATGATTTACGTGCCTTCTTTGAAAACGATTTACGTTTCCTTAAGCAATTCAAATAACGGAGCAACAAAGCGATGAAATTCAGTGAATCTTGGCTTCGTGAGTGGGTTAATCCATCAGTAAGTCGTGACGAATTATCACACCAAATTACCATGGCCGGCCTTGAAGTGGATGGCATAGACCTAGTAGCTGCTGCATTTAGCGGTGTTATTGTGGGTGAAGTTGTTGAGTGTGGCCAGCATCCCGATGCTGACAAATTACGCGTTACCAAAATTAATGTCGGTAGCGATGAGTTAATTGATATTGTTTGTGGCGCACCAAATTGTCGTTTAGGATTAAAAGTTGCTGTTGCCATGGTTGGCGCAGTATTGCCTGGTGATTTTAAAATTAAGAAAGCCAAGCTGCGGGGCCAGCCGTCAATGGGTATGTTGTGCTCTTACAGCGAGTTAGGTATCAATATTGAAAGTGATGGCATTATTGAATTACCGCAAGATGCACCAATTGGTCAAGACGTTCGTCAGTACTTAGATTTAGATGATGCAATTATTGATGTTGACTTAACCGCTAACCGTGCCGATTGTTTAGGCATGGCAGGTCTTGCACGTGAAGTGGGTGTATTAAATCGTCAAGTAGTGACAGAGCCTACCTGGAAAGCGGCTGAAGCAACCATTGACGCGCCGATAGCTATTAACGTGCAGGCAAAAGAAGCCTGTCCACGTTATTTAGGTCGTATAGTAAAAAATATCAACGTAAAAGCGGCAACGCCTCTATGGATGCAAGAAAAGTTACGTCGTAGTGGTATTCGCTCAATTGATCCCATTGTTGATATTACCAACTATGTATTAATTGAGTTTGGTCAGCCAATGCATGCATTTGACTTGAATACCTTAAATGGTGCAATCAATGTGCGTTTAGGCGATGGTGTGGAAAAGCTGACGTTATTAGATGGTAATGAACTTACTGTGCCTAGTGACACCTTAGTGATTGCTGATGATAAGCAAGCCGTAGCATTAGCCGGAGTATTTGGTGGTGAAGCAACGGGTGTGACTGATAGTACTCAAGATATCTTATTAGAGTGTGCTTTTTTTGCACCTCTAGCGATTATGGGTAAATCACGTCGTTTAGGCTTACACACAGATGCCTCACATCGTTTCGAGCGTGGTGTTGACCCACAGCTGCAACATAAGGTAATGGATCGTGCTACACGCCTTGTGTTGGATATTTGTGGTGGTGAAGCTGGGCAAGTAATTGAAGCGGTGGCTGTCGAACATTTGCCAGCAGCAGCTAAAATTACATTACGTCGCAGTAAACTAGATAAAACCTTAGGCCATCCAATTCCTGATGCTGATGTAGTTGATATTTTACAGCGTTTAGGATTCAGTGTTGAAGCTGTTAATGATACTTGGGTTGTCACTACAGCGACTTACCGTTTTGATATGGCAATTGAAGAAGATTTAATTGAAGAAGTTGCGCGCATTTATGGTTATAACAATATCCCTAATACAGCGCCGCAAGCTGCATTAAGTATGTCTGATCATACTGAAGCTAACATTCCACTCAAACGTGTTCGTAACATGCTGGTGGCTCGCGGGTTCCAAGAAGCAATTACTTACAGTTTTGTTGACCCCAAAATGCAAGCCCTTGTTCACCCAGAACAAGACACCATGATTTTGCCAAATCCTATTTCGACAGAAATGTCGTCAATGCGTTTGTCGATGTTTACCGGATTATTATCAGCGGTGGGCTATAATCAAAATCGCCAGCAAAGCCGTGTACGTTTATTTGAGACCGGTTTACGCTTTGTGCCTGACACAAGTTCAGATGCTGGCGTCCGTCAACAAGCTATGATTGGTGCGGTAATTTCCGGTGCTCAGAATGATGAACATTGGTCAATGGAATCTAAGTCTGTAGACTTCTTTGATTTAAAAGGTGATTTAGAAGCAATAATCGGCTTGACAGTTGCCGCTTCTGAATTTAGTTTTAAAGCAGCTACTCATCCTGCGCTGCATCCAGGACAATGTGCTGAAATATTAAGAAATAATCGAGTCATTGGTCATATTGGTGCTATCCATCCTAGCTTGGAAAAGCCTTTTGGACTTAATGGTAAAACAATTGTTTTTGAGTTAGAACTGGACGCATTATTACATGCCAGTTTGCCGCTAGCCCAAGCTGTATCTAAGTTTCCTGCTAATCGACGTGATATCGCAGTAGTAGTAGATGATCATATATCTGCAACCGATGTTATGAATTTGATAAGAAAAGTTGGCGAAAATCAGTTGGTTGGCTTAAACTTGTTCGATGTATACCTAGGTAAAGGTGTTGAACCTGGCAAAAAGAGCCTGGCAATCGCACTTACGTTACAAGACATTACTCGTACGCTTGAAGATAAAGATATCACTGAGACTATGGAATCTGTGTTATCGGCGCTAAAGACCGAGTTCAACGCATCGTTGAGGGATTAAAGTATGGCACTTACCAAAGCCGAAATGGCAGAACATCTATTTGAAACACTTGGCATCAATAAGCGTGTGGCTAAAGAGATGGTGGAGTCTTTCTTTGAAGAAATTCGTGAAGCACTCGAACATGGTGAGCAGGTCAAGTTATCTGGCTTCGGCAACTTTGACCTTAGGGACAAGAATCAAAGACCGGGACGGAACCCGAAAACTGGTGAAGACATTCCAATTTCTGCACGTCGTGTGGTGACTTTCCGTCCTGGACAAAAGTTAAAAGCACGCGTGGAAGCGGCTAACGCTGGTAAGAAATAAGTTCACTAGTTAAATTAGCTTATCTGCTTTACATAGTAATAATTAAAAGAGCCACTCTGGTAGAGTGGCTTTTTTTTTGAATTTGCCGAATAAAATAGTCATGCTATTATTCTGCCGCAGATTTTTTCGATGAGGTTTATCTATTGGCTCGACAACAAAAGCATTTTGATACTCGCTTTAATGCAGGGTTATTGCATCCGCGATACTGGGGAACCTGGCTGGTTATCCTAATATTATCTTTATTTGGTATTTTACCGGCCTTTATTCGCGATCCCATGAGCCGTGTTTTAGCTAAATTAGTGATGCGTATTGCCACTAAGCCAATTAGCATAGCGCGGATCAATATTAGTCAATGTTTACCAGAATTGACCCCTGATGAAGTCGATAGCCTGATCCGTGATAATGTCGAAGCCTTTATCCTTATCTTATTATCACAAGCAGAAATGCTGTTTCGCTCAAATGATCACATTAAACGTCGCGTTCAATTACAGGGTTTTGAAAATGTGACCCAAGCAAGAGCTGCAGGGCATCCGATTATTTTTATTATGCCGCATGTTTGGCCCATGGAGTATGCAGGGTTGCGAGTCAATATTGAAATACCTATGGTGACAATGGCAAAAGCTCACCGTAATGGGTTATTTAACTGGTTTAGTAACCGCTTACGCAGTAGCCAAGGTGGCCGAGTGTATATGCGTGAAGCAGGTATTCGAGCGCTATTGTCAGAACTGAAAAAAGATAATAGCTTCTTTTATTTGCCCGATGAAGACTTGGGACCAGAACAAAGCGTGTTTGCGCCATTTTTTGGTACCACTAAAGCCACATTACCCGTAGTAGGACGTTTAGCCAAAGCGGGTAATGCAAAAGTGTTTCCCGTTAAAATCGGCTATGATAAAAAAGCCATGGTATTTCATACCACCATATTGCCGGCATTAGATCCCGATAGTATGGTCACTAAAGAAGATGAATCTTTAGTGCTCAATCAAATTGTTGAGCAAGTCATAAAAGCTTACCCTGAGCAATACATGTGGTTTTTAAAAATATTGAAAACTCGTCCGCCGGGTGAAGCAGAGCTTTACTAAACTTAAACAATAAATATAACCAAGAGAGCAATCTAATGGACTTTAATGAGTTACTTTCGGTGCTATCGTTTGTGGTCTACACCTACGATAACCGCCCGATCACTCTGCTGCAAATTATCCAGGTGCCGCTGTATATCTTTCTAGCTTGGTTTATTGTGAGCAGAGTGGGTAAGTTAATTACTAGCGGCTTAAGAAAACGTAACGTGAGTGCTGATGCTGTACATTTGTTTTCTCGTATGTATTTAGTATTGTCTATCGCTATTTTAGCTATTACCAGCATGGATATTCTCAATATCCCCCTTACTGCATTTGCGTTTGTTTCAGGCGCAATTGCCATTGGTGTGGGTTTTGGTGCGCAGAATATTATTAACAACTTTATATCAGGTTGGATTTTAATGTGGGAACGCCCGATCCGTATCGGTGACTTTTTAGAAGTAAGCGATGCAAGAGGGGTGGTTGAGTCGATAAACACCCGCTCGACATTAATTCGTCGAAATGATGGTGTTCATATGTTAGTTCCGAACAGCCAACTGCTTGAAAATACTGTAACTAATTGGACCTTGATTGATAAAAATGCCCGTACTTTTGTGCGAGTGGGCGTCGCTTATGGTTCAGATGTGATGTTAGTGCAAAAGTTATTGTTTGATGTTATTGAAGAGCGTGATGATATTTTACCGCACCCTAAACCAACGGTACTATTTGAAGATTTTGGTGATAGTGCACTCATATTTGATATGGTCTTTTGGGTTAACGCAGTATCTGAAACCGACATTCGCCGCCGTCGAAGTGAAATTCGTTTTAGAATTTATGACATATTTGGTAAAAACGATATTGCTATTGCCTTCCCGCAACGTGATATTCATGTCGATGGCAATCTAACGATTACTAATAGTGATAGACCCCAATAAACATAAGTCACTTTTGTGGGTTATGTAAATAACAACATGACTCTATACAATAAAAAAGACGCTTAGGCGTCTTTTTTATTGTAGCGTTAATCGCTTGCCGTTACTTTGCCGCTTTGGTATGACGAGCAAGCAAGTTTTGATTAATATCAGCCATCGACAAGCCTTGATCTTCCAGTAACACAATCAAGTGATACATTAAGTCAGACGCCTCATTAACTAGCTCTTCTTTATCATTTGTTACCGCAGCTAACGCTGTTTCTAATCCTTCTTCACCAACCTTTTGTGCAATTCGTTTAGTGCCCCGTTCAAACAATGAGGCTGTATAGCTTGAGTCTGCACTTTGACCCTTACGTGAAATTATGACGTTTGTTAGATTATCAATAAAAGGATGGGCATTGCCATCTGGCCAGCAGCTTTCTGTCCCAGTATGGCAAGTTGGGCCATTAGGAATAACTTGCACTAACAGGCTGTCGTTATCGCAATCTTTATCAATAGCGATAAGTTGTAGGGTATTACCTGAGCTTTCGCCCTTGGTCCATAAGCGCTGTTTTGAACGACTAAAAAAAGTAACTTGATTGGTCGATAGGGTTTTCTCAAGGGCAGCTTCATTCATGTAGCCTAGCATTAAGACTTTGCCTGTTAAGTGATTTTGAACCACGGCAGGAATCAATCCATCCTGTTTATCCCAAGCTAGGCTTGCACTATCCAATGTTACTTGTGTCATAATTTATCTCTTTATTTAATGCGTTTTATAGTCGAATCGCAATTTTTTGGCTGTGTAGGTACCGTTTTAAATCACCAATATCGATTATGCCTTTATGGAATACACTGGCTGCTAATGCTGCATCAACTTTGGCCAGCTCAAACACCTCTTTAAAATGTTCCATGGTACCTGCGCCGCCTGATGCGATTAACGGCACATCACAAATAGCGCGAACCATACTGAGCTGCTTAATATCATAGCCGCCACGTACACCATCTTGGTTCATCACATTGAGTACAATTTCACCACAGCCACGCTTTTGCACTTCTTCAACCCAGTCCTGGGTGTACCACTGGGTGTCTTTAGTCGCGGCTTCATCACCGGTAAATTGCTTTACTTTATAGCTGTCTGATGCCGCGTCATAGAACGAGTCGATACCAATCACAATACACTGGCGGCCAAATTCATCCTGAAGACGTGAAATTAAACTTGGGTCCGTTAATGCAGGAGAGTTAATTGATATTTTATCAGCCCCAAAAGCTAATTTTTCACGGGCTTGTTCAATGGTTTTGATCCCACCGGCCACGCAGAAGGGGATATCAATTTGTTCAGCCACGCGACTGACCCATGACTTATCAATCACTCTATCGTGTGCACTAGCGGTAATATCGTAAAACACCAGCTCATCAGCCCCTTCAAGAGCATATCGAGCAGCAAGCGGCACTATGTCGCCAACAATTTCATGGTCACGAAATTGTACCCCTTTAACGACTTTACCTTCACGAACATCAAGGCAAGGAACTATGCGTTTGGCCAGCATGTGATTGCCTCCTCAACGGTGAAGTTTTTAATCAGTAGTGCTTTGCCGATGATAATGCCATTGGCTTTACTATCACGCACAGCAGCAACATCATCTAATGTGGCGATACCGCCAGAAGCTTGCCAATTAATGTCAGGATACTTTGCTGCCAGTTCGCGGTATAAATCCGTATTAGCTCCTTGTAGGGTGCCATCACGGCTGATATCAGTTACTAAAGCATGTTGCAAGCCAACGCTTTGATATTCGGCTACCAGTGACTCTAAAGACTTGCCGCCACCCGTTTGCCAGCCAGATACGGCAACAATTTTCTCGCCCGCATCGTTAATATTGACATCAAGCGCTAAACAAATAGCTTCGCTGCCATATTTAACAAACCAGCTTTTAACTAATTCAGGCTCTTTAACTGCCAGTGAGCCAATTACTACCCGTTTAACCCCTAATGCTAATAACTCTTCAACTTGCTGTTCACTACGAATACCGCCACCGACTTGAATATCGGTTGTTAACCCAGCCACTAATTCGCCAATTAAGGCTATTTGGCGTTTCGAAGGGTCTTTAGCGCCAGTCAAATCGACAATATGGAGTAATTTCGCACCTTGTGCTTCATAGGATTGCAGCTGTGCGAGGGGGCTTAAGTCAAAGGTGGTTTTTTGTTGGTAATCGCCTTGATATAAACGCACCACTTGACCATCAATTAAATCAATTGCAGGAATGATCATTGCGCTTTCCCCATGTTTAAAAAGTTTTGTAAAATCTTAGCGCCAACGGTAGCACTTTTTTCTGGGTGAAATTGCACCCCAAAAAAGTTATCTTTGCCAATTGCGGCGCTGAAATCTTCACCGTAATTACTGCTTGCTAAGGTATATTCGCTGATTGGCGCACGATAGCCATGCACAAAGTACACATAACTGCCATTTTCTATGCCTGCAAAAAGTGGATGATCAGATACGGTGATTTGATTCCAGCCCATGTGTGGCAAAGGTAAGCCTTTGCTGTCTAAATCACCTATCTCTGTCGGGATAAGGCCTAAACATTCAATGGCCTGTGTGCCACGTCCGCCATACTCATTTGACAGGGAAGCAAGCATTTGCATCCCTAAGCAAACGCCCATAACGGGTTGCGTCAGGCTTTTAATTAACTCGATTAAGTCTTTTGACTTTAATGCAGCCATAGCCGCACCAGCAGTACCCACGCCCGGTAAAACAACTCTAGAAGCACTGCGAATAACATCAAAGTCAGCGCTGACGACGATATTGGCATTAAGGCGTTCAAACGCAAAGCGCACCGAGCTTAAATTGGCACAACCAGTATCGATAATCACAGTAAGATCATCTAAGTCATTGCCTTTAGCGCGATTAGGAACAGCTGACTGCTCTTTTATGGATAAGTCTGTCACGTTAACTCCTTACAGCACGCCTTTACTTGAAGGCAGTATGTCACCTTCTACTTTCACCGCTTGGCGAAGAGTGCGACCTAATACTTTAAACAAGGCTTCTACCTTGTGGTGGTCATTGTCACCTTCAGAGCTGATATGCAAGGTACAGCGTAAACCATCAGCGAATGAACGGAAAAAGTGTGGCACCATCTCAGTGGCCATTTCACCGACCATTTCCCGATCGAAATCAGCCTTGAACTTAATTAATGGACGGCCTGAAATATCCATTAAGCATTCGCCGTTGGCTTCGTCCATTGGTAAGCTAAAGCCAAAACGGGCAATACCGCGTTTATCACCTAAGGCTTGACGAATCGCATCACCAATAGCCAGTGCAGTGTCTTCAACGCTGTGATGATCATCAATTTCTAAATCGCCATCGACGTGAACATCCATTTTGAAATTGCCGTGGGTTTGAATTTGGTCAAGCATGTGATCAAAAAAGCCAATGCCGGTGTCAATTTTACCTTTTGACTGATTATCTAAATCAATGGTCACTTTTATGTCAGTTTCTTTGGTGGTGCGCACAACCGTGGCTTGACGGCCTTTACTTAACAGCGCCTGGCAAATAGCGTCCCAATCTAAGGTTTGACGATTGTATAGGAAGCTTTTAATCCCCATAGCATTGGCGAGTTCTACATCTGTAGTGCGGTCACCAATAACAGCGGATTCAGTAAAGTCGACTCTGCCTTCAGTTAAGTAGCTTTTTACAAGCCCAAGTTTTGGTTTGCGACAACTGCAGTTTTCATCATTAAAGTGCGGGCAAATAACCACATCGTCAAACATCACCCCTTGGCTTTGAAAGATTTGCATCATCATGTTATGCGGTGCATCAAAATTATCTTTAGGGAATGAAGGTGTCCCTAAGCCGTCCTGATTACTGACCATCACTAATCTAAAACCGGCCTTTTGCAATTTTAATAGCGCAGGGATCACCTGTGGCTCAAATACTAACTTAGCTAGGCTGTCTAATTGCTTATCAATTGCAGGCTCTTCGACTAATGTGCCGTCACGATCAATAAAAAGTATTTTCTGTTTCATGTTGCTGACCTTAACTTTGTAGGAATATTGTTATAATTTATGTATTTTTGCTGCTTAATAGCACGTCTATTACTTTGTCTGTTTGCGCGCTAGAGGCAAAACTGAAGCGGATAGCATCTGCTAAACGAGGGTCTTTATAGGCTCTAGCGACAATGCCATTGTCTCTAAGTATTTGTGCTATTTCGCCAACGTTTTTAAAGCGAGCTAGGGCAAAGTTACCTTTTGCTGTCAGCACCTGGGCACCAATTTGTTGTAGTACCTGAGTAAGTCGCTCACCTTGTTGGTTTAAGCTAGCCACTTGCTCACGCATCAACTTAATACCATCAGAACTTAACGCTTTGGTGGCTAATTCAGATACCGGCAGTGGTACAGGGTAAGGTGCTATTACTAACATGACTAAATCGATAATGGCTTCATTCGCTAGCATAAAGCCGCAACGGGCACCGGCTAAAGCAAACGCTTTAGATAAAGTACGCAATACCACAAGGTTTGGGTATGTCGACAGTAAATCTGCAACCGAATACTCAGGGCTAAATTCAATGTAAGCTTCATCAATCACAACGATTGCTTGAGGCGCACTTGCAATCGCCTTTTCAATATCTTGTTTGCTGATGATAGTGCCAGTCGGGTTGTTGGGATTACAAATAAATACCAGTTTGGCATCGCCAATTTCAGCTGGCCAGTTTTCGGGTAATTGATAATCAGCCCCTAAACTCAGTGCTGTTACACCGACATTAAAGGTGGCTGCACTGATGGCATACATGCCATAAGTTGGACCAAATGAGGCAATGGTATCTTTACCCGGCGTACAAAAAGTGCGGATAAGTAATTCAATAGCTTCATCTGCGCCGCGACTTGCAATAATCTGACTTGGCTTAACCCCTGAATAATCAGCATACGCATTGATTAGTGCAGGTGGTTGGCACTCTGGGTAGCGATTTAATTTATCTAAATCACTATTGTTAAAAGGTGATTCATTAGCATTAATCCAAATGTCGCCTCGGCCACCAATGCGCCTAGCACTTTGATAAGGGGTAAGGTCGAGTAACTCGGGTCTGGCTAATTTTTTTGCATCAAATGTGTTCATCAACGTGTGCTCATAAATCAATTCTATTATTGCTGTCAACGATGGATTTATCATCACAGCGCCAAGATTACTGTTATTGTTCTAAGCTTGCTAACCTAATTGCAACGGCATTTTTGTGCGCATCTAACAGTTCATTTTCGGCTAAGGTCATCACGGTTTGGCCAATGTTTTTCAGGCCTTCTGCGCTGAGTTCTTGCACTGTAAAGCGTCGACTAAAATCCGCTAGTGATAAACTCGATACCGCTCGGCTATAACCGTAAGTGGGTAACACATGGTTAGTGCCACTGGCATAATCGCCAACGGATTCTGGTGTGTATGCACCTAGAAAAACCGAACCTGCAGCACGGATAGTGCTGAGCAAAGCCCGTGGGTTTTCAGTTTGAACGATTAAGTGCTCCGGGCCATATTGGTTGGATACTTGTACCGCTTGAGCGAGATCATTAACCACTAAGCTTCGGCTACATTCAAGTGCTTTGGCGGCAATATCTTGTCGTGGTAACAATGCCAGTTGAATAGTGAGCTGAGCATTCACAGCATCAGCTTGCCCTACGCTGTTGGTCACCAACATCACTTGCGAGTCCACGCCGTGCTCAGCTTGTGACAGCAAATCCGCTGCAATAAAAGCAGGATTGGCTTGGTCATCGGCAATCACCAACACTTCAGACGGTCCAGCAGGCATATCAATGGTGACACTGACGCGGTTATCTTGTGACACTAAGCGTTTAGCTTCGGTAACATAACGATTACCTGGGCCAAATATTTTATCGACTTTAGGTATAGTCTCTGTACCAAATGCCAAAGCGGCGATGGCTTGAGCACCACCGACTTGATAAATCTCGGTAATACCACACACCTTAGCCGCATAAATAATCGCATCATTGATTGGCGGTGGGCTAACTAATACACGTTGCTCACAACCGGCAATTCTAGCGGGCAGGGCCAGCATCATTACTGTTGATATAAGTGGGGCAGTGCCACCTGGAATATACAAGCCGACTTTTTCAATCGCTTCAGATCTAAGCTCACATCGCACGCCTACTTGAGTTTCAATATCAATCGGCTTAAATATTTGTGCCCGATGAAACGCTTCAATATTAGCAACTGCCTGGGCAATGCTTTGTTTTACCTTGTCTGACACTCTAGCACTGGCAGAATCTATCTCTGCAGTTGTTAGGGCAAGATCATCAATGATAGCGCCATCAAACTGCTGATTAAATTTAGAAATAGCCGCATCACCATCTAATACCACTTGTTCGATAATGCTGCGAACTAGCTGCTCAACACTGTTATCACCCACCAAAGGTGAGCGTTTTAATGCCGCAACTTGCTGGTTAGCAGATAAACTATTCCAATTAAGGATTTGCATTGGTGATGAATACTGTAATGGTGATTGTGTCATGGTCATCAGTATTACCCCATCATTTTTTCAATTGGCATTACTAAAATAGAGGTGGCACCTAAGGCCGTTAACTGCTCCATTGTGTCCCAGAATAAATCCTCAGAGCTGACTGCATGCACAGCAACACGATTAGAATCATCATTTAGCGGTAATACAGTTGGATTTTCTGCACCTGGTAATAAAGCCACAATTTGATCTAAAGTGGCTGTTGGCGCGTGTAACAGGATGTACTTGCTTTCACGTGCGCGGATAACGCCATTAACTCGTGACAGTATTTTGTCGATTAACGCTTGCTTAGCCGGTGTTTGAGTTTGATTAGATTGAATGATGCAGGCCATTGAGCGGTAAATGACTTCAGTTTCATATAAGCCATTGGCTTCAAGGGTTGCACCTGTTGACACTAAGTCACAAATACCATCGGATAAACCTGCACGTGGTGCGACTTCAACTGAACCTTTGAGCATACAGTCGCTGTAACTAATACCTTTTTCTTGCATAAAACGGCGAAGGATATTGGGGTATGAAGTGGCAATACGCAGACCCTCTAATGAGCTGGCATCCTTGTAGCTGAATTCATTAGGCACTGCGAGAGATAGGCGACAGGCACCAAAGTCAAGATCACGTAATTTTGTGAAGTCAGCTGGCTTGTTGACCAGTTGACGTTCTAACTGTTCTTCTTCTAGAACGTTCTCGCCGATAATACCTAAGTCAACGACGCCGTCCATCACCAATCCCGGAATATCATCATCACGTACTCGAAGTAGGTCGATAGGCATATTGTCGGCGTGGGCGATAAGGCGCTGCTCATTTACATTAAACTTCACACCACAACTTTTCAGTAGTTGTTGTGACTCTTTAGATAAGCGGCCCGATTTTTGAATAGCGATGCGTAAACGGTTTGATTCAGTCATGATAAATATCCATTAATTAAAGTTGAAAATAAATAGTAAGATTTCAAATATAAAAACAATTAGTTAGCAATAAAAAATTTTAGTAAAAATAAAAAGCAAACTTAAGAAAACAAAAAACCCCTGAAATTGCTTCCAGGGGTTTGTGATAGTTTCACCGCCGGAAGGGAAATAGACCCTCGGCAGTAAGCATCCGAAGGCTACCGCATATGGTGGTGATGATGGATTGTAGTAGCTAGGATGAATATCATTGTTTGTCTCTTAATAATGTTAATGAAGATACCCAAATGGTTATCTTGATAAATTCTGATGAAGTTACCGTTCATACGGCCGTAAACTTCTATGCCATAAAACTTAACCGCTATTGATGTTGTTTGCAATAGCGAATAAAGGGAAATGGTAATTTATTTACACATTTTATGGTAATAACTTAGAACAATTTAAATTAACGGCTATTTTTGTAGAAAAAATAAATAAAAAAGCCAGATGTAAATATTTCTGGCTTTTAAATGGCATAGCCATTAATTGTATTTCACCAACGTCATAGAAACTGTTTGCAGCGATTACTTGACTCGCATTCCTGGTTGGGCACCTTCGTGGGGCTCAAGAATCCATAACTCATTACCACCAGGACCTGCAGCTAATACCATGCCTTCTGACATGCCAAAACGCATTTTTCGAGGTGCAAGGTTGGCGACCATGACAGTCAACTTACCCACTAGGTCTTCTGGCGCATAGGCTGATTTAATACCGGCAAACACTTGTTTGGTCTCGCCGCCTAAATCCAGTTCAAGCTTAAGCAATTTGTCAGCGTCAGGCACATGTTCAGCTTTTGCTATGCGGGCAATGCGTAAATCTAATTTAGCAAAATCATCAAATTCAATCGTGTCACTGATTGGGTCATCCTGTAGCGGATTACCTGTACTGACTTTTGCAGGTGCTTTGTCTGCTTTAGCAGCCTTTTTTGCTTTTACTTCAGCAGGAGCTTGAATTACTTGTAAGTTGTCTTTAGAGGCATCAACCATAGCAGCAACTTTGTCTAGGTCCACACGTTGCATCATCGCTTTAAAAGGCACTATTTCATGGTTAGCCATATTTTTATCTAAGCTTTCCCATGTTAATTCAACTTGTAAAAACGCTTCAACATCTTGGCTTAAACGCGGTAATACCGGCTTTAAGTAAGTCACTAAGATACGGAACAAGTTTAATGAAATAGAGCACACTTGATGCGCTTGTTGCTGCTGGTCTTCATGCTTAATTAACTGCCAAGGGGCTTGCTCAGCCACAAAAGCATTGGCTATGTCGGCCAATGCCATGATTTCACGCATTGCTTTACCGTATTCACGGGTTTCGTAAAACTCTGCAATTTGATCTTGTTTGGCTAAAAATAATTCAGCTAGGCTGTTATCTTCAATGGTCGCTAACTTGCCATCAAAACGTTTGCTGATAAAGCCAGCTGTACGTGATGCTAGGTTGACTAATTTGCCGACAAGATCAGAGTTAACACGCTGAGCAAAGTCTTCAAGGTTTAAATCTAAGTCATCAATACGGCTGCTCAGTTTTGCCGCGTAGTAGTAACGCAAAAACTCAGGGTCTAAATTGTCTAAATAAGTACGCGCCTTAATAAAGGTGCCCTTTGATTTAGACATTTTCGCGCCATTCACCGTCACATAACCATGGGCAAAAACGCTGGTCGGTTGGCGATAGTTAGCGCCGTGAAGCATTGCCGGCCAGAATAAACCATGGAAATTGACAATATCTTTACCGATGAAGTGATAAACCTCTGCGGTTGAATCTTTGGCCCAAAACTCATCAAAGCTGACCTGAGGATTTTTATCACAGAAGTTTTTGAAAGAGCCCATGTAACCGATTGGTGCATCTAACCATACATAGAAGTATTTACCTGGAGCATCTGGTATTTCAAAACCAAAATAGGGCGCATCACGAGAAATATCCCATTGTTGCAGGCCTTGCTCAAACCATTCTTTTAGCTTGTTAGACACTTCTGGCTGCAAGGAACCTGAATTAAGCCAGGTATGCAACATGCCTTCAAATGCCGGTAGGTCGAAGAAGAAATGCTCGCTGTCTTTCATTATTGGTGTTGCACCAGAAACAGCAGACTTAGGATTAATGAGATCTGTAGGGCTGTAGGTTGCGCCACAATTGTCACAGTTATCGCCGTACTGATCTTCAGACTTACATTTAGGGCAGGTACCCTTTACAAATCTGTCTGGTAAAAACATCGACTTTTCAGGATCAAATAGCTGTGAAATAGTCTTGGTTTTGATGTAACCACCGTCGCGAAGTTTCAAATAAATACTGCTGGCCAGCTCGCGATTTTCAGGACTATGGGTGCTGTGGAAATTATCGAACTGAATATTAAAATCAGCAAAATCCTGTTGATGTTCTTTTTGAACTTGCGCAATCATTTCTTCTGGTGCAATACCAAGTTGCTGGGCTTTAAGCATGATAGGCGTGCCGTGGGCATCGTCTGCACAAATAAAGTGACATTCATGTCCGCGCAACTTTTGAAAGCGAGACCAGATATCAGTTTGAATGTATTCAAGCATGTGGCCTAAGTGAATTGGGCCATTGGCATAAGGAAGGGCGCTGGTAACCAGAATTTTACGTTGTGATTGGGTCATTTTTTCTCAACATCGAATTTCGCTAAAAATATTGCCAAGATACTAACTGAAAAATGCAATATTTTCACCAAAACATGCACTAAAAAGGTGTATTTATAACTAAAAAATAATGAAGTTCTGATACACTTGCACAAATTTGTCAACGGGAGTCATGCTTTTGTCTATTTCCTATCCTGATTATCAACTTGATGCACAATTATTAGCCTCAGTGCTTGCCATTTTAGATGCACATCAAGATCCCTATTTAAAACAAGGCTTAGTCTCTGCCGGTTGTGTTGTAAAATTAGCCATTGAAGGTAAAAGATTACAATTAGGTTTGGTATATCCTTATCCTTGTATGACTCAATATCGCGACACCGTGATGGTTATAACCAATAAACTTGCAGTGCTAGATGCCATTGACGAAGTTGAATGTGAAATAGATTTTCAGCCGCGGGTTTATTCTGCTATTACCTCTGTAGAACCGATTAAAAATGTCAAACAAGTTATTGCCATTGCATCAGGCAAGGGTGGAGTTGGTAAATCAACTACAGCAGTTAATTTAGCCTTAGCATTAAAAGCTGAAGGGGCAGAAGTGGGCATTTTAGATGCCGACATATATGGTCCATCGATTCCGCTTATGCTAGGTATTCCAAATTTTCGTCCACAAAGCCCCGACGGCAAAATGATGACAGCCGCTTCGGCTCACGGCATTGCAGCACAATCAATTGGTTTTATGCTAGGTGATGGTGAGGCTGCTGTATGGCGTGGGCCAATGGCAGCAGGCGCATTAGTACAATTAATGAATGAAACCCAGTGGCCAGATTTAGATTATCTGATTATAGATATGCCGCCAGGTACAGGTGATATTCAATTAACCCTATCGCAAAAATTTCCCGTAAGTGGCGCGGTAATTGTCACTACGCCACAGGATATTGCCTTAGCTGATGCGCAAAAAGGCATTAGCATGTTCAATAAAGTACAAATTCCAGTACTCGGTATTGTTGAGAACATGAGCTTTCATTTATGCCCAGAGTGCGGTCACAAAGAACACCCATTTGGAACCCATGGCGGCAGTAAAATTGCTGAACGCTATAATGTGCCATTATTAGGGGCGTTGCCGTTAAATATTAATATTCGTGAATCGATGGACAATGGTGCGCCTAGCGTGGTCACTGAGCCTGATTCTGAAGTGTCTGGTATTTATCGTGAAATTGCGCGCAAGTTAGGCGCGCAATTAGCATTACAACAAGTTAAATCAACTGTTTCTATTAGTATATCGGACGACGAGTAAGGTCAAAGCATGAATTCTCCACAGTGTGTCATTATTGGTATCGCCGGTGCATCGGCATCAGGTAAAAGCTTAATTGCGAATACTATTTTTCAAGAGCTTTGCCGTGATCTCGGCACCAACCAAATAGGGGTTATCAATGAAGATGCGTATTATCGTGATCAATCTCATTTGACCATGGATGAGCGGATTCAAACCAACTATGACCACCCTAAAGCACTTGACCATCAACTGCTTGCTAACCATTTAGAAACATTAAAACGTGGTGAGGCTGTTAACATTCCACGTTATAGTTACACCGAACATACTCGTATATCTGAAACGCTCGAAATGCAGCCTAAAAAAGTCATTATTCTAGAAGGGATTTTGTTACTAACCGATCCTAAGTTACGTGAACTCATGGATGCCAGTGTGTTTATGGACACACCACTAGATATCTGTTTTTTACGGCGATTAACACGAGATGTTGCAGAACGTGGTAGAACAATGGAATCGGTTATCTCACAATACAAGAAAACAGTACGTCCGATGTTTTTACAGTTTATTGAACCGTCAAAGCAATATGCCGATATCATTGTTCCCCGTGGTGGCAAAAATCGTATCGCAACCGATATATTAAAGGCACGTATTCAACACTTGCTGGCTAAGTAACATCACCCACTATTAAAGGCTCGATTACTCAATTAAGGTTGTGCTAATGCGTTTAACCGATATCGAAATAGAACAAAGCTTAGATGATGGGTTGATTATAATTGACCCAAGACCTCCAGTTGAAGCTATTTCAGGTGTCAGTGTTGACGTCCGCCTTGGCAGCCAGTTTAGGGTATTTCAAGATCATACAGCACCCTATATTGACTTAAGTGGTCCTGCCGCTGAAATGCAAGTTGCCTTGGATAAGGTGATGGGCGATAAAATTAATATTGCTGACGGTGAAGCGTTTTTTCTTCATCCTGGCGAATTAGCTTTAGCTGTTACCCTTGAAACTGTTACCTTACCGGCTGATATTGTCGGTTGGTTAGATGGCAGATCATCATTAGCCCGATTAGGCTTAATGGTTCATGTTACCGCCCATCGAATCGATCCCGGTTGGCAAGGCAAGATTGTATTAGAGTTTTTCAATAGTGGTAAATTGCCATTGGCGCTTCGTCCTGGCATGACCATTGGTGCATTAAATTTTGAGCGTTTAAGCGGTCCAGTGGCGCGGCCATACAATAAACGTAAAAGTGCAAAATATAACAACCAGCAAGATGCCGTAGCCAGCCGGATAAGTCAGGACGATAAATGACGCAAGTTTGGGTAAATCAACAACATATGGCAAGCGTCAACCCGTTTGATCGTGGTTTAGCTTATGGCGATGGTCTGTTTGCGACTATGCGAACCTATCCTTCTACATCCACCAAAGCTGGCATTATGTTGTTAGATTTACACTTAACTAGACTGGAGCAAGGCAGTAAACGACTTAACCTTAATTGGTCTGCATCTAGTCAATTACGCAAGCATTTAATTTATCTCGCCAGTAGTTATCCCAATGCATGTGTCAAATTACTGCTGACTCGTGGTGTTGGTGGCCGTGGTTATCAAGCGCCTGAAATAGCCAATATTACCGAAATCACCTCAGTACATGAAATACCTGAGCATTATAAAACTTGGCAAAAAAGTGGCGTTGCGTTAACTACCTCACCAGTCACTTTAGCTCGACAACCACTGTTAGCGGGTATTAAACACCTTAATCGGTTAGAGCAAGTGCTGATAAAATCACATACTTTACCCACTGGATTTGATGATTGGTTAGTCTACGATACCCACGGCTATTTGATTGAAGCCTCAATGGCGAACATCTTTATAGTTAAAGATAATCAAGTGTTTACTCCTGCGATTAATCAAGCTGGTGTGAGTGGTGTAATGCGTGAAGCTGTGATTGACATCATGTTAGCACAGGGTGTTGTAGTTCATGCGACTCAGCTAAACAGTAATAGTGTATTAATGGCTGATGCTATTATGATGAGTAATAGTTTGCTCGGCCTTATTGATGTTGTACGAGTCGATAAAAACAGCTATCAGCCATGGTCTCACACGCAAGCTATTGCACAGCAGTTGCAAACGCTATTAAGCTAAGGCACTTTACTTGAGCCAACAAGAATCATTCACCTAATTAGATGTCTATGAAAACAACAATAATAACCCGATTGTTAGCCAGTTTAATTCCACTTTTAGCCATTATGTGTTTAGTGGGTTATTGGTATGCAAAAGATATTTTGCAATACAAAAATCAGCCATTAACGCTGACGGAACCCACAATCATTACCGTGACATCTGGTACATCTTTACTGAAATTAACCCAGGAATTAGAACAACAAGGCATTATTACTGAAAGCTGGAAAGTGCGCTTGTTAGTTAAACTAGAACCTTATTTAGGCGATATTAAAGCTGGGCTTTATCAGATGGTGCCAGGCGATAAGCTGGTGGATTTTATCAACCGACTGAGATTAGGCCAAGAAATGGTATTTTCAGTGACATTTGTTGAAGGTAAAACCATTAAGGAATGGATACCAGTATTACAAGGTCTAGAACACATGCGATATGATGAGAATGTGTTTATTAAAGTACTTGAAGCAAATGGCGATACGACAGGATTACCTGAGGGTAAGTTTTTCCCTGAAACTTATCACTATCGTGTCGATGAAACGTTATTTTCAATGATGCAACGCAGTTACTTAATGATGCAAACTCATTTGGCGCAAGCCTGGGAACAGCGTGATCCTGATTTAAAATTAAACTCGCCCTATGAACTGCTGATTATTGCTTCAATTATCGAAAAAGAAACCGCTAAAGATGAAGAACGTAATTGGGTCAGTGCAGTATTTAATAATCGTTTGAAAAAGGGCATGCGTTTACAAACGGATCCCACCATTATTTATGGTATGGGCGACAGATATAAAGGCAATATTACTAAGAAAGACATACTAGAGAAAACCGCTTTTAACACTTATCGAATTGATGGCTTACCCCCTACACCGATAGCGGCTCCAAGCAAGGCGTCTTTATATGCGGCAGCAAACCCGGCCAAAGTGAATTATTTGTTTTTTGTATCAAGAAATGATGGCAGTCATATTTTTTCATCGACGTATAAAGAACATAACCGTGCTGTAAATGAATATCAGAGAAAGAAAAAATGAGTCAACAATTAGGACAATTTATTGTTATCGAAGGCCTAGAGGGTGCTGGTAAATCTAGTGCGGTGTCTTTAGTTCAAAGCATTATTACTGAACATACAGGTCAAACACCAGTATGTACCCGAGAACCTGGCGGCACACCTCTGGCTGAAAAAATTCGCGACTTAGTTAAAATTGCCGATGAAAACGATCCCTTATGCGATGAAGCAGAATGCTTACTATTTTATGCAGCACGTACCCAGTTAATTACTAATGTGATTAAGCCTGCATTAGCCAAAGGGCAATGGGTATTAGGTGATCGTCACAATTTATCATCGCTAGCATATCAAGGCGGTGGCAGAGGTTTAATGCCATTAGTTAAAGCCATTAGTGATGCAAGTTTGCATGGCTTTAAACCTGACTTAACCCTGTATTTAGATATTGACCCTAGCCTAGGTTTACAACGCGCATCTGCCCGTGGTGCACTTGACCGAATTGAGTTGCAACATATTGCATTTTTTGAACGTGCCCGTGCTACCTTCTTAGCCTTTGCAGCCGAAGACGAGTCCATTATTGTTATTGATGCAAGTCAGTCTATCGACAAAGTACATCAAGATATTCGTGATAAATTAACCAAAAGATTATTAGCAGTAAAACGGCCTTAAGCAATGCTGATACAAGGGGTAAAAAGATGACAGACTATACTTTGACACAACTACCTTGGTTGGCTACTCCATTTGAGCGCTTTGCTAAGTTGTGTTACCAAAATCAACATAGTCATGCCCAACTTATCCCTGTCGATATCGCTTTAGGAGGTATCGAACTGGCTACTGAAATGGCTCAAATGGCATTGTGTGTCGACAAAACCCCAGTGGGCGCTTGTGGTATATGTAAAGCATGCTTGTTATGCAAATCAGGTAATCATCCCGATTTACATTGGGTACGCAGTGATGGCAATCAAATCAAAGTCGATCAAATACGCGAGTTATGTCAATCATTACTGCATACCGCACAGCAGTCAGGTGCTCGTGTTGCTGTAATAGAGCAAAGTGAACGAATGAACATTGCCGCGGCCAATGCACTGCTTAAAACATTAGAAGAACCTGGCGCAAATACGTTATTATTATTACAAACCGATACCCCAGCGAGTTTATTGCCGACCATAACAAGCCGTTGCCAAAAAATAGCCTTTACTCACCCAACTAAAACACATATAACTGATTGGCTTGACGCACTGGATTTATTACCAATTGCTAATGCCCAGGGGCAACGACATGATGTTACTTGGTGTTTAGGCGTGGTAGGTGGTCCGTTAAAGTTAGCCGCTAGCCTGCAGTCAAAACATTACCCACAATTACTTGAATATCGACAAGATTGGTCCGCAAGCTTACAATCGGGTCACTTGCAAAATAGTTTGTTAAAGTTAACTGATATACAAATAATAGATGCTTTGAAGGTTTTATATTTGTACTTAAGGCAATATGTGTTAAAAAGTAATAAGTTAAATCCATTAATTCAATCAAAAGTGATTGAATTAGCTGGTGATGTTATGCACATGACCCATAAATTAGCTACAATGGCTAATGTAAACACACAGGCTTTATGTCAAAATTATGTTTTACAATTCAGGCACGTGCTAGCATTAAGCTAAGTGCTATGCTTAAACCGCTTAATATAAGTACTCACATCATTTTATAAGAGAATTAAGAGATAATATGGTCGACTTGGTGGTTAATTACGATACTCTGCACCAGCTATATCGTGCCTATATGCCGTTTATTAAACCGGCGGGATTATTTGTGGCAACTACAGAAAGTCATTTTTTAGGTCAAGAGCTCACCATTGCATACCGTTTACCTAACACTAGCCAAATTAATGAATTTAAAGGCTCTGTGGTATGGATTAATCCTATTGGCGCATCGGGTGGAAGACCTGCAGGGATTGGTATTAAAATTAGAACTGACCCTGAAAGCCATAAACACCATATTGAAAAGTTATTAGCACAAGAATTATCGTCAGGTGATTTGACCTGTACCATGTAGCTCGGTATCCTCTGCATCCCATTTATCTAATTCTCGTCTGTTATTATGCTAATTGATTCACATTGTCACCTGGACCGTTTAAAAGCGGCGCCAGATCAAGCCTCGTTACAAATTATTATGGATAACGCCAAAGCCCAAGGGGTGGATTATCTATTGTGTGTGAATGTGCGCCAGCAAGGTTTTGAACAAATGCGCGATAAAGTAGCGCAGTTTGATAATATTTTTTTATCATCAGGGGTGCATCCCTTAGATGTTAAAGAAGGCTTAGATGTTGATCAAATTAGACGTTTTGCCACCGATCCTAAAGTGATTGCGATTGGTGAAACAGGTTTAGATTATTTTTATGCCGATGAAACTAAAATTCTGCAACAACAATGTTTTGAACAACAAATTGCCTTAGCTGTTGAAGTCAATAAACCCCTTATTGTCCATACTCGTGATGCCAGAGAAGACACTATAGCCATGCTTAAAAATGGTCAAGCTGACAAAGTGGCAGGGGTGCTCCATTGTTTTACAGAAACATGGGAAATGGCCAAAGCCGCAATGGATTTGGGTTTTTATATTTCAGTCTCGGGTATTGTCACTTTTAAAAATGCCGGTGAGCTACGTAGCGTGATCCGTAAAGTCCCAAAAGATAGATTATTGGTTGAAACAGATTCCCCTTATCTTGCGCCTGTGCCACATCGCGGCCAAGAAAACCAACCAGCTTATGTTCGTGATGTTGCAGAGTTTGTTGCAGAGCTTCGCGGTGAAAAGTATCAAGATCTGGCGGACTACACTTCAGAGAACTTCTTTAATTTGTTTAAGGATGCCGGGAAGTTGATCGGTCGTTAAACAAGATTATGCATTGTTTAAATGGTTATTTTTTGGCAAAAAAAAGACCCAAAACGATCCGATTGTCTTGGGCCTAGGGAAATGGCTCTTTACAGAGCCGTGCGCTAGAGTTGAGGATTTAATCTCTGCACAAATTATAGTCATTACTTCCAATTTTTGCTTAAAAAAACATCATTAATTTGTTGTTTACGGTAATATTTTTAGCGTGATTAAGTAAACGCATTATTTATCATATAATTAGTCGACTATGAAAAAGCAAAAAAGCCTGAATAATTTCAGGCTTTTTGCTTTAGGTAGCTGTGTTTTTAGAGCATGTGTTTCAAGTGCCAGTAGTAGAATGCTACAAGCGCTATTATGTGTAAGCCACTTTGTCTCTAACCAATTCACGTGGCAGATTGTTCTTCAGTCTATGGCCTAAGTGCTTAACAACGCCTAATGCACATTGATGATGACTAACTAACATTTCGCCGTGTGCATGTTGATTGAGCCACTGTTGTCGCTCAGGGCTAAAACTGGCCGTTTCAATATCTCTACCCATCAAAAACTGTTGTGCTTGTAGTGATGTTAACTCAATGCAATTTTGATTGTTTAGGGTGGAACCTACTAAAGCTATGATAGCTTCATGTCTGACCTTAAAGCCTTTTTTTAACGCATCAGCAAGCTTAAGACCAATCCGTTGGAAACGCATTTTTCCTACCATTGGCATAAATTGATTTGGGAATAGCCAAAACTCATCGTCTCTTTGCATGACAGAAGTCTCATGGGGCAAGTCGATATCAAAATGACTTAATAAATAGTCGCTTAAGGCTTCAGTTTGTTTATCTGTTGCAATGCTAAACGGAAAGTTTTTTTGCAGTTTAGGCTGTTTTTTAATTCGTTCAATCGGGGCGATTTTACGGATTTTAGCAACGAAGAAGCCCTCACTATCAAAAATTTGTGGCCATACATGTAAGAAGCCTTCTGGAGTACAGGCGGCTTGCGCATTGGGGAATAAATCATTCAATGGCACAAACTCTACCGCATCAGGATACGTTTGCTGTAAATGATAACAAATATGCTGATTCTCTAATTGGCTCAATGTGCACGTTGAGTACACCAAGGTGCCACCAGTCTTTAACGCGAGAAAAGCCGCTTCAATAAGATCCTTTTGGGTATCCGCGATTGCCGTTACATCGTTTATATCCCAATTTTTTAATGCATTAGCATCTTTGCGAACCGTCCCTTCACCACCACAGGGGGCGTCTAACAAAATAGCATCAAAAGTGTCATACATATATTCGCCAAATACTCGGCCGTCAAAATGGGTTAACGCCACATTACTCGCGCCCATACGAAGCACATTGGCGTGCAGCACTTTAACTCGACTAGCGGAATATTCATTGGCGACTAACAAGCCTTTATTATGCATTAATGCCGCTATCTGAGTGGTTTTTGAACCAGGAGCTGAAGCAACATCTAAAATGAGCTCAGGCGATAAAATACCATCAAATAAAGCGGTCGGAGGAAGCATTGAACTGGCTTCTTGTATATAAAACAGCCCTTGAATATGTTCAACCAAATTACCGAGTTGTTGCTCGTCATCGACATTAATCCAAAAACCATCATCACACCAAGGTATGGGGTCAAATTGCCAGCCTTTATGTTGCATTAACTGCACGAACTCAGCGCTAGTGATTTTTAATGTATTGACTCGAATCGATTTTCGTAGCGGTTTGTCACAGATGGCGATAAATTCATCCAGAGAAAGGTGCTTGGGTAATTCATCACTAATGTGTTTGATAAAATTTGGATTTAATTGAACCATAATGCAGACATTGTTTACTCACGTGGCATAATTGCCAAGATAATATCATGGAATGTATCAGCTTGGTTATTCAGCGATATAAACTAGTCGCGACAAATGCGTTAAACGGTTCAAAGTAAATTTGCCAAGCAAAGGGAGATTATGTGCTAAATCGAGTGTGGTTAGGTTTTTTCATTGTTGCAGCAATTGCTATCGTATTGCAGTTATTATCTGGCAATGTGACCGTATTAAGTGATTCTGTGAGTGCGCTTTTTGCCAGCGCCAAACTCGCCGCTGAAATATCCATAGGGTTGATTGGTGTATTAGCCCTTTGGATGGGATTAATGCAGGTAGGTGAAAAAGCCGGTGTAGTGGGCTTATTTGCTAAATTGTTTGAGCCATTATTGTGCAAACTAATGCCTGATGTTCCGCGTGGACATCCTGCTTATGGCAGCATTAGCATGAATTTAACCGCCAATATGCTTGGATTAGACAATGCAGCTACGCCGCTTGGCTTAAAAGCCATGCAAGATTTACAAAGCCTAAATCCGAATAAAACCGTGGCGACTAATGCTCAAATTCTTTTCTTAGTACTGAATACTTCTTCGGTAACCTTAGTGCCTGTCACGGTATTTTTATATCGAGCACAACAGGGCGCAGCATCGCCCGCTGAGATTTTTTTACCTATTTTATTAGCCACTTGTGCCTCAACAATCGTCGGTTTATTAGTGGTGGCAATCGTGCAACGCATTTCATTATTTAACAGCGTTATTTTAGCCTATGCTGCTTTATTGTTGTCGCTGATTATGGCGTCGATGTTTTACTTATTAAGCTTAAGCGCAGAAGCCATCGGTCAAGTCTCAAGTGTATTAGGTAATGGCATTTTATTATTACTGGTAATGAGTTTTGTGATAGTGGCGGGAATTAAAAAAGTCGAAATATACGATGAGTTTATTGACGGTGCAAAAGGCGGCTTTAATCAGGCGGTACAATTAATTCCTTACCTATTAGCTATGTTGTTGGCTATTGGATTATTACGGGCATCGGGTGCGTTAGATTATGTATTACAAGGGCTGGCTAGTTTAGTGTCTATGCTGGGTTACGACACACGGTTTATTGATGCTATGCCGACCGCCATTATGAAGCCATTTAGCGGCTCAGGTGCTAGGGCTATGATGCTAGAAACCATGGAACATCATGGGGTTGACTCCTTTGCTGGGCGTTTAGCGGCTATTTTTCAAGGCAGTACTGAAACCACCTTTTATGTGTTGGCGGTTTATTTTGGTTCGGTAGGTATTCGAAACGGTCGTCATGCATTAGGCTGTGGTTTAGCGGCTGACTTAGGCGGCATTATTGCCGCCATCAGTGTGTGTTACTGGTTTTATGGTTAATATAAGCAGAGTGGATCAATTACTGATAAAAGTTAATCAATAATTGATTTATCTCATCCGCTTTTTCTTGCATGGCTAAATGGCCTGCAAGCTGCACATGGTGAAGTTTTGCGCCGCTAATCTCATCACTCATCAGGTAGCTCTCTAATACGGTGCGTAAATGGTTTTCCAGACCAACTATCACCAGTGTTGGTAGGGTAAATTGTTCCACTAACTCCATGGTATCGCGCTTAAATATTGCCATATGGGCAAAACGACTTAATACCGGCACTTGCTGGCTATCAATATTTTGCAGTTGTTGGCTAAGTAGCTCAACAGCAGCCTTATCTTGGTTTGTTTTAGCAAACATTAACGGGCTAATGGTATCTGCTAATTCGCGGGTGATGGTTTTAGTCTCGTTCATAATATCAAGCCATTGTTGGTACTTAACACAGTTTACTTCTGGCTCGAAGCCTATAAATGCGTTGATCATTACCAGCGATTGTACTTTTGCAGGAGCGTTTAGCACCATTTCTGCAGCAATCGCACCGCCGCAACCGTGGCCAATAATATGGTACTTCTCGATATTTAACTCCGCTAAAGCGGACGCAATGTGTTGTGCAACATCAAGTAAGTTTTTGGTGGTGGCAGGTATACTTTTACTGTCACCGTGGCCCCATAAGTCAATCGCAATACATCGATAGTGCTGACTTAGACTTTGTAGTTGAGCTTGCCAGATTTGTCGATTAGCAAATAAGCCATGTAATAATACAATGACATCACCTTGGCCAATGTCAGTGTAATGCAGCGGCTGTTGGTCAATTAAACAATGCTTTGAACTGGATAACATAATAAGACTCAGTAAATAAAAATGGGATAACTATGGTTGTTCGCTGATATTAGCCTATGCACTGCTAAGAATGTTAATTCAACGCACGACTAAAGCAATTACTCGTAAGGGGCTCACTCGGAAAGGCCTAGAAGCTATCTTGGCTTATCGACCTCAATAAAGGTTAGCTAGGCTGGTACACTTACTACAAATTTAACGTAATGGGCAACAAGCTCTTCTAACCTAGCGAGTACGGGGGCTTTTAATTCAAATTCCGCGTGTTCGAAAACCTTAAATAAATCCTTGCATAAAAACGCCTCAGTGTAATGACTGGCAACAGGGAAATAACTTAAATGCCACTCCTCGGTACTCACTCCGCTTTTTCCTTGCTGAAAAGGGAAGTAAAAGCCAAATTTGTGAGCATGTTGTTGCAACCACAAGTATAACGCATGGCAAGGGCCATTGGCTTGATATTCAGCAGCAACCAGCTGTAATGCTTCATGACTGATTTTGCTGGGGTCGTATACGTCAATATCTGTTCCCCAATGGTGCCTAGATGCACCAGGGAGTGCAGACCAAATTAAAATTGAATCGATAATTTGCTGCGATGATAAGGATTCAAAATGAAGCAGTTGATGTTGTTTATCAAGCAGTGGCCGCTTACCGGTAGCTTTGGCATTCCAAATTGATAATTGCTTATCAAAGCTGCGATAAGCTGAGCATATCGCCATATCAATACCTTGGCGCTTTGCCGCATCACGCATAGTCGAAAATGCTTTTGCGGCTTCTGGTTGTAATAAAACAGATTCAAACTTAACTAAATTTGCCTCATCCAAGCCATAAAGGTGAGGATGTGAGATCGCTAATGCATTTTTGTTAATGCTTGAATCTGTAATAGGCTCTAGTCGCACAACAGTTTTTCCAGTATTCGCTCATAACATAACGTCAGTAGCTCAAGGTCGGCGATATTCACAGACTCATTTACTTTATGAATGGTTGCGTTAACCGGACCAAGCTCGATAACTTGAGCGCCAGTTGGCGCGATAAAGCGGCCATCGGATGTGCCACCGGTTGTTTGTGGATCTGTATCATAACCGGTAATTTCGCGAATGCTTTGTTTGGTCGCTTCTAATAATGGGCCGTTACCGGTTAAAAAAGGCAGTCCGTTGAATACCCAGTTAATATCGTAATCTAAACCATGGGCATCAAGAATACTTAACACCCGTTGTATTAATATTTCGGCGGTCACTTCGGTTGAGTAACGGAAGTTAAACATCACTTGAAGATCACCCGGGATCACATTAGATGCCCCTGTGCCGCCATTAATATTGGCTATTTGAAAACTGGTTGGCGGGAAAAACTCATTGCCGCTATCCCAGTGCATTTGTGCCAGCTCAGTTAATGCAGGAGTGGCTTTATGAATAGGGTTATCTGCAAGGTGAGGATAGGCCACATGGCCTTGAATGCCCTTAACGGTTAAATTGCCCGTTAAGCTTCCACGACGGCCATTTTTAACGACGTCACCGAGTTTATGTGTCGATGAAGGCTCGCCCACTAATGCCCAGGTAATTTTTTCGTTACGCGCTTCTAAGGTTTCGATGACTTTTGGGGTGCCATTAATAAATGGGCCTTCTTCATCACTGGTGATCAGGTAGGCAATAGAGCCTTTATGATCGGGATGTTTAGCAACAAAGCGTTCAGTGGCGACGACCATAGCAGCTAATGATCCTTTCATGTCAGCGGCGCCGCGACCATGTAAGTAACCGTCTATTACGGTTGGCTCAAATGGCGGGGTATGCCAGCGATTTAAATCGCCTGTTGGTACTACATCGGTGTGGCCCGCAAAACAAAAAACCGGTGACTCAGTACCGCGACGTGCCCATAAATTGGTGGTGTCGTGAAATACCATCGACTCAATATTAAATCCGACCTTGCTAAGACGTTCAGCCATAAGCGATTGGCAGCCTTCATCAAGTGGGGTAACTGATTTGCGTGATAGTAAATCTTTGGCTAAATCGATAACTTGACTCATTTGGTAAACCACGCTTGATAGTCAGCTTCTTTAAAGCCAGCCATAATAGTTGAATGATTATCTAACACCGGACGCTTGATCAGGGTAGGGTGTTGTAGCATTAATGCAATTGCTTTTTGCTCGGTCAAATCTGATTTTTGCGCGTCATCTAAGCTTCTAAAGCTGGTGCTACGTTTATTAAATACGGTTTCCCATCCCAAGGTTTGACACCATTTAGCGACAGTATCTTGATCTAAGCCCTGTTCACGAAAGTCATGGAATTGATGTTGTATTTTGTTGGCGTCTAACCATTTACGCGCTTTACGAACCGTGTCGCAATTCTTGATACCATATAACTTCAACCTGAATACTCCCTCAGCGACATTGTTTGTTATTTGTTAGGCTGCAAAATGTTGTAAATGAAAGTGTTTTAATGCATGCCTGTTAACTTATGTTTTGCAATAAATCGATGACATTAATCTTTGTCAGTATTGTGGCATTGTGATTACGCTTGAACAAGATAAAGGCGTGCATTTGAATAAAATTCAATCATGTAAAAATTTATTCTTAATATACCCAATCATAAAAGCAAAAATGCAGATACTGGCTCTGCATTTAATATTCATTGGTTACACCCCGTGGCGTTTTTATTAAGACAACTGCACAGTGAAAATGACATCTTTACCGGCGGTGACATAACCTTGAGGAGATTTATCTAAGCCTTTAATGTCTTCCATATTGGCCAGTACTACAGGGGTTAATAAGCTTTCTACTTGACCTTGTAAAAAAGCCAAGTCGAACGATAATATAGGATCGCCGGCTTTAACTTGTTGGCCTTCTTCCGCAAGGCGCTTAAAGCCATTACCGCGCAGCTCAACCGTCCCTACACCAAAATGGACAAACAATTCTAATCCTTGGGCAGATTCAATGCTAAATGCATGGTTGGTTTCAAAAATTTTACCAATCGTGCCGTCAATTGGCGCGACAATAAACTCACCCTCAGGATTAATGGCAATGCCATCACCTACAATTTTTTCAGCAAATACCACGTCGGGTACTTTCTCAATTGGTACAATTTGACCTGACACTGGCGCTAAAATAGCAATGCCGCCAGTGAGTTCAGTTTGACCTGATATTAGTCGTCGAATACGGCTTAAAAATCCCATTAGAACAAGCCTCTTATGATGTCGTTATCTTTATGGTTATAGTACACAGCGAACTGCATATCACTTTATACCTATTAGGTGCCAATGGTTAAGCTTTGCTCTATGCATAAGCTTTGGCGAATGTATGTTATTTTGTTGTTTCAGTATTGGGCTTTATATTATCTCAGTACTGTATATTACCCAGCAATACTTCAATCTTAGAGCCAAAGCGCACTAAACTAAGGCAATTGTTAAACTGATTTAATGTTAATTATCTAAGTTAAACTTTTTTATCGCTTCGTCAATGGCTGCATTGGTTTTTAGTTGTTTAACCAGTTGCGCATGTTGTAAAAATGTTTGGTAATTACCATTAATGACTCGGGATTTTACCGCTAATAGATTACTGGGGTTAATACTTAACTCATTTAATCCCATGCCCATCAATAAAGGTAAGACGTGCTCATTTCCTGCCAGTTCCCCACATAAACAGACCTTAACATTAGCCTCTTGACAGTCACTGATTGTCATGGCGATAAGCCTTATTACCGCAGGAGACAAAGTGGGGTAACTGCTTACAAGCTTAGGGTTAGTTCGGTCAGCGGCAAGGGTATATTGGGTTAAGTCGTTACTACCAATACTGACAAAATCTAAATACGGTAACATACTTGCTAATGCTAATACGGCAGCGGGTGTTTCAACCACTATGCCATATTCTACTGAGCCAAAGCGGGCGCCTTGTTCACGCAGTTGTTGTTTAGCTTGCTCAATTAATTCAAGCGCTTGTTGCAGCTCTTCAAGTTGACTCACCATTGGAAACATTAACCGAATTTGACCGTGACTAGCAGCCCGTAAAATAGCCTTAATTTGCACCATAAACATTTCTGGGTGCTGCAAACTATAACGAATACCTCTCACTCCTAAAGCGGGATTTTCTTCGGTGTGCTGATGTAAACAGGGGATCTCTTTATCTGCGCCGACATCAAATGTTCTAATCGATAACATTTGCCCACTGAGTGCGTGCATAGCCTCAGAATATAATTTGTATTGCTGATTTTCATCCGGTAACGCTTTAGCGTTCATCAATAAAAATTCAGTTCTAAACAGGCCAATACCCTCAGCACCTACCTGCATTAATGAGCTGATATCACTTAGGTTACCGACGTTAGCGCGTAATATAAGTGGATGGCTATCAAGGGTTTGACTCAGCATATCTTTGTAAGTCATTAGCGCTTGTTGTTGCTCAAGGTGATGAGCTTGTTTTAGCTGTAAAGAGGCTAATTCAGTCGGTATTGGATTGATATATAAAACACCACTCATGGCATCTAAAATCAGCGGTGATCCATCTGTAATATGACCATCTTGACTAGACCAAGGACAATTAAGTAATGCAGGAATACCGGCGGACCGAGCAAGAATGGCGGTATGGCTTGTTAAACCGCCAGACTCTAGCACTATCCCTTTAATAAACTCGAGTGGCAGCATAGCAAAATCAGCAGGGGTAAGATCGTCTGCTAATAAGATGGTATCTTGGCTCAGTTTGGATAAGTCGTGTTGGTTAGCACCCTGTAATATGGTTATTAGGCGCTGACCGAGCAACGAAATATCTTGACTACGATTAGCAAGATAAGGGTCTGCCATTTCTGCGATGACTTGCGCTTGATCATTAAAGGTTCTATCGATGGCAACAGCGGCACTGACGCGATATTGCACAATATGTTGTTGCATGTCAGTTAATAACTCATCATCTTCAAGTAGCAATATATCGGCATCGATAAGTTGAAAATTGTCACAACTTGGGCAAACACGTTGTTGGCAGTCTTGTAAGTATTTTATCAGTTTACTAATTGCAGTGTTTAACGACTTTTTTTCAGTTTCTATACTAGAAAGGGGTAACAAACGAAGATCAAGCGGTTGAGGCTGGGTGGTAATATTGAGCGCATGCCCAAAGGCGATACCTGTTGATACCACAATGCCATTAACTTGCATGATAACCTCTTAGCTTAAGGTGATAAGTAGTTCTGAAACCCTTTCAACGGCCTGTTGAGCTTGTTCGCCCTGGGCGATTACCGTGACTTCAACGCCTTGATATAAACCGAGTGTCTGTAATTTAAATAAGCTTTTAGCGCTAGCTTGCTTACCGTTGCATTCTACGATGACATCGCAATCGAAACTTTTTGCCTCTTTTACCAGTAATGCTGCCGGGCGAGTGTGGATCCCGTGTGGCGCTGTAATGGTCACCGTTTTTTGATACATACTGCTTGAACTCATATTAATGACGAAAATGAAAACGAATAACTATACCTTAATGCGACAGGGCATCAAAGTAAGCAATGTTATATTAGTTATTTGCGAGTTAAATCTTAAACTGTTTAAGGGTGTTATCCATTTTTTGGCTTATCTTTTCTAACTCATTCGCTTCATGTTCATTAGATTTATTTGCCGCAACCACTTGATGGGTTAAGCCTGAAATGGCATTTATATTAATATTAACCTCTTCAGTCACCATAGCTTGCTGCTCGGTTGCACTGGCAAGTTGGCTGGTCATGTCGTTGATGTTATCAACTAACGCGAGAATGCTTGCCATAGAGTCACTTGATTGACGTGCTTTTAATTGTAAGTCGTCAGACTGCTTAAGTGTTTGGCTATTACTTTGGCGTAAAGATTCAATACCTAGATGAATTTTAGATACAATTTGATTGATTTCATTGGTCGAGTCCTGGGTTCTGGTTGCCAGAGCCCTCACTTCATCTGCTACAACCGCAAAGCCACGCCCATGGCTACCCGCGCGTGCGGCTTCAATGGCGGCATTTAAAGCCAGTAAGTTAGTTTGGTCTGCAATCGCTTTAATCACATCTAAAATAGAGCTTATTTCATTGGATGCAAGGGATAAGCTTTCGCTGACTTGCACATTATGTTGTAGCTCATTGCCTAGCGCCTCACTTTGAACCACTGTCGATAACATCAATTGTTGACCATGTTTGGCCTCTACAGTCACTTTATTGGCATTTTCAGCGGTTTGTTGAGTGTTACGTGCCATATCTTGGGTTGTAGTTAACATCTCATGAATTGCAGCTGCAACACTTTGGGTTTCTTGATTCACATTTTGACTGCTCTGCTGTGAGGTGCTAACCGCCTTTAATAACTCGTTGGCATTGATATTGAGTTGATTGCATATTGGATTTAATTCTGCAACAACATTAGCAATTTTGACGACAAACAAGTTAAATGCTTTGGCTAATTCAGAGACTTCATCTTTACCATTTTCATCCAGTCGTTGACGTAAATCGCCTTCACCTGCGGCAATGTCCCGCATAGTTTTGATGGCGATATTGATAGGTTGGGTGATTGAATGATTAAGCAATAAGAAGAAGATAAAAATAGGCAAAGAAATCATCATCATAATGATTAAGTAGTCAATTATGATACTCTTGAGTGCTGTATTAATGCTGTCATTATCGGCATAAGAAAGTACATAATGTTGCTGTCGGTTATCATATTTTATTGATAATAAACGTGTTTGAGAGTGGCCATTTATAGTGAATGTAATTGACCCATTCGATAACCCCTGTCTTTTAGCTAAATCAAGCATTGCATTAAGACTCAAATTGCCATTGATATCGGTTATCTTGGTTATGTCGGCATTAGCAAAAAAAACATCAGTAGACGGTGATAATAGCTTTTTGTTGTTATCTAGCAGATAAATAGGATTTTGAGCTTGCTGATTAATAGCATCAAGAATGGCTACAATGGTTAAACTAGGGGTGTTTTGAGAGGCTAATTCCTCCACTGTTGCATTGAATTGGACAATATTACCCGCTAATTGATGATATTTTTCATTAACCAGATTGTCATATTGTTCTTTAACGGAAAAACTACCAAAACATACAGTACCGATTGCCGCAAGAATTAGCATGATAAATAGGCGTTTTAATATGGTTAACTGACGTAATGAAGCTATCATTTTTATCCTTAAAATTATAAACCCTAGAAGCCGTTGATTATAAAGATTAATTGACTTTACAGGAGTTTATTGTCGCAAAAATGTGAGGCAACATACATTTAATAGAAAAAATTTAAATAACAGCTATAATTTATTAATTTATTGTAAATCAATAGTTTAATTTGTTAAATGCAATGTTGACTCATATTTTATGCTAAAGAGTTGTTTTAATTTTGATTTTTTATCATTTTACCCGCAAGATTAGCTTAATTATAAAAATAAGGTGTATGCCATGAACGCTTCTCAAACCGTTAAAAACGACGATATTTTACTAAAACTGTGTCATTCAGTTTCCCATGTATTATCCAATACCACTGCAAGTAGTGTTATCCATGCTGGAATGGTGCAATCTATTTCTCGTACTCGTTTAAAGCCTGACTTAGGTTGTTTTTCTATTTTTGACGGCGGCTTTTCTGGTTTAGTGGTTATCAACTTCTCAGCTGATGCAGCGATTGAGATTTATCGTCGCTATATGATCAATATGGGTATGCCTGAAAATGAACTGGCTTTTTCTCATACCTCTGATGACGTTGCCAATGTGATGGGCGAGTTGATGAACCAAATGTTGGGGGATTTTATCAGCAAAGTGTCGAAAGAGTTACAAACCTCTATTAGCCAGAGCCAGCCTAAAATGCTGACGCTTAATAAAGAGCTTACTATTTCTGTTGATACCAATTTAGATAATGCAGTTGCCCGCCGTGTATCATTTAGAACACAGAATAATCATATATTTTATCTTGAGTTTGCAATGGATAAAACTGAGTTCATTCGTTCAAGGGATTTCGAAATGGATGAAGAGTTCGATCCTGATGCATTAATTGAAACCCATAGAAAGCAACATGATAAAACTGCAAGTGAGTCAGCCAACTCAATCGCAGTTAAAGACTCAGTGACAGATGAGGCAGATAGCTTGCTTGATGAGTTAGGAATATAAATAACCATTATTTCACTCATTAAATTAACAAGGTAGAACAGTAAAAATGGCATCTAAAGCAACCTCAATTGACATTGCCTATCGCGCTGGGGTATCTCAGTCAACGGTTTCTCGCGCGTTAAGAAATAGTCCTTTAGTTAATTTAGAAACCCGGCAACGCATACAAGCGATAGCTAAAGAATTAAATTATAAAGTGGATAAAAACGCCAGTAATCTTCGTACTCAAAATAGTCATACATTGGCGCTACTGATTTGTGAAGATCCCACTAATGATGATTCATTGATTAATCCGTTCTTTCTTTCTATGTTGGGTTCCATTACCCGGGCTACCGCCCGTCAGGGGTATGACTTACTGGTGTCATTTCAACAGCTTTCTAGTGACTGGCATGCGGACTATGAAGACAGTAATAAGGCCGATGGTATTATCTTGCTTGGTTATGGCGATTATATGGATTACGCCCACAAGCTAGAAAAACTGCTAGAGCAAAATACTCACTTTGTAATATGGGGCGCTGAACATAATAATAAATCTGTACTATCAATCGGGTGTGATAATCACCAAGGTGGGGTTATAGCCACAGCGCATATGCTGCAACAAGGTCGAAAACAAATTGCATTCTTAGGGGATTCCTCAAGCCGTAGCCCAGAATTTAGAGACCGTTACTTAGGCCACTGTGAAGCCCTAAAAAACCAAAATATTCCCCTTGATAAGCAATTACAATTTGATGCTATTAGCACTGAAAGCTCAGGCTTTGATGCTGCCAATGCCTTGCTGGACAAAGGGACTCAATTTGATGCTATTTTTGCAGCCAGTGATTTAATTGCAATTGGTGCTCTTAGGGCGTTAAAAAAACGCGGTGTTAACGTACCCGAAGATGTCGCTATTATTGGTTATGATGATATACCTGTGGCTAGTTTTGCCAATCCGCCACTAACCACCATTAAGCAAAACACCCAATTGGCGGGGGAGATTTTAGTGGACAGTGTACTCAAACTGATCCGCGGGCAAGAAGTGTCACCTATGTTAATTCCTACCAATCTAGTGGTGCGTCAATCTTGTGGTTCAACAATAGATTAATGGGTAAATATCATTAAGGTTGTAGTTGTTCTCAACCTTAATGATATTCCTAAATGAGCTTTTAATGCTTCTGCATCAGTTATCATTTAAGGATAAATAGATTCAATGCAAACGCCATCATATCGCCAGTTATTTAGACTACAAGCTTTCGGTTTTGCTGTACTCACAAGTGTCAGCAGTTTTCAAAGCATGGCTCAAGATTTAGAACCCCGTAGTTACACCAACATACCTATTGATATGCACTTTTTAGTAGCTGGCTATGGTCGCTCACAGGGCGGCTTATCACCTGCGCCAGAAGTGCCTATCGAAAAATCACAAATTGAAATTAATGCTGGCATTATCGGTTATGCCACTACATTTGATTTAGGTGGCAGTTCATCTAAGTTTGATGTGGTTGCCAGTCGTGTCTGTATGGCCGGTTCTGCGGTATTTCAAGGTGAGTATGTTGAAGCTGAACGCTGTGGTTATGCTGACCCCGTCCTTAAATTAACCTGGAATTTTTATGGCGCGCCAGCGTTAACTCGACAAGAGTTTGGTCAATACCAAGAAGGGCTAGTTATGGGAGTGAGTCTGCAAGTGACTGCACCTATTGGTGAATATGATCCCAGTAAATTAGTCAATATTGGGGCAAATCAATGGGTGTTTAGACCTGGTTTTGGTGTGTCTTTTCGGCAGGGAAACTGGTATTACGGTGCTAATACCACAGTGCGTTTATACAGTGACAACGATGAGTTTTATAATGGTGTAAATTTAGACAAAGCACCGCAATATTCTCTGCAAGGGCATGTAATCTACAGTTTAGCCAAAGGGCAGTGGTTGTCGCTGAGCGGCAATTATTTTATGGGTGGTGAAACCAGTAAAAATGGCATTCAGGCCAATGACGATCAAGATAACTCACGCTTTGGGCTAACTTATTCAATAGCACTAAATCAGCAGCATAGCTTAAAATTTTATGCCAATACCGGTGTTATCACCCGTATTGGTAATGATTTTGACTCATTTGGCGTACTCTGGCAGTACGCATTATAATTTTATTTTAGGGACATTTACTTACTATGGCCGGTGCAAGCTTACTGACATTACTAGATGATATTGCAACCATTTTAGATGACGTTGCTGCGATGAGTAAAGTCGCAGCACGTAAAACCGCAGGCGTGCTGGGCGACGATTTAGCATTAAACGCTCAGCAAGTGTCTGGGGTCGCGTCAGAACGTGAATTACCTGTCGTTTGGGCGGTAGCGTTAGGCTCTTTTCGCAACAAGTTAATATTAGTGCCGGCGGCGCTAGTAATTAGTGCCTTTATTCCTTGGGCTATTATGCCATTATTAATGTTTGGTGGATTATTCTTATGCTACGAAGGCTTTGAAAAATTACATCATTCTTATCAGCATAAGCCTTCACGGGATAAACCTTCTCAAAAATCGGATGCTGTCGAAGTTGAACGGAAATTGTCCAGAGATGTTGCTGACTTACAAACCTATGAAAAAGAAAAGATAAAAGGGGCAATTCGCACCGACTTTGTTCTTTCTGCAGAGATTATTGCTATTAGTTTAGGTGTGGTCGCTGAGTCTGATTTAATGAGTCAGTTTTTAACCTTATCGGTTATCGCGGTAGTGATGACAGTCGGCGTGTATGGTTTAGTCGCGGGTATTGTTAAAATTGACGACCTTGGTTTCTATTTGAATAAACGCCAAGGTGAAGGTTTTTTTAATTGCGTAGGGCGATACATTGGGCTTAAATTAATTATCGCCGCGCCATATTTAATGAAAATATTAACCGTGGTGGGCACAATTGCAATGTTTATGGTGGGCGGTGGTATTTTAACCCACGGTATTCATGTGGTTGGAGCCTATATTGAACATGCTGCTGTTTTGGTTGAGCAATTAGAATATGTTGGTAGCCTATTGAAAATGCTCACGCCAAGTATTCTAAATGCCTTGTTTGGTATTGTTGCAGGCGCGATAGCGTTAGCGATAATGAGTTTAATACAGAAGGTAAGGGCATAATTAGTGTTAGTGTTAGTGCCACCCGTTTTGTAACGGACATTATTAGCTAGTCGTAATAAAATTATTAATTTGGCATTAACAAAAAAGCATAGCGTGAGGCTGATAAAGTCTCACGCTATGCTTTGTTACTCATTTTAAAACCAATTTATGTCAATTGATTTTACCGAGTTAATTTACTTTCTAGGCTTCGACGGTGGCACTATTGCCACTGTCATTATCATTTAACGTTTTTGGGTTTGGACCATATTCATTATCTTCTTTACTATCGAAACAGAAAACAACGAGTAAGAATAATGCACCCAATAGCGGAATTAATGCGATTAATAGCCACCAGCCAGAATGATTTGTGTCATGTAAACGTCTAATGGCGACTGCAATACTTGGTATAAGCACCAGTAGGGTATAAATACCACTTAGCGTACCTAATCCCATAATTTCATTGTAGCTACCAATTCCCATGTCGACTAGCGATAACACAAAGCTAACGATGAAGTTGAATAAAGCAAACATCCAATATTCTTTACGGCGCGCACGGCCACTAAATACAAAATACTTTTTTAAAACTGTTAAATACCATTCCATTGTTTTTTCCTAATCCCAATTTTTTATAATGCAAAATTTGCACATGCTTTTGTAACAATTTTACCGTCAGTTAACAAGTAAAAACCTATAAAAATACCGTAACATCTTTCAATGTCACGGTATTAAGCTGTTAAATTATCTGGATATTAATAATAACTTAAGTTGATATAGTTGGTGTTTATTGGCTTAACTGTTCAGTGACTATAGGATAGTGATCCCATACATTTTCATCTGTTATTGAACGAACCAATTTAACGTATTCAGCATGTGTCCACGCAAGTGGGGTGGCTGAGTTTGTGCCTTGGCCCATTTTGTATTTATAGCGAGTGGCATTGCCCACACCATCCCAAGCTTGTTCTGGCAGCATTAACCCTTCATTAGCAAACGTTTCCATCCCCTGCACATAAGTTTGGATAAGTTGCGATTTAGTGTTTGGGTTAAGCGTGCCAGATGCTTTAGCCAGTGCTAATTCATAGTGGCCGCGCTCACCGGTAAAGAATGGCCAGACTCGTCCACGTTGCTGTTCAGTATTGCCCTTTTCGGCATAACTTAATCCGGTGACAATATCTTCACCATAGCCATCGTTACCATAGCGGCGATAACCTGGCACAGTGCTGCCATCTTTGGCGGTAAATTCATATTTTACCCTCAGGTTATCGTCTAATTTGGTGTTATCAATCAGAAACACGCTGTTCTTAATTATTGGGTCATGAGCGTTTTTAACTCCATAACGCACAAGTTCTAAAAATCCACCGTCTAAAATGGTACGTTGATCAACGCCTGTTTTACCGTTGTTATCAAGCAGTTTGTCTGCAGTGTTAGGGGTGCCATTAGGGCTAATGCGGACATAGTAAGGGGCAACTTCAGCGTGCTGGTTTATAGCAAAATCACCTGTATTTGCCACCATAGTGGTTTCTAATTCAGCAGCTAACTTGCGCGCTGCACTTAAGTATTGAGCGCTTTTTTCATCTTTAGCTAGCACGGCTAACTCGCTTGCCGCAACTAAGCCTGCAATTACTGCAGCAGTGGTCGACGGAGAGTATCCTGCTTGTTCTTCCCAGCGCTCTTGTTGAGTGCTTGGCGGGGTAATTTCAGTCTCATTCCAATCTAATTTAACTTTGCCACCTGTGATTAGAAAATCCGCTGCAGGTTTAAGCATGTCATGATACCACTTCACCGTTTCTGCATCGGTTAATACACCCGCTTGCCACAGTTTCCAACCTAACATAATAGGCATGGCGGTTTGATCTAGCTGTACACCTACCCATTCAATTTCGCCATCAACATGGGTTTTTTGTAAAAACCAGCCGGGCGTTCCCTCATAACCAGGTGTTTGAGCGGTTACTTGGACTTTTTTCAAATACTCAAATGCGACTTTAGGCGTTTGCGTATCGCCCATGGCTAAGAATGCCATTGCACATTGATAGAAATCACGCGGCCATACCGCTTTATAACCCGTGCTGCCGACTTTAGCTGAAACGGTATCACCCCAAGGGTTAGACAGTGAGGCAATTAAGGCACCCGCATGGGTTTTATCTTCCTGCGCTTTTAGCACTAATGCACTGGTGTAAAGTAACTTGCCACTATCAGCAGTGTTAGTCGACATATTATTAAGGGGTGTTAGCGAGGCTAAATAGTCTTTCCAGCCAATATGTTTATCATCACCAAGATAGGCGCTTAATACAGCGTCATAACCGGTTTCAAGGGTGGTGTTAGCATTGTTTAGGCTAGATTCTTTATTGTGACCAAAACCTATAGCAAAGTTGACCGTATAGCTGTTGCTATTAAGGGTAGGGTATTGCGCCGTTAATGCGACATTTCCTACGGTTGACTTGTCTTTACTGGTACTTTGATACAGCTTATCAAGCTGGCTATTATCGGCTAGGTCGACTAAACCGTCTGAGGTGCCAACAAAACCCACGCTGGCTTTGACGTAATCAATATCGGATTTAATGGTTAATACCGATGAATTATCAGCACTGGTATAAGCCACCAAGGCATCATTTTCAATACTGGCAATATCATTTGCGCCGCTATTGTCTATATGTGGGTTAGCATAAAGATAAGGCGTGATACCATCTTCAAATGCGGTAAAAACCACCTTCATCATTAAGCTGTCGCGGGTTGGATCGGTGAAAATATGTTTTTCAATCTTGTATTTATCGTCTTTATCCGTGTTAACAATTTTATAGGCCAAAGATAATGGTCGACCTTGGTCGTCGGTATGCAGATATTCAATAGTACTGTTGGTATTCTCTTTTTCAGTATCAACAAAACCATTACCGACAATCACAAATTGCAATTCTTTTAACTGTGCATTGTGGATCATGCCGTACATGGTTTCAGTTAAAATACCCTGGGCGACTGAGAACCACACTTTACTGACAGGGTTAGCTTCGCTGTCAACATACTGGCCATTGGAATAAGGCTCATAGGAAGTGCCAATACCGGTTTTTCCTGAAAATGCCCACACAGGATCCGCACCCGGAGCGCCAGGTGCAATATGAGTCACTGTGCTAGCGATAGGCTCATCTATTGGTGCCGTTGTGCTATCTGAACAGGCGCTTAAACTAAGTAGCGCAAGGCTAATTGCGCTGGCGATTGCTGACTGTTTGATAAGTGAATCAATTTTTGACATTGAGTTCCCCAATTTCTTATTGTTAATTATGTGTATCAACTATTTTTATAGTCGCTATGAAGGCACTTGTTTGAAATGTTTAGCCTTTATAAAAAGGTGACTGATTGTTTATTAATTACTTATTATTGAGTGTGTTTGTTTTGATCAACAAATAGCACGGCTATGCCTGAAATCATCATAAACACCCCGCCTAATACCACGGCATATATTGGCTGACCATCAAAGAATACTTTCAGTAATAATCCTAAAATACTGGCTGCTAACAGTTGGGGGATCACGATGAAAAAGTTAAAAATGCCCATATATACACCCATTTTTTTCGGTGGAATAACCCCCGATAACATGGCGTACGGCACAGATAAAATAGAAGCCCAGGCGAAACCTACACCTATCATCGGGATCCACAATTGAGTCGGGTCTTTAATAAAGTAAAAACTGATTAAGCCAATGCCGCCTAAAAACATATTGATAGTGTGAGTAAACTTAATGCCGACAGCTTTGGCTAAAAAAGGAATAATGATTGCCGCAATGGCAGCAAAGCCATTGTATGAAGCGAATAACATGCCGACCCAATCAGCGCCGTCATTATAGGCTTGGGTAACCACGTCAGTAGAACCATAATGATATGAGGTGACCGCGGCTGTGGTATAAATCCACATGGCGAATAGGGCAAACCAGGCAAAAAACTGTACTACAGCCAGTTGTCGCATCGCTTTTGGCATGTGGAATAAGTCGTCAACCACGTTAAACACTAATCCCAGAGAGCTGCGTGCTTGTTGGTTTTTGTTTGCCAGTTTTATTGAACAAATTAGCTGCAAAGGACCAAAAGCAAAAATGCCTAAGCTTAAGATATAAAGCTGCTTATCGAGATTTTGAGCAATAATGATGGCAGTAAATAACGCCCCAATCGCCATCCAAATCATTGCGCCATTTCGGTACTGGCTGACGCTGCGCTGGTTTTCCACTAGCGGTTGCTGTTGATCTGTTTCTTGCTGATGAAAACGTGCTAATTCTTCAGGCGAGTATTCTTTACTGGAAACTATGGTCCAACCGACAGCAAGAAATAATACCGCACCACCGAAGTAGAAGGCATAGCGAACTGAGTCGGCTATTTCACCGGCAGGTGCGGTATTGGCGACATCAAAATAATTAGTCAAAATATAGGGTAATGCTGATGCGATTACCGCGCCGACACCAATAAAAAAGCTTTGCATTGCATAGCCCTGGGTGCGTTGCTTTTGCGGTAAATTATCGCCCACAAAAGCCCGAAATGGTTCCATGGCGATGTTAATTGAAGCATCCATAATCCATAACATCCCAGCCGCGACCCATAAAGCAGGTGAGTGCGGCATGATGAATAATGACAGTGTGGTAAAAATGGCACCGAATAAGAAATAAGGACGACGGCGACCTAAAAAGTTCCAGGTATTATCACTTAAGTAACCAATAATGGGTTGAACGATTAATCCGGTGAGCGGCGCAGCAATCCATAAAATAGGAATGTCGTCTATCTCAGCGCCTAAGGTTTGAAATATTCGGCTGACATTAGCATTTTGCAGGGCAAAGCCAAATTGAATGCCAAGAAAGCCAAAACACATGTTAAATATTTGCCAAAAATTGAGCTGAGGCTGAACTTGTTTATTAAGCTCTTGCGGAGCATGGTTATTTGCCGACATTTTTTATCCTTATTATGGGTAGGCGGTAGTTCAGTCGTTAGATAAAAAAAAGCGAATACACATCTCCCTAAGACGGGTATTCGCCAATGACCTAATATCCTTATTCAGCAAACAAAACGCTAAACAAAGTTAATCGAGGTACTCCAAAGCCGATACTTGCCATAGTATGGTCAGTATCAGAAACGACCTAGCCTTCTTCATCTCCACAAGCGAGAGCGAATTTAGCAGGTTTTATAGTAGCCTTGCACTCAGGATTTGCACAACTGAATACATACGTATTCATCAATTATAAGCAACTTAAGTGACACATCCTGGTTACATTTTTAAGTTGCAGTCTGTATTTATATATTAAGTAAGTCTATGTTATCTGATTAATTTAAATCTAATCGCTGTGCCGCCACTGGCGGCCATCGTTAACGTCAGCGTGTCTTTGGCTGAAACCACTTTTTGCTCAATAACATAGTCGTATGGGTTAGTTAACCAATCAGCCTTGTCACCATCACGATAAATTTGTGCCTGGTATTGCGAATTTGAAGTTAAAAAGTCTAAAGCAATATCAACACTGCGCGGTGTTTCATCGGTTAATCCACCGACAAACCAATCATCACTTTTACGTGATTTACGTGCAAAAACAACAAAGTCACCCACTTCACCGGCAAGGGCTTTTGATTCGCTCCAATCGGTTGGCACATCTAAAATAAATTGAAATGCATCTAAACGCTCAACATAGTTGCGCGGTAAATCTGCTGCCATTTGAATGGGACTATAAAGCACTACATAAAGCGCAAGCTGCTTCATTAAGGTTGTTTGTACCCGATTAACGGCATCTAACCCCTGGGGTGCTAGATTGAATATGCCTGGGGTAAAATCCATTGGGCCAGACAACATACGGGTGTAAGGTAAAATGGCAGTATGTTCGGGGTTATTAGGTGGCGAGCCCCATGCATTAAATTCTTGGCCTCTAGCGCCTTCTCGGGCTATCCAGTTTGGATAAGTGCGACGAAGACCAGTGTCTTTAATCGGCTCATGGGTATTTATGCTAATGCCCCGTTTAGCCGCTTCGGTGACACTGTGCAGATATTCATTAACCATAAACTGGCCATCGTGCCATTCATGGCGGGTAATACCGTGTTCATCAACCCGTTTAATATCACCACCATCGGCAACATAACCGGTTTTAATTTGCGTTACGCCATGCTTTTTATACAAGTCATAGGCATCGCTCATTTGCTTACGGTAATTAGTGACTGAGCCTGAGGTTTCATGGTGGCCAATTAAGCGCACATTTTTACTTTTGCCATATTGGCTAATCGCATCAAGGTCAAAATCAGCATAAGACTGAGTAAAACTGAACACATCGCCGTTATCGAACCAACTGCCGTCCCAGCCTTCATTCCAGCCTTCAACCAATACGCCATCAAAACCATACTTGGCGGCAAAGTCCATGTATCGCTTAGTTTCACTGGTGGTCGCGCCATGTTTAGGCCCGCTGCCCCAGGTGTTTTCATTTAAGTGCATACCCCACCAAATACCCACGTATTTACCCGGTTGCACCCATGACACATCACCGAGTTTATTCGGCTCGTTAAGATTAAGGATAATATCTGAGTTAAGCAGTCCTGGGGCATCTTTAGCAATTTGAATAGTACGCCAGGGTGTTGAAAAACCTGGCTGGGTTTTAACCCTAATACCGTCGGACCATGGGGTTAAATCTGTGCGTAAAATACCATCACGACCTTGATTAAGGACCATAGCCGCATAGTCGGTGAGGGCAGCTTCATGAATGCTTAAATGCACGCCATCAGCCGTTCTAAACGTCATTGGTGTGTGGGCTATATCGATTTTATCAAGCGAGGTTGTTCGGTATAAATACTCGTAACGGTTCCAGCCACGACCGGGGATCCACCATGCGGTAGTGAGTTGCGGATCGGGTATGGCAAATTCAGTTAATTCGTCAGTCATATCCAGCTTGGGTGTTTTAGCCAGTCCAGCTTGTTTTGGCACTAAGTAGCGAAAACCAATACCGTCGTTAAAGGCCTTAAATTCAACATCAAAGTCGACTTTGCCATTACTGAGCGTCGCGACAATACGATTGTAATGGTCACGCACATTTTCACGCTCGCCCCAAGGTAGCTGCCAGGTTTGATCAACGCTGTTACTTTTAACCTCTTTAATGCTGAAATCCACGCCAAACTCACCCAACTGCTGGAATACCAAGCCCAGTTTGCTTGGGTTAACCACGGTGTTACCGTTAAATTTAACCTGATATTCAGGACGACCATTGTCGTCGGTCAAACTGACTGAAATGTGTTTGTCAGGGGAGACGACGTTTACGGTTTTAGCTTGCGCCATGTTTGGAATGGCCAAGCTAAGTAGTGAGACAGCATAGGACATAGCAACTAAGTTAGGTGTTAAGCCTAACTTAGTTGCTATGCCAGCGGGGCGAATTGTCGTGGTTGATGCCGTAAAATGAGCTGAGCGGGTTGATCTAGTTGAGTCAGCGCGCGCCATACAAAGTCCTTGTTGTTTATTTTAATATTCAACAAGCAATATATGACGCTTTACGATTTTACCGCAAAGATCTGCATACGTATTCAGCACTTATTACTGATCTCACCGGTTCCCTCAGCGTTACGATGAGCAGCTTAAGTGCGACAGTCCACCGATCGCAAAAAACTCAGATGCCTTAAGTCGATAAAATTTATCTTCTACTTCCTGAGGCTGCTCGGCATAAGGTTGAGTCATCACAGCCTGCAATTCTCTAACAAGCGAATAATTGCCCTTGCTTGCTTGGTTGTAGGCTGGCACCAGTAACCATTCACGCAAAGTGTATTTTGGGTTAACCAGTTTCATCTGCTTAATGATTTCTTCACGGGTGCGAGGCTGGGCTGAATTGACATCGTTTTTTGCATCTGCACTTTCATCAGAACTCACATCAACATCCGAATCAGCTGTGCAATCCAGTAATGACTGCCATTGGCTTAACCAGGCTGACCAGCGCTGCTCAAATCCTTCGGGAGCGTGTTGTAGGTCCTGGTAAAAACTTTTTTTCAGAGGAGCAATATTGACCGGTAGTGCTGAGAGTTCGCGGAAGAACAAGGTGTAATCAACAGGTGTTTGCATCATAAGCGTTTCAAGCTCTGTCAATAGCGAAGCATTGAATGTGTTAAGCCCAAGTTTTGCGGCCCACATCTGCTGCATTTTTGTTTGTATTTCGCTCGAAAAGCCATTTACTAACTGTTGGAGTTGCTCTAAGTCAACGGGTGTACTGACTAATAATGGACTTAATGCCGTGCAAAACATCAGAAAATTACGCTCTGCAGCCACGCCTTGATTCAAAAATGCAAAGTGCTGACCGCCGCCTGTCCAGGGTTGATAATATGGATTGAACTCATCGCAAAACCCGAAAGGACCGTAGTCGAGGGTGAAACCACCGGCGGCGCAGTTATCACTATTAAAGTTGCCTTGGCAATAGCCGACGCGGATCCAGTTTGCCACCAATGAGGTTAGGCGGTGACGGAACTCGCTTGCTAGCAGCAACACCTTGTCGTTGATACTAAGCTGCGAGTCGATAACATCAGCGTATTCACGATCGATTAAGTGCAATACCAGTTGTTCAAGCTCCGCCATTGCTTGCGGGTGTTCTTGTTTGCGGGCACGGCGACCGAAAAGCTCGAGTTGCCCCACTCGAATAAATGAAGATGCCACACGCGTTGAAATCGCAACTGCCTCAGTAATCATTCTGTCAGGATCTTGCGAACGCGAACCCTCAGAGTACCACGGCCGTTTTACCGTCTCGGTTTTCGACACATACAAACTTAGCGAACGCGATGTTGGTACACCCAGCGCGTGCATGTGCTCCTGTGCTAAAAACTCACGGACACTTGAACGTAACACTGCGCGACCGTCTGCTCCGCGGCAATAGGGTGTGCGACCGCCACCTTTAAGCTGCATTTCCCAGCGTTTTCCCTTGATGACAGCTTCAAATACAGACATAGCGCGGCCGTCACCATAGCCGTTACCGGTTTTGAACGGGCACTGTTGAATGTATTCAGTGCCAAAGATAGACAGTGCATAGCCACACGCCCAACCGACTTTACTCATGGGTGCTGGCACGTTTGAGAGGTCGCCGGAAAACATGCTAATGAAGTCAGGTGACTGCGCCATGCTGTCTGCAAAGCCCAAATCGCGAAATAAACTGTTGCTATGCACTACGTACTCGGGGTTTTCGATAGGTGTCGGTTTAACGGTGACGTAGTGCCCTGAGAATACTTGTCGAGGCGCATAGTCAATACCATTTTTTGTCGCATCAGGATCGCAGTTGAGCGTATTCATAAAGGAATAGTTGACTAGCTTAGCGAGGTCGTCGATGGTATTGACTGTGTCGATAGTTACAGAAGTGTCTTGGGACAGTTTATGTGTCATAGGGGTGCCTTAGTGATTGAGTGGAAAGGCTTTATTCCTTAGGGTGTAGCTCATCGACGGTTTCGATTTTTCGATTTGTGGCGAGTGTACTAGAGATCATTCTTTTCTGGTTATGGTATTTATTTGATTACAATTAAATCCAAGTATTCAATGAACTGTTATGAATGTGATTTGGTATTATAACGAAAAATCATTGTCACTTAAACAATGATTAGTATGCTTCGTCTTCACCATAAACATTAACATTAAGCTCGCCATTTACACTCTCAGAAACCAGGAAATTAATGGGTTTACAACACACCTGGCAATCTTCAATATACTCTTGTCCCATGTCGGATGAATCAATGAGAATTTCAATAGCTTCACCACAGTAGGGGCAATCTATAAGTTGCTCAGTTAATTGGTTCAATGTTATGCGCTCCTGAATTGCCTAAATTTTTGACTGTAAAGTAATTATCTGACGTCTAGTGAAATGACTCTTACGTTGATGTCAGCCACTTAAGTTACTTATCATTTGTTACTTATCGTTAGTTACTTATCATTTTACATTGGCTGTAGGTAACTCAACTTACCACCTTTTTATTCGAATAGGGTGCAATTTTACCACTGACTCTGGTAATAAATCCTTAAAGATGTGTAAATCAACCAAGTGCCGTCTATGGCGGGCAGTAATCAGGTGCTAAAGGCGTTTATCAAGGGGACGCATTCATACGAGTCATTGAGTAGGGGCACTCTGACACAGACTGCAATTATTTGCCGATTCTAACAATTTTAAAATCTAAGTGATTTTAAATTGAAGTGTTTTAGAATCTAAGAATTTTTAGAAAGAAAATTGTTGATGGTTTTAGCGCTGCTTTGCCCAAATCCATACACCGCTGCTGACAACTAACAACAAGGCGAGGGCGAATAAATCCCATAACCAGATTGTTAACTCTCCAAATAAGCGGCCACTATGCAAGTCCAGCATGACTCGCTCCCATGTTAAGTGACCACTGCGGGCATTAAGCTCGATAGCTTGCCATTGTGATGGCACTAATTCATTTTTAGCCATTGGGGCTAACCAAGCAATATCAGCATTGGCGGCTTGTGGTGACCATTCCAGTAAATCGGTATCACTTAAAAACACCCCTTTAGTAGTATTGATCCACACTCCTGCATCAGTATTAGCCAGAGCCAATATACCCTGTGGGAGTCCGGTACTTGGCCCTTGGGTTTCGTAAAGTTCACCTGTTGCTGAAAACAAATACACATGCTTAGCATCAGCGGCCACCAGGGAGTCTCCAACCTGTGTAGCCCCAAGAATAGGTAACTGACTCTCCAGAATAAGTTTGTCTTTCAGCCAGAGTTGACTGTCTGTAGCCGCCACTAATACCTTGCATTGGGAAGACGATGCCGCATTAGCGTGCTCATTGGCGTCAGTAGCAGATCCTGTCGTCGAACTGATGCAAAATACCGTTATTTGTTGCGGTGCATTGATGCCGTAATAGTCCAGCAACCAGGCTTGTTTTACCTGGGCAGTATCTAAGTTGAAGTCTTGGCTATGATTAATGGCAACGCCAGTGAGGGCTAATAACAGAATAAACACACCACTTAATAGACCCAATCGTCGATGCCAAGGACGCAGTGCTCTGAGGATTTGATATTTAATCCCTTGACGTCTCAGTTGTTGGTTTGGACGTCTACTTTTTATCATTATCTTTGCTCGTAATATCTGTCATTGCTATGGACTAATTCTCAGCTTTATTAACATGGGCATCGAGCCACAGTGCAATACGGGATAATTTGGTTAAGGCGCGCACTGATAAGGTCGCCCCAGTAATGCCATCAATATGCCTATCGAGCTTATTATCAGCATTAAGCTTGGCCGTCTTAAATTGGTCGGTAAAAAAGTCATGGCGCACTTCATCGCCGCGGCTTTCACGATACACCAGCACTTTTGTCTGAGCTATCTCAGCAGCCTTAACGTGAATGCCTACCGTTATCAGGGCCTCTTTACCAATTTCATCCAAGATCCACACACTGGCGTCATCTTTTTGCCAATAACGCACCCGCATTTTATTAAAGCTGTGGGATAAAATCTCTTCGATAGCCGCTTTGGCTTCATCATCAAGCCAAAACACCTTAGCTTTAGGCAAGTCGCCTTCAAAAGCCTGTTTGATAAAATCCTGAGAAGATAAATATTGAGTGGTTTCAGCCTGAGCCTGAGGCGTTAATAAACTGATACCAAGTATGATGCAGCAAAGTAATCTCATAAATGAGGGGAGCTCTTAGTTAGGGTCGACTAATTAGAAACGGTTTAATTAGGCACTATTGAAAAAAGGCACATAAAACAAAGGTGCCTATCATACTGAAAAAATGATAGCCACCCCAAGTGTTTTATGTGATTAAGCCCAAAGGCTTATATCCACAGACTCAATTACTTAGAATTGATAGCCAACGCCTAAGTTAAAGCCATCTGAATCAGCAGCACCGCCGATGTTTTCGTAGTCTGCTTTAAATACCACGTTTTCATGTAACCAGTAGTTAACACCCACGTTTGTTTGCTTTTTCTTAGTGTCTGCATTGTCGCCAGCATTGTTGTCCCACTCGTTGTAACGAGCGAATAAGCCAAACTGGTCGTTGATGCGATAAGAAGGCTCGATGTAGAAACCATTTTGCTTATCACGGCCTAAGGATTCAGCTTCTTTACCATCGATATTCCACTGAGCGTAAAGCGCTTTAACAGAGAAGTTTTCGATGTTGTAGATAGCGTGAGCTGTCATTAATGTCGCTGATGCAGTATCAACGCCTGCTTCACCCTGGGTTAAATCTGACTGGTATTGTACCGTCGCTGCAAGCTCAAGACCTGGCACCGCAGTGTACTTAACGCGGCCGGTGTAGGCTAAGTCTTCGCCTTTAGCTTCAGAGACTTTTTGGCGACCATCACGGATTTTGTATTCTTTACCCTGAGGAATATACAAACCTGAAGTCACAGCAGTATCAAAGGCAACACCAGGTGCCGCTTTAATATTTAAGTTAAGACCACCTTCCCACCACGTTGCTGGGATGATGTCTTTTTCAACAGGGTTACGCTCAACACCGTAGAAAGTTGTCGGTTCGTGAGTTTCGTTGATGATACCTACTGGCATCAGGAATAGACCCGCTTTACCGGTGAACATGTTATTAAAGTCATGCTCGATATAAGCTTGCTCTAATTCCACTTCGCCTTTTTTGCCTTCACCAGCAATTGAATGCTCAACTTCTAATTCAGAGAAGAAACGTGTTGTGCTGTTAAATTCATGACCCACAAATAATACGAAACGGTGGAAATCGAATTCTTTCTTATCCGTGTTATTCAGATTATTAGAGATGTTGTTGTAGTGCAGCTCACCATAACCACCGATAGTCGTGGCAGATTTGCTTGATGCGGTAGATTCAACAACATCAGCGGTTTTTTCCACACGTTGTTCTGTCTGTTCAAGGCGTTTTTCTAAATCTTTTAATACTTTCTGCTGCTGTTCAATAATTTTACGTAGCTCTTGAGTCTCTTGTGACGCAACGGCAGAGTGGCTTGCAAACATGCCCAATAATGCTGTGGCAAGTAATGTTTTCTTCATCATTTTCATCTCAATTAATAGTAAAAGTGGAAATTACACGGATTCTACCAATTGATATGAATAATGCAAACTATTCGTATTTAGAATTTGTGTTTGAAATCACATTAATATAAATAATTTAATATTAACAATAAGATAAAATTCTGCTTTTGATGACAATTGAAAGTCAATTTGGTTCACAGAAAAATAGATGACCTTAACTCGATTAAAATTCAGTGGCCAATCAGTATTGGCCACCTTTTTCCGTAAAGAGGGCTTGTTATGAGCGCTATTTTCAATGCTTAACGATGTGAAAATTAAAGGTGCGGCAGCGATTGCGATCATTTTTAGCTAGCAGTCATCATCATGATTTAGCTTTTAATAAATCACGTATTTCCGTTAGTAATATTTCCTGTGCTGTGGGAGCTGGTGGTGCTTTAGGCGCAGCCTGTTCTTTTTTCTTTAATTTGTTAATGCCTTTTACAATCATAAATATTGCTAATGCAATGAGAGTAAAATCAATAACGGTTTGGATGAAAGCCCCATAACTTATCACCACAGCTGGCGCATCACCAACCGCATCTTTTACCACAATGGCTAAATCAGTAAAATTTACTCCGCCTAATAACACGCCTATCGGAGGCATAATAACCCCCGCAACTAATGCAGTGACAATCTTGCCAAAAGACGCGCCTATGACAATACCAACAGCCATATCAACTACATTGCCTTTTACCGCAAAATCTTTAAATTCTTTCATCATGCTCATAGTACTATTCCTTTATAGCTGAAAATCGATTATTTGATTATTTGATTATGTGATTTGTAAGGTACAGATGACTTATTGGGCTGGGCCGTTGCCACGTCCACTTTAATCGGTAACTTTCACATCACATAAAAGACTATAGGAATTTATTTTATTACGGTAGTTGTTTTATAGATAACGTCGGCTAACCCTCTGTTCTGATAGCGCCTTTAAAAAGGGGGGCGAATGTCATTTTGTATTGCTGTGATAATAAAATAGGTTACCAGTCAGCTACTCTTACACGGCCGGTAAAGCGCGAGCTGGCATAGCGCTGCGTATTACCTCACGGCTCAATTGAGAGTAAGTTAATGTGAAACCTGTATGTTAATTTTTATCTGAGGATATGATTTGTTTTTATAAAAATGCAGCTGGTACATTTGGCGGTGGAAGGAATATTTTAGAAAGCCCTTGTAGATGTTTATTAAGAAAAATAAAAAACCACCATTTGATGGTGGTTGTGGACTAATCATAGCTGTGTCACCGTCATGCGAACAGGACATTGTTTTCATGCAAAACATCCCTGCGGCAAGTCATTGAAAATGGCATAACAAGATTTCTGCCTTAGCTAATATCCATTACAATCTCATGTCTAACTCATTGTGGATCAATAACACACACTGAGATGCAAACAGCATTTTAGGACCTAAATTGATATGTTGAGTACCAAGACGCTTCAAGCTATTAAAGCTTTTTTTAGGCATAGGAATATGATCGGTGAGTAGAAAACAAGCATTATGAACAAACTCGACTTCTCTTACTGGGGTGCCTTTTTTCTCCAACATATACAGCTGATAATGTTCAGCTAACTCTTGGATTAACTTTTCAAAACTGACAGTGCGCACGGTAATACCAGATTCAACGACACGAGATTGCTCTTTACTCATGCCTTTAGAGGCGTCTAACGCTTTGGCGATTTTAGCGGTGAGGTTTTGTTCGTGAAAGCCGCCAATATTGCGCAATTCATTAGATGTAAAACTGATGGTGCGGGAAAAGTCATTAGTGCTTTCAAGCACCAAATGCACCACTACATCATCGCGGTATGATTGTGCCACAAAAATTGTGTTCATTAGTACGTGGGCTAAAATCTCGGTGTGGGCTTCTTGGCCAATGCCTGCTAGAAAAAGTTTGCTGTCGACCGGAGCAGCTCTGGCTCGTAAAACAAAGGCGCGCATGATAGGTCCTGTTGAGTCGAATAGGATAAATTATCTCTATCGAGAATGTTAAGGTGTCGCGTTGAAAATGGTTAATCTTAAACATAATCAATGTGTGCGTGTTTAAGTATTATCTCAGCTTTACGAGTGACTGTAACGCTAATATTAACTTCATATCAGCTTGAGCTCGTTATATGGAAGATAACAATCGCCCTACGCAAAAATAGTCGATGGATTTCAATCAGTGATGCCGCTTTGCCAACTCGCATCAGGCTTCCAGTCATTTATCCACGCGGGGATATCACTGGCAGGCATAGGTCTGGCAATGCCATAACCTTGTGCTAATTCACAACCTAGTTGTAATAAAACAGTGCCATGTTCAACGGTTTCAACGCCTTCAGCAATCACGTCACGTTTAAATGATTTCGCTAAGGCGATTACGCCTTCAACAATGGCGAAATCATCAATATTACTCAACATGTCTTTGACAAAGGTCTGATCTATCTTAATCAAACTCGCAGGCAATCGCCTAAGGTAAGTTAGCGACGAATAGCCAGTGCCGAAATCATCTAAAGCAAAATTGACACCTAGGCTTATGCAGTCATTCATGATAATTGACACATGATTAACATCTTCTAAAGCGCTTGTTTCCAACACCTCTAGCTCTAAATAGCGAGGTTCAACATTGGGGTGGGCTGCAAGAAGATCCGTTAACGTCTGTATAAAACCAGGCTGCAGTAATTGTACTGCCGGAATGTTAACGCTAGTGCTTAGGGGGAGATTAAGCGTCATAGCTTGCCATTGGCCGATTTGTGTTAATGCGGTATCAATAACCCATTCACCTATTTCAAGCATCATGGTGTGATTTTCAATCACAGGCAAAAACTCGATTGGGCTTAATAGTCCGCGCTCAGGATGTTGCCAACGAATAAGCGCCTCAACGCCCACCACTGTACCTATCTTCATATTAACTTTAGGTTGGTAATAGAGGACAAACTGATGATGATCTATAGCATAGCGAATAGCCTCTAGACTTTCTCGTTGCACTTTACCGGCATCATCTTGCGCCATATCAAATAAGTGATATCGATTCTTACCGGATTCTTTAGCGATATACATAGCTTGGTCGGCATGCCTCATCAGTAAATCGGCATCTACATTATCTCGCGGATAAAGCGTAACACCAATACTGGCGGATATATTGAGTACCGCACCACCAACGATAACAGGCTCTGACGCGGCCAATAATAACCGCTCCAATACTGGCTCACAATCTTCAACTTTGACTAAATCGGACAACACTGCGACAAATTCATCACCGCCAATGCGGCTTAAGCTATCACCTTCACGAAGCGCCTCTTTCATCCTGATGGATAGTGCAATAAGCAGTTCATCACCGACATCATGCCCATAGGCATCGTTCACCGCTTTAAAACCATCTAAATCTAGAAATAGCACCGCTAAAGACTGCTCGTGTCTACTGCACCGCCGCATAGCTTGAGATAATCTGTCTGCCAGCAATACCCGATTAGGCAAATTGGTCAGTACATCATAGTGAGCAATACGTTCTAACTGTTCTTGATGCTGTTTCATCGGCGTAATGTCGCTCGCTAAAGAGACATAATGGGTCGTCATACCCTGTATATCACGAACTGCACTTATGGTCTGCATTACTGCATAAACTTCATTATTTTTACGGTGATTCCAAATTTCGCCATACCAGTATCCTTCGGTGACTATGGCATGCCACATATCAACATAGAACTCTGGTGATTGACGTCCTGACTTGAGAATGCGAGGGGTTTGCCCTATGGCCTCTTCGCGGCTGTAACCTGTGATGTCACTGAAGGTCTTATTGACTTCGATAATAAGACCTTCAGCATCAGTGATCATAATGCTTTCACGAGCATGAATGAATACCTTGGCGGCAAGGGCTAATTCGTTGGCGAGCTGTTCTTTCTCTGCGTTAGCTAGAACCAACTCATCTGCTCGCTTATCTTTCTCTTTGTTTTGAAAAGCGAGCTCTATGTTAGCAAGAACTAATTCATTGGCACGTTGTTCTTTCTCTTCATTAGCTAAAACTAACTCATCTGCTCGCTTATCTTTCTCTTTGTTTTGAAAAGCGAGCTCTATGTTAGCAAGAACTAATTCATTGGCACGTTGTTCTTTCTCTTCATTAGCTAAAACTAACTCATCTGCTCGCTTATCTTTCTCTTTGTTTTGAAAGGCGAGCTCTATGTTAGCAAGGGCTAATTCATTGGCACGTTGTTCTTTCTCTTCATTAGCTAGAACTAACTCGTCTGCTCGCTTATCTTTCTCTTTGTTTTGAAAGGCGAGCTCTATGTTCGCTCGATGTTGACTATCTTCAGCTTTTTTTCTATCACTGATGTCAATCATAGCGGCAAGACAGTCTGTGCCTGTGATACCGAGATGAGCCTCAATATCGAGCCAAAGCGTATTATTAGTCACTTGTCCTAATACTTCGCAGGATTGTATACCGCTACCACCAAAGGCTTTTCCCAAGCAAAGTTTAAAGATCTCACGATATCGCGGTGTGACATAGTGTGAAAACGGTTTGCCAACTAAGTGAGCGCGCTCAATACCCAACAGGCTGGCACCTCGTAAATTGACATGACTAATAATGCCATTGAGATCAAATACAAAGTAAGCAATCGGTGCAAATTCAAATAACTCGGTGTAACGATAATATAATCGTTCTGTTATCCGAGCTTGCTTTAACTCTTCATTTTGCATTTCCAATTCAATCTGATGAACCTGCAACTCATGGAGCATCTTTTTGGCTTCATAGTCACTAGGAGTAGATTGTGTATCCCTAGTTTGATTTTTCAGTTTGGCTTCCGCACGCTCGCGTAAAGTGTTGGTAGACTGCTTGACTGACTTAGGCGTAGTCTTCATAGGCTAGGCCTTATCTTACGTAACTTTGATTCAAGTAGCTTGGCTTCACTGATATCGGTAAAGGTGATCACCACGCCATCAATCACATTTTCTTGGGTACGATAAGGCATGATGCGAACTTTGAACCAGCGTTTATTTTTAGCGGTTACTTCTTTTTCGATGAAGATAAGCGTCTTCAATACTTCCTTTGAATCTTCTTGTAGCAGGACATAATCTAATTCCGTGACGATGTCGGACAATGCTCGGCCTACATCACTTTGGATAAGCTTAAATAGATGCGTCGCATAGTTGGTGAAGCGGCGAACATGCAGTTCGTTATCCAGAAAAATGGTGGCAATTTGGGTACTATCAAGCAGGTTCTCCATGTCGTTAGTGACCCATGATAAATCATCGACTTTGGATCGTAGTTCAGTATTGACGGTTTGCAATTCTTCATTCATTGATTGCATCTCTTCTTTGGATGTGGTCAATTCTTCATTGGTGGATTGCAATTCCTCATTAGTGGATTGCAGCTCTTCATTGGCCGATTTTAGCTCTTCCTGAGAGGATTGCATTTGTTCGCGAAGCGATTGTATTTCGTCCTGTGCTTGTTGCAGTTCGGCCTGAATTTCTTTCTCTGCAGAACCCCTTTTGCTGCGTGGTAACTTGGTCGGCGTCACCACCTCAGTAAAGACCACCATGATCAAGCCGAGCAAAGCTTTTGGCTTAGTAATAGCTTGTACCGTCAAATTAATAGTGTGTTTGTCTATGGTCAGGTTTTTAATATTTACAGGCTCTATTTGCAGCTGTGCTTTCATTATAGCAAGGTGAAGTTGATATTGTAGCTCTTCACGCGCCATGACGTGAATGTTCCAGTTGGCTTTACCTGCGGCTGGCTCTAAATATTTTCCGGTGCGACCATTGATGTAGATAATATCGCCTGCCGCATTGACTAAGACCGCTGCTGGCGAGTAGCTTTGGAGGATAATTTGATCGGCCTGCATTTGTAGATCGGTAATATTTGTAGTCATCTTACTGGTTCTCTCAGGTTCATTTTCTACCAAGGATATGATGGGGAATATCCGTGTCGGGATGTCGACTTCCATCTGCGGTGCAGTGCTATTAATGCGGGTGTAGATCCGCGTGTTTTCCTTGCTTTCTGAGAACAATGAGGTGGAATTACCAATGGTTTCAGCATTACCCAAAATCAAAATGCCATTAGAAGTCAATGTGTAGTGGAACAGTGGAATTAACTTTTTTTGTAATTCCGGCCCAAGATAAATCAGCAGATTACGACAGGTAACAATATCTAGCTTAGTGAACGGTGGATCCATGATGATATTTTGTGGCGCAAAAATAACCATGTCACGTATTTGCTTGTTGATACGATAACCACTTCCATCTTTAATGAAGTATCGATTCAATTGCTCTGGCGAAACATCTGCTTCAATGCTTGCCGGATAATAACCTTTTCGTGCAATATTGATGGCATCTTCACCAACATCGGTAGCAAAAACTTGTAGTTTGAAACGCCCTTTATGTTTAACGTCATCCAATACATCCATTACCGTCATCGCGAGCGAGTAGGCCTCCTCCCCGGTAGAACAGGCGGTCACCCATGCTCGAAGTTCTTTACCTTTAGGGTAATGGGCCAATAGTGCTGGAAGTGTGACTGACTTGAGCTGCGCCCACATTTTATGATCTCGAAAGAAATTTGTTACCCCAATTAACATTTCTTTGAACAGTAGATCTTGCTCTTGTGCATTATTACGCAGATAGCGCGTGTAGAGTGATATGTTTTTAAGCTGATGCAGAGCCATACGTCTTTCAATACGACGATAGATGGTGTTTTCCTTGTACAGTGAGAAGTCATTACCACTGCGTCCACGTAAGATACTAATGATCTGCTCAAGCGCGCTTTTTGACTTGAGCGCTACACTCGATTCAAAATCGTTTGGAACACTACGAGGTCTATGTTTGAGAAAAGCGATAATCTGTCCTGGGAGAGCGTCAGCAGGAGCAATGATGTCAACAAGTCCGGTATTAATCGCGCTATAAGGCATTGAATCAAATTTGGCAAACTCAGGTGACTGCACCACAGACACACCAGCATGTTCTTTTATTGCGCGTAAACCGAGCGTGCCATCAGACCCCATTCCAGACAAAATAACCCCTACAGCCCGCTCATTCTGCTCATTAGCCAACGCCCGAAAGAAGAAATCAATCGGTAAGCGCAATCCACGAGTTTCGACTGGTTCAAGCAGCAATAACGATCCGTGAAGCATAGATAAATCTTTATTAGGTGGTATCACATATACACAGTTCGGCTTGACTTTCATACCATTGCTGGCTTGGGTCACTTTCATCAAGGTCGTGCGTTGCAATAGCTCAGGCATTATGCTTTTGCGACTAGGGTCAAGGTGTTGAATAACAACAAATGCAATGCTGCTGGGAGTTAATACATGGGAAAAAAAATCTGCCAATGCTTCCAAGCCACCAGCTGAAGCACCAATGCCAACAATGATAGGTGTATTCACCACAGCCAATCTACTAGAATCCTTAAGTGGCTTAGTCAATGTTTTACTTTGGTTTGTCATAGGGTGAACTTTTTATTATGCATGCATTAATTGTAGACGAATTAATTGGACAAGTATGTCAACTCATCACGGCGGGACAGTAATTTACCCATTAGGCATACTTTTAGCCTAAATAAAAGCGACTATATTTGTGCTGATCTTTGTTAATGCCTTTTACAATCACAAATATTGCTAATGCAATGAGAGTAAAATCAATAACGGTTTGGATGAAAGCCCTATAACTGATTACTATAACTGGCGCATCACCAACCGCATCTTTTACCACAATGGCTAAATCAGTAAAATTTACTCCGCCTAATAACACGCCTATCGGAGACATAATAACCCCCGTAACTAATGCAGTGACAATCTTGCAAAAAAAACACCGATAAATTATGAAGGCTATGCGCAATATTAGGATTCGCATAAAGATAATAATTCCTCATGGCATTATCTCAGTTTTACTACAGGCTGTAACGCTAAAATTGATTTAAGGGTGTGTTTGATTGATATAGGCAGAAGACGATTTAAGCCGTTTGTGAATGGTATTAATCAAAAGGAAAGGGACTCTGTTACTCGTATAACACAACACAATTACGCCCATTTGACTTAGCTTGATATAAGGCTTGATCCGCACTGTCAATTTCTTTTTCAAGGCCACTTGAGCTAAAAGCATGGTAAATGCCGATACTTGTAGTGCACTGAATGGCTTCGTTATTACATTGAAATGTCAGTTGTGCGATGTGTTGCCTCAATGAATTTGCGATAGCAATGGCTTCATCCTTGGTCACATTAGCGAGGAAAAACAGAAATTCTTCTCCCCCCCAACGGGCTAAAATATCGTCTTTTCGTACTTTAGCTTTTAATGACTTTGCCGCAGAGGTTAATACTTGATCGCCACACGCATGCCCGTAATTGTCATTTATTGCTTTAAAATGATCGATATCGAGTAACAAGAAAGCACGTCCTTCTGACTCTTTAGGTTTAAATGTGCCTGTTATTCTTTGGATAAATGCGCGCCGATTCAGCAGTCCGGTTAATTGATCCGTTTCTGCTTTACGTTTTAACTCGCTGATTAGTTGCAGGTGTAAATTCATCCACCGATGGATCCCAAGGCTTAAAAGAATAAAGCCTGAGGTTTTTAAAAAATCATCAAGGTTACTGTTACGAACAGTACTCTCTACAAAAAACTCTTCTGTTAAATCCATAAATGCAGACATGCTGTAAAAGGCTGAACCAAACAGCATCAGCCAATATATTTTAGGAAACACTTTGAGAGGGTTGATGTAGTACATTACCGCAAAACAAGCAATCAGCATCGCAATTTCAGCGATGAATTCAATTAAATCTTCTGGCCAAGTAAAAGTATAAATAGTGACTTTGTAAATAAAAGCCAAAACATAAAGCAATATAATGGTGTGTTGAGTTTTATATTCCATAAGCGCCCTATGCGTCGATACCGATAAAAATAGTTATCTTGCAATGATTTTTATTGTGTTTCGTTAAGCATAGCAATAAGTGCAAATATTGCTGTATCCATAGACAAATTGGCCATAGTTCATAATGTGATATTAGTTTTGGCCATAGAGCTATTAATGAGTGCGAAGTGTTGGGGGAGGTTAAATGGAGCAGTTGTGACTTATTTTGCTAATTCAATGTTGCGGTAATGCCTATGACCAATAACTCACAACCAGCGGCAGCAAGATACGCCTTTGATTTTATCAATACTTCATCCCCCAGCCAGTTTTGCCAAGCTAGGAGATACAGTAAAGATGCCTATGGTGAAACGCTCAATATAACCGACTCTAGTGGTTGTAAGCTGATATTAATTGTTGCATTACCCTGCTTTTGTGGTGTTAATTTTAGCTGATATGTCGATCCGCTCAGTAAGTCAGTTAACTTAACGTGAGTATGAATGTTCCACTTTTGCACAAGGTTTTTGGGGAGTTCAAGACTAAATTGTTTAGCTTTATCTTGGCTGAAATTACTGACAATAATCAATTTTTGCTGGTCGTTATAGCGGCTAAATGCAAACACTTTATCGTCATATCCGACCACGTTAAGTTTGCGCTGATATGTATCTAACTCTTGATACTCACCTTTTAATGCTGTTGCTGTGTGGCTTAAATTTAATAGCCTTTGATAATAGTGGCGCAGGGCTTTTTCTTGCGCTGTTGATTGTCCTCCATCAAATTTGCCGTTATTCATCCAACGTTGATGCGCCGGTACGCCAATATAATCAAAAATACTGGTACGAGTCGGATGACCAAAGCCTGCGTGTTCTGTGCCTTGTTCGCCAACATCTTGTCCGAAATAAAGCAAAGTGGGGGAGCGGCTAATTAAGGTTGAAACCACCATAGCCGGTAAGGCTGCTTCTGCAGAACCCGCAAAGTCAGTAGTGTTAATCCGCTGTTCATCGTGGTTTTCTAAAAAGTGCAGCATATGGGCTTCAATGTCGGCGACTTTTGCCTGGTCGATAGCAATTTGTGCGGTACTAGCCTTGTCTTGAATGATGTTTTTGAGGGTATCGTATAAATCGACTTTATCGTAAAGATAGTCCATTTTTCCTTGTTGAATATAGGCGCGATAAAGACTTGGATTATACACCTCGGCGAGTAAAAACGCATCGGGTTTGGTGCGTTTAATGTGGCTGTTGAGATAGCTCCAAAATTCTACGGGCACCATTTCGGCCATATCGTAACGAAAACCATCAACCCCTTTAGCTAACCAATATTGAGTGATGTGCTCAAACTGACGCCATGAGTCTGGAATGTCCTTATTGGGTTGCGATTGCCAGAATTGATAATGTTCAGCAGCTGATTTTGTGTCAAAGCCACTAGGTAAGGCAGGAAAGTCATAGCTGCCATCGGGCTTAACACCATAATTAATTTTAACTGTTTCATACCAGTCATTAGCGTCCGGTTTGGCTAATCGCGAGCCATTACCCGTCCATTTGGCGGGAGACTCTTTGAATAAGCCGTCACTCAGTGGATTGACTTCGCCATTTAATGGTTGATATCCATTGGCTGGGTCAGGGACTTGAAAATTTTCGCCAACGACATAATAGAAGTTGTTATTTTTACTGTAGGTTTGAGTTTTATCATCTTTAGCGCCAAAATCTTCTACACCTGCGGGCGAGGATAATGATTGATAATTACGCGCCACATGGTTAGGTACAATATCGATAATGACCTTCATACCTTGTTGATGGGTACGGGCAATGAGCGATTCAAACTCGGCTAAACGGTTGGCTGGGTCATCGGCTAGATCAGGATTAACATTGTAATAATCTTTTACTGCGTAAGGCGATCCCGCACGGCCTTTGACTACGTCAGGGTCATCGTTTGCTATCCCTATTGCAGTGTAGTCATTAATGACTCCGTGGTGGGGAACGCCTGTATACCAAACATGGGTTGTGCCTAACGACTTAATGTCTTGTAATGCTACATCGGTGAAGTCGCTAAATTTACCCACGCCGTTTTCGTCAAGAGTACCCCAAGGCTTGTTGGTTGTGTTGGTATTGCCATATAGGCGGGTGAACACTTGATAAACCACCGCTTTATGGGGCAGTTCAGCGGCAATGTCAGCACTTTGATTTTGTGCTGATGTGGTATCAATAATAGATCCTGTTGCAGAAGGCTTGTCACCAGAGCAAGCCGTTAAGCAACCACTGAGGATGAGTAAAGTGGATACACGAGACAGAGTTAAGGGTAATGGTGTTAAATTCATATTAGGATTCTTATTGGTTAACGTATTTATTAATTTTAAATGCTGGCATGTGTCAGTCACGATTAATGTTGTCTACTGGAAAGTAGCAGAATGGTGACGCCTTTTTGCGTTAATTTAAGGCTTTGTTCTAATGAATACGATTGTGATGTCAGAATATCTTTGACGATGATAGGTTCTGCACTCGGTTCATTACCGGTAATACTTGACTGAAATCGAGCTAACTCTAATTCAACCACTTGCTCATTTTTGTTATAAATGATCATTAACGTTTCATCTTCGGCTTGCCTAAATTGCACATAAACGCCCTCTTGGGGCGCATAATGAGTGAGTTTACCTACCGTAATCGCTTCAGACTGCTTACGATAATTGAGCAATGTTCGCGTAAAGTTAAGTGCATCAACTTGAGTGGCGGTGAGATTGGTATTTTCTAACACGCTGCGATTATCGCCATTCCAACCACCTGGAAAATCAGCCCGAACTGCGCCATCATTGCGGTCTTTTGTGGGGCTGGTCATCGCCACTTCAGTACCATAAAAAATTTGTGGAATACGGTTACTGGTTAGCACGTATGCCATGGCCATTTTGTATAACGCCATGTCTTCATTTAACAAGCTGTATAAACGATTAGTGTCATGATTACCCTCAAATAACACCAACTTTGTTGGGTTGGCATAAACCACATCATTGGCGAGCATTTCATATAAGTTTATTAACCCAGTCCCCCAATCTTCTTTTTCGTTTAAACTTGAAATGATTTTTTCATACAAAGGGAAATCCATCATGCTTGGTGAATATGACTGATAACCGTCTTTATTGTTTTTGCCTGCTTGCCAATAACTGACCGTGATGGGGTTGGCGGTCCATTCTTCACCGACGATATTAAAGTTAGGATATTCATCCATTACCGCTTTAGACCACTTTGCCAAAAAAGCTTTGTCGGCGTAGGAGTAGGTGTCTTCACGAATACCGCTAAGGCCTGCATATTCCACCCACCAAATACTGTTTTGAATTAAATAGGTAGCTAAATAGGGATCGCGCTGATCCAGATCTGGCATAGTGTCGGTAAACCAGCCGTTTTCAAACTCTGAGGTGTCTAATGCTACTGTATAAGGGTCTTGTACTGTGGTGCGTCTGTGGCTGGTATAAGTGATATTTTTAGCATCTTGCTGCCATTTAGCTTGGCCGTTAATCCAGCTTGAGGTGGGAAAACCTAGGCCATTAGGCTTCATCCATTGATGGCCAGAACCCATATGATTAACCACCACATCTTTAATGATGCCAATGCCAAAAATGTTGGCTTCTTCTACTAAGGATTTATATTCTTCATTACTGCCAAAGCGTGGATCAATATTGTAAAAGTTGGTGGCCGAATAGCCATGATAAGAATACTGCGGTTGATTATTTTCAAGTAGTGGGTTGATCCAAAGCTGGGTGACGCCTAAGTCTTTCAAGTAGGGCAGTGCTTTACGAATACCCATAATGTCACCACCATGGCGACCATCTTTATCGGCTCGATTAGTCTGTTCAAGCATGTCAGGGTGGTTATCATTTTCCGAATTGCCGTTAACAAAACGGTCGGGTGTAATGAGGTAAATTACATCTTTATTGCTAAAACCTTGACGGTTTTTAGACTCTTTCTCTCGCACTAAAATAGGGTATTCAATGCTTTGTATGAGCGTATTATTATCATAAAGTCCAATCGTTAAGGTTTGTGGCGGTGCATTGGCCAAATCTAAGTTGATAAATAAGTGATGTTGGCTTTGTGAGGCATTAACATCGACTAAATTTATATCGATGGCGTGAATAAGCTTTACGTCAAATTGGCTTATGTTTTTGCCATACACTAATAGTTGTAATTGGCTATTGTGCATGCCAGCCCACCAGGACTCGGGCTCCACTTTGAACGATTCAATTTTTATTGGACTGATGTCTGCAAAAGTATGAGCGCTGAACAACACAGTGGCACTGAATAATAAGCCAGTGATAAGAGAATAAGCCTGCTGGTGTCGAGTTAATTCCATGGGGTACCTTATTAAATTTAGTCTTTAGTTAACCTCAGCTCGGGATAATAAACGCTTACCAAACAGCCCTTTGCCTTGCTAACTGCGTTTCATTAACGTGCAATAGGCCAGCTATTGACGTGTTAATGCGCCTTGTTTTCAAAACAAATAGCAAGTTTGCTAAAAAATAAGCTAAATCTGTTGAATTCAGCTTATTGAGCCCATCTCTTAACTCGAGTTGAGGTTAGTTATTTTTGTAATCAACAATTTTTTGCTCATTATTTACAGCTTGTTAATAAAATGCTCATGTTCAGGCATTGCATCAACAGTTCGACCTATGATGGTTTTGACATTAGTCAGAAACTCTTGCAAGTCATGGTCTTGAATACTATTGGCCAGTGGGTTGAAGTCTTTAGGCATAATACCTTGACCTAGCATCACTTGAACCCAAGCAGCTTCGGTAAATAACTCATCTTGATGGCGGGTCACGATACCTGTTGCTGCAAATAAATCTATTTTGCGTTGCAGTGATTCAGGGATGGCCATTTCACGACATTGTTGCCATAAATCAGCCTCTTCACCGCGCTTATTTGCACGTTGATTTAGATGGTAATGCAAAATGATGAAATCACGAATTTGCTCAAATTCCGTCTGTGACTGGCGGTTAAACTCATCAATGTTGGTTTGTTGAACGCCATTGTGGGGAAATAGCTTTGTTAACCTAATAATGGCAGATTGAACCAAATGCAGGCTGGTGGATTCCAGCGGCTCTAAAAATCCACTTGATAACCCAATCGCGACACAGTTTTTGTGCCACTGTTTTTCACGTCGGCCGGTTTTAAAGTTAATCTTTCTGGGTTCGGTTAATGGTTTACCATCAAGATTGTTCAATAGCAGTGCTTTGGCATCGTCATCGGAGATAAATTTACTGCAATAAACCAAGCCATTACCGGTACGGGTTTGTAATGGGATACACCATTGCCAGCCTGCATCATGGGCAATTGAGCGGGTATAAGGGGTGATTGTTGCTGTGCGTTCACATTGCACCGCATAAGCACTGTCGCAGGGGAGCCAATGCTGCCAATTTTCAAAGCCAACGTGCAATTGTTTTTCAATAAGCAGTGCGGCAAAACCAGAACAATCGATAAAAAAATCGCCGCGAATACACTGATTACCCTCTAATGTGACTGATTCAATATTACCGTTTGGGGTCAATTGAGTTGAGGTAATTAATCCTTCAATCCGTTTAACGTTGAGGTTTTCGCTGTATTGGCGCAGAAATGAGGCATAAAGTCCGGCATCGAAATGATAGGCATGGGTAATACCGGCAAGTGGTGAGCCTGCAACCTTGTCCATGACGGTAAATTTATTTGCCTTAGCTGCCTGATAATTTAGTGAGTATTGCCAAAAGTCGCTATTGTCTAACGGGTTTGATTTTAGCCAGTAATGATGAAATTGAGTAAAGCCAATGTCTTTACCTATGTCGCCAAAGGCATGCATATAACTTTGTTGTTGCTTGCCCCAGTTTTCAAATTCAATACCTAATTTAAAGGTGGCTTGGGTGTGTTTAATAAAATCAGTTTCTTTAATGCCCAGCACACTATTAAAAATTTGCAGCGGAGGAATGGTCGCTTCACCAACGCCTATGGTGCCAATGTCCTCTGATTCAATTAAGGTGATGTTGAGCTGTGACTTAAAAAGCCGAGTGAGCATGGCCGCTGTCATCCAACCCGATGTACCGCCGCCTACAATTACAATGTTGTTGATTTTGTTGTTATTCATAGTAATCGCCTTATGTGATATTACCTATAAAGTAAAAAAGCCCCTGTAACAGGTTACAGAGGCTTTTTTGTCGCCGCTAGATTAGAACTTGTAGTTCGCACCTAACATGAAATTGCGACCGTAGTTTTGATAGTCACGTACATGACGGGCATCATCACCAGTGTATGAAGTGAATGGCTCGTTGGTTAAGTTGTTCACCTGAAGTACGACAGATAGGCCGTATAAGGCATCAATTCCACTTTCAGTAAAGTCATAACCCACTTGCGCATCAACCACGGTTTCAGCTTTAACGTTAACATTTTGACGAGTCAAACTGATAGCCGTGACTTCACCTAAGAAGTCGCTGCGGTAACGTGAGCTAACACGGGCTTCAAAGCCTGAGTTTTCATAGTAAACCGTTGCGCTGAATGTTTTTTCAGATAAACCAGGCAGTGCCGTTGGATCACTTTCAGCGGTTTCTTTTACTTCAGAGTCGTTGTAAGCACCGCTAAGCACTGTACCAAAACCCGTTAGTGAATCAGCAAATAAGCCGAAATCTAAAGAGAATGTAGCTTCGATACCTTGTACATAACCGCCGTCACCATTTTGTGGTTGCGATACAACGCCTAGTGGGTTGTCGCCTGGGTTTTGCGGTAAAATTGTACTGAAATCAAATACAGCTTGCTGATTGTATACGAAGTTTTCTAAGTCTTTGTAGAATGCTGCTACTGCAAAGTAACCTTGATCACTAAAGTAGTTCTCGTAACTTATATCAAACTGGCGGGCTAACCATGGACGTAGTTCAGGGTTACCTGCACCACCAGACCAGTTAATACCGTCATTTGGATTTTCATTGTAGCTAAAGTTAACGTTAGCATTCATTTGATCCATGCGAGAGCGAGTTAATGTACGCGCAGCAGCAAAACGGATCATCTGACTATCAGCAACTTCAAAACCTAAGTTGATACTCGGTAGCCATTCAACATAATCATCGCCCGCAGTGCGTGGCGTCATGGTGACTTCGCCATCAGCAACAGTTGCCACAGTACCGTCAGAACTTTGCTTAGACTGTACCGCTTGTAAACCTAGGTTACCGGTCACTGGGATATCAAATAATTCAGTTTCTAAATTACCCATCACGTATGCAGTGGTAATTTCTTCACTTACAGCCCAAGAGTTGGTCGCACGTGATAAATCAACATTTGCTACGTCAGTTTCAGTATAGTTACCGTCATTATAGAAGGCTAATGAGTCATAGCTGAGTACATCACCCATACCAAAGAAGCCAAGTGATGTTGGTGACAATAAGTATTGATCTGGCACTGTCATCATATAATTAGGATCAGTACCGTCATAACCTTTAAGGGTTAAGTAGTAACCTTTGTCTAATTTTGTTTTGTCACGCTCAGTGTAGTTCACACCAAATTCGATGCTGCGCAAAGCGCCGCCATCAAGAACATACTCAGCACTTAGACGGAAAGACTGTAATTCATCTTCAATTTCTGGTTTGTTAATAAAACCATCTTGAGTATTAGCACCCAGAGGGCTACCCCAACCAAGTGAATCGCCCAGTCTAATTACGCTAGGATCAGCATAATTTAGGCTGTGGTTAAATTCATAACCGCCATTGCCATTGTTCACAAAACCTAAGTCGTCTACTGCGCCAACGCCAGTGCCACGGCCTGTACCACTGTAACTTTCCATACCAATGTCGGTACGGTCAGCTTTAGACAAACCAATGTCAGCTTCAACAGACCAATTGTTATTAACTTGGAATTTGTTATTCCAGCCAATTGACAATGATTCAGCATCACGCTTGTTTACATCGTTACGTACTACCACTTCAGCGCCACGAATAACGCCTTCAGTGACTAAACCGTCTTCTGTTTTAGTGGCTTCAACACCGCCGTTAGCGCCCCAAGCTGCAGGGATTTCAATACCGCGTAAACGTTGGTCATCGGTAAATTTAGAGTAGTAAACATCTACAACAGAATGAAAAAAGTCATTTGGTGCATATTCAAAAACGGCTAGCACACCATCACGTTCAAGTTCACTTGAACGTACGAATGGCTTAGCACCGCCTAATACGCTATCACCAGCGGCATTTTCTGGGTAACCCCATGCTTGCCAGCGCTCTTCCTGGTTAGGCGATTGCATACGCGCATAGCCTAAAGCAATACCGATAGTATCATCAGCAAATTGGTCGATATAAGAGATACTGCCGCGGTAACCTTTGTCTTCTGAGCCACTATTAAGCGCGCCAAGGTCATTCATTTCGCCGCGCATACCGATAGCAAATGTTTGCTCACCGTGTGCTAGTGGACTAATTGTTTGCATATCCACAGTGCCGCCGATGGCTTGTGCCATAACAGATGCATCAGGTGTTTTATAAACAACAACTCGGTTTAATAGTTCTGATGGGTATTGGTCAAATTCAACACCACGGTTGTCATTCACAGAGGCTTGTTCGCGTCCGTTTAAGGTTGCCGTGGTGAAATCTGGGCCCATGCCCCGAATAGAGATAACGTTAGCACGACCATCAAGACGCTGTGCAGATACACCAGGTAAACGCGCTAGTGACTCAGCGATTGAAACATCTGGTAATTTACCAATGTCTTCAGCAGAAATAGCTTCTACGATAGAAGAAGATGACATTTTTAGTGATTGTGATTCTTGTAAACTGCGGCGAATACCAGTGACTTTAACCACTTCGATATTTTCATCTGCAGTAGCTGCGGCATTCACATCGTCAGCAGCATAAGCACTGATGCTTGCTCCTGCAGCAACTAACGCTAATGTGAGTAGGCTTGGTTTAAATAGCAACATTCATCGTTCCCCTTTTGCGACGGCTTAACCTTGATATATCGAGTTCAAGTATTAGCAATCTTTTTGATTTTGGTTACAGTCTTTATTGTGTTTTTGTATCAGCATACTTAATTGACTGCTGTAAGTGCTGAAGTTATGACCAAGTTGTTGCACAATAGTGACGATACTACTCCTAGGATTGTTTGGCCGACAATATTATGCATACGTATTCAAAAGCTTTGCAGTGAGAAACTTGTGGTCTATTTACATTTAATTAACCTGGTTTCGATGTTGTTTGTGTTGCTTAAGTCTATGTATATATTATGGATAATTCAATTATCGAACAGATTGTTTTCAAAGTATTTTTATGCATACGTATGCAGGTCTATTGAACCTCATTTCCCTATTCACGTATCCTCAAGGCAACAACAATATAATGATGACGTGTTATAACGTCGCAACATGTGTTTAACACTATTGGAATAGTGGGTCGGTGTTAAACATCATTTAGAGGGAATGTTATGGGTCAAGTAACCTGGTGGCGCGGCGGAGTAATTTACCAAGTTTATCCACGGAGTTTGATGGATTCAAACGATGACGGCGTGGGTGATTTACAGGGTATCATTGCTAAACTTGACTACATTGCTAGTCTAAATGTCGATGCAATTTGGATTTCACCGTTTTTTAAATCACCGATGAAAGACTTTGGTTATGATATTAGTGACTATCGCGATATCGACCCCATGTTTGGCACTATGGCCGACTTTGACGAATTGATTAATAAAGCCCATAGGTTAAACATCAAGATTATTATTGATCAGGTACTCAGCCATACTTCTGATCAACATGCATGGTTTGAGGAAAGTCGCCAAAGCAGAACTAACCCCAAAGCAGACTGGTATGCCTGGTCCGATCCTAAAGATGACGGCAGCGCACCGAATAACTGGTTAGCTATTTTTGGTGGTTGTGCTTGGGAATGGGAGCCCCGTCGTCAGCAATATTATTTACATAACTTCTTAAAAAGTCAGCCTGACTTGAACTTTCATTGTGACGACTTACGTCAAGCTGTGTTAGACAATGTTGAGTTTTGGCTTAAAAAAGGAGTTGATGGTTTTCGCTTAGATGCGATTACCTTTTGTTATCACGATGAACAGTTGCGAGACAACCCAGCTAAACCAAAAGATCAGCGCCAGGGGCGTGGTTTTAGTGAAGACAATCCATACGCTTATCAATATCACTACTATAATAATACTCGCCCGCAAACCGTTGGCTTTATCGAAGAGTTACGGGGATTAATTAATCGCTACCCAGGTGCGGTGACTTTAGGGGAGGTATCTTCTGAAGATTCATTAGTGACTATGGCTGAATACACCCAGGGTGATGATCGTTTGCATATGGCTTATAGCTTTGAACTGTTAACCGATGATTTTAGTGCAGCCTACATTCGTCAAACTGTTGAAGAGTTAGAAGCCAGCATTGGTGATGGATGGCCGTGTTGGGCCATAGGTAATCATGATGTTCAGCGTGTGGCGTCTCGCTGGGGTAAAGGCGAGAGCAATACTGATTTAGTTAAAATGCTCAATGGTATGCTGTTTTCCCTGCGCGGCAGTATTTGCAGTTATCAAGGTGAAGAATTAGGTTTAACCGAAGCGCCAATTGAGTTTGAACAGCTTCAAGACCCATTTGGCATTGCATTTTGGCCGATGTTTAAAGGCCGCGATGGTTGCAGAACGCCGATGCCTTGGAGTAAAACTGCAATTCAGGCTGGATTTTCTCAAGGGCAACCTTGGTTACCTATTCCTGCGGAGCATGCCAACCAAGCTGTTGATGTGCAGGAAATGGATCCATATTCAGTATTGAACAGTTACCGTCATTTTTTAGCGTGGCGAAAAAAGCAAACTGTATTAATAGAAGGGGATATTGAGTTTATTGATACATTGCCGGCAGTCTTAGGTTTTAAACGACAAATTGATGATAAAACAATGCTGGTGTTATTTAATTTAACCGCTGAAGCAGCTCATTTCGACTTAGGTGAATTGGCTTTAAGCTATGTCCACCTTGGACATGGCTTATTGTCTGGAGTGGTAGATGAAGCTAAGCAAGTTAACCTGCCACCGTTTGCCAGCTTCTTTGCTGATTTATCGTAAAGACAACACCACGCCGCCAACCTCTTGATTAGTGGCATTTTAGTTTTTAACAGCACTTAAAAGGCTTTAAGTGCCACAATAACAACAATAGATAAGAGATCTTAATTATGGCTTCAACAATATCAGCTGCGACGAATACTTCTGCATCGGGTGGTGAGGGTAACTACCGTTTTGCACTTGTTTCATTAACTTCATTGTTTTTTATGTGGGGTTTTATCACTTGTTTGAACGATATTCTTATTCCGCACCTTAAATCGGTATTTTCACTGAGCTATGCCGAAGCGATGTTAATTCAATTTTGCTTCTTTGGTGCCTATTTTCTAGTATCACTGCCTGCTGGTATGTTGGTTAAGAAACTGGGTTATCAAAAAGGTATTGTGACGGGATTAGTCATTGCCAGTGTTGGCTGTTTATTGTTTTATCCGGCTGCTGCCTTAGCCGTTTATGGTCTATTTTTAGGGGCTTTATTTGTACTTGCTTCCGGTATTACCATTTTACAAGTTGCCGCCAACCCATATGTCAATGCACTCGGCAGCGCTGAAACTGCATCAAGCCGATTAAATCTCACCCAAGCATTCAATGCACTCGGTACAACTGTAGCGCCATTTTTTGGTGCGGTATTAATTTTATCTGTTGCTTCAGGTGCAACCGGTGACTTAAGCCATGCTCAGGCCGAAGCGGAAGTGGTGAAATTACCTTATCTGATTTTAGCCGGTATGTTGGCGTTACTTGCGGCTATTTTTGCCAAAGTGACCTTACCTAAAATTGTTGAACACAATGAACCTGCTGATGCCGCTGGTAATATTAGTCATAATGGCAAAACCAGTGCAGTTCAGTCGTTGCACCTTGTCTTAGGTGCAGTGGGTATTTTTGTTTATGTGGGTGCTGAAGTGTCAATCGGCAGCTTTTTAGTCAGCTTCTTGGGCGAAGAAAACATTGCAGGATTGAAAGAAGCGGATGCGGCTAACTATATTGCTTATTACTGGGGCGGAGCAATGGTTGGGCGCTTTATTGGCTCTGCTGTTATGCAAAAAATTCCAGCAGGAACCGTGCTAGCATTTAATTCATTAATGGCAGCCGCTTTAGTGTTAGTGGCTATGAATACTAATGGCATGATTGCCATGTGGGCCATTCTAGCGGTTGGCTTATTTAACTCTATTATGTTTCCTACTATTTTCAGTTTAGCGCTACGTGATTTAGGCCCACATACTTCACAGGGCTCAGGCATTTTATGTTTGGCTATTGTTGGCGGCGCAATTATTCCTTTATTACAAGGTGTGATGGCTGACAGCATGGGCTTACAACCGGCGTTTATCTTACCGGTAATTTGTTACGGCTTTATTTTGTTTTACGGGGCCAAAGGCTCAAAAATGTAATTTAGGTTATATTCGTTGGGTAAAAGCCACATGACTATGCAAAGCGACCATTTAGGTCGCTTTTTTATTGCTATCAGTGGCGTAAATACCTATGATCGGCGCAATTGTGTTTCTGTTTTTCCATTGTGTCTAAATTGAGAGTGTTATGCTGACTTATTCCTTATCTGGCAGTTCTTCTGAGCTGGTGTTAAATGTGTTAACCATGGTACTAAACCAGGGCAAGCCATTAGATCGTGCCTATTCACATAACTTCTCTGGTTTACAGCTGGAGCCTGCTGAGCAGGCGCGTATTACTGTGGTTGCCGGTGATATTTTACGTCGTTTAAATCTGTATTGTTTTATTGTTGATATTGAACAGGATGAATTTGAACGTTTAGGGTCTAAATTGCTTAACGGTTGGCATCTTTTCCATGATTTAGCTTTACCCAAAATGCAATATTCATTGCAAGTTGATGAAGCCACATTGAGAGCAAACATTGAAGCGGCTAAAGCGATACCGACATTATGGGATGGTTGCCCAGAATGGTTAGATATATTAGGTGATGCGCAGTTAGGCGAAAAATGGCCTGCTGAACGTGCGGCATTAATGCAAGCCCCTAAGCGTTATATTCGCGTTAATAGCTTGAAGTGCGATCGTGAAACCCTGATGGAAAAGCTAGTCAAAGAAGGTGTTGATACTCAAATAGTTGAGTCTGTCGATAGCGCCCTTGAAGTGACATCCAATTCTGCATTATTTAGAACAGATTGCTTTCAAAAAGGGTTATTTGAGCAACAGGACGCTGGCTCGCAATTAGTTGCCGCGGCTGTGGATGCTAAACCTGGGATGCGTGTAGTAGACGCATGTGCAGGTGCAGGCGGTAAAACATTACATATAGCAGCACAAATGCAAGGTAAAGGGCGCTTATTAGCGATGGATATTGAGCAGTGGAAGCTTGATAATCTTAAAACCCGTGCTAAAAGAGCGGGTGCCCATAATGTTGAAACCCGCATTATAGCTAGCTCTAAAACCATTAAACGTTTAAAGCTGACCGCAGACCGAGTATTACTTGACGTACCTTGTTCGGGTTTAGGGGTACTAAAGCGTAATCCTGATTCAAAATGGCGTGATACAGCGGAACGTTTACCGATATTAATTGAGCTGCAAAAACAAATCATTGATAGCTACAGTCGTATGGTCAAAGTCGGTGGTATGTTGGTTTATGCGACATGCTCAATTATGCCGGATGAAAACCGCAATCAAGTTGATCGTTTTTTAGCAGATAATCCTCATTTTAGTTTAATTGATGATGAATCTATTTTGGTTTCCGAGCATGGTTTTGATGGTTTTTATATCGCCAGAATGAGCCGAGATTCAGAATAGTGTTAGGTGTAAATGCAAAATAATTTTTTACTAAAAAATAATAATTTCGAAACAAATGTTGATCATATTTAATATAATGCATACCCTTGATAGGGTACTTATGTTGAGTGTTTTAACTTGTAATTATTGTCTGTTTGGAGTTGCATGGATTTAGGTCAACCAGATACCAACCTTGTGTCCGAGTTATTATTAACCGCACAATACAAGTCCAGTATTGAACGCTATAGCACTATTTTGAATATGGTGCTTGAAGGCGTTTCATTGAGGGAGATTTTACATTCTTTGGTGTTGTTGATTGAAGCTCAGAAAATAGGTACCCGTGCATCGGTATTATTGCTCAGTGATGATGGAAAAAGACTGTTGTCCAGCGCTGCTCCTAATCTTCCAAGTGAATATAATGATGCCATTAATGGTGTGGCTATTGGCCCTAATGTTGGTTCATGTGGTACTGCTGCATATTTACAACAAAGAGTCATTGTCGAAAATATAGAAACCGATCCTAATTGGGCTGATTACAAATCTATACCCCTCAAAGTGGGGTTGAAGGCTTGCTGGTCTGAACCTATCTTTGATAGTGAGAATAATGTGTTAGGTACATTCGCTATGTATTATGACACGATAAAAGCACCTACTGCACAAGATTTAAATTTAATTCAAGAGGCGGCAAGATTAGCCAGTTTAGCCATTGAACGTAGTCGTGGCCTGCACTTACAGCGTTTGAACAGTAAGATTTTTGAAAGTTTACCTATCGCATTGGTCATTACCAATGATCAAGATGCTGTATTGTCTGCTAATCCAAGCTTTATTAAATCGACTTTACTTTATAACAGTAAACTTAAAACCTTTGACATTAAGGCTTATTTACAACATTCAGATCAAGCACTTGTTAGTGAGCTACTCGCCCACATTAACCGCGGCCATGCTTGGCTTGGAGAGTTAAAAGGGTTGAAAACCGCTGACGATATTATTGATATTGAATTGATTGTTACTGTTATCCGTGATTCGTTAACTCAGCAAAATTGTTATGCTTGGATGATTACTGATATTTCAGCGAGAAAAACAGCTGAAAAATTAATTGATTTTCAAAACCATTATGACCAACTTACCGGATTAGCAAATCGAAAGTATCTATTTAAAAAAATAGAAGCGTTAATCAACCAAAGTCAAGCTGTCCATGGGCAGTCACAATTCAGTTTGATGATTCTAGATTTGGATCATTTTAAACAAATTAATGACTCTTTAGGTTCTGATAATGGTGACGAAGTCTTATGTAGAGTTGGCAAACGACTACTTGAGGTCATTCCTGAAAACAGCTTACCTTGTCGAATCGCAGCCGATGAGTTTGCGATTGTACTACCTGGGAATCAAAGCAGTGAAAAGTTATCTGTGTTTGCTGAACAAGTTAAAGCCGTAATAGGTAAAGAAATTGCTATTAGTAACGAGCTTTTGAGCTTGAATATCAGCAGTGGATTTGCCACATTTCCCAATGACGCCACAAGTGCAGAACTCATGCTAAATTGTGCCAGTCAAGCTATGTACAATGCCAAAGCCAGTGGCCGTAATTGTCATCAGTTTTTTAATCAGGACATACAATTAGAAGCAGAGCGCACCGCCCAACTGCATTTTCATTTGAAAAAAGCCATTAGCCAAAATGAGTTCGAATTATATTATCAACCGATTGTTGAGCCTATAAGTGGAAAAATCATTAAAGCAGAGGCATTATTACGCTGGTGTCATGAAGGGAAATACATTTCCCCTGCGGAGTTTATTCCCATTGCCGAACAATCCGGTTTGATTGTTGAAATAGGTGAGTGGGTTAAAACTCAAGCTGTAATTACCGCTGTAGAATTGAAAAAGCGCAATTTGGCCATTCCAATATCGATTAATGTCTCCACCTTAGAGTTTTGGTCAGGAGACCTTCAAAAGCGCTTTTTACAGTTTTTTGATACAGTCCTTGAAACACTAAGTATTGATGTATTTCCTTATGACATGATTACCCTAGAAATTACTGAATCACTTATGATGAAACAGCAATCTGAAGTGTGCGAGGTTTTGTCGCTATTACGTAAAAGAGGCATACAAATTTCCATAGATGACTTTGGTACCGGTTATTCATCATTGTCATATTTAGTTAATTTCCCCGTCGATCAAATAAAAATAGATAAGTCTTTTATCCAACAGCTTGAGACAGACTCTCGGCATAATGCTTTGGTCGAGGCTATTGTGAGCATGAGTAAGGCACTTGATCTGACTGTTGTTGCCGAAGGGGTTGAAACTCAGAGCCAGTTAGATTTTGTCAATCAATTGAATATTCCTGCTGTTCAGGGCTATTTTTTCCATAAGCCTATGTCTAAAAATGCCTTTTTAAAATTGATATAATCTTATTAATTTTTATTGATAAGTATCTATTATCTCTCCGACCTGATTAAGCCTATATTTAACGGGCGTCTGTCTTGTTGCTTTTATCATATGCAGAGCAATTCTCTCACTGATTTGAGCTAATTGGCGTTGTACTTTTTTAGTTAAAAAAATACCGCTATAAATAGCGGTATTTTCAAAACCAGATACTTAAGTTAGTTTATAAAGACAGTAAACTTTTAGGATCAGTAAATGTAAGTGAGAGTGCTTCAGCCACTTCTTTACACACTATCTTTCCATGCATGACATTCAAACCATTTAGGAAGTTTTTGTCATTTAATAATGCTTGCTTATACCCTTGATTCGCTAACTTAATGATATAAGGTAAAGTGGCATTATTTAATGCAAAAGTTGACGTACGTGCAACCGCACCAGGCATGTTAGCGACACAGTAATGAACTACATCATCAACGATATAAGTTGGGTCTTGGTGAGTGGTTGCATGAGAAGTTTCTACACAGCCACCTTGGTCAATAGCAACGTCAACAATGGCACTGCCAGGCTTCATACGTTTAACCATGTCTTTGGTGATAAGTTTAGGCGCCGCAGCACCAGGAACTAATACACCGCCAATCACTAAGTCAGCTTCAAGTACATGGCGCTCAATAGCATCTGCTGTAGAGTAAATCGCTTTGACTGCTGAGCCAAATTGAACATTTAAGCGACGAAGAGCATCAATGCTGCGGTCAAGAACAACCACATCAGCACCCATGCCAACAGCCATTTGTGCAGCATTAGTGCCGACCATACCGCCGCCAATAATCACAACTTTCGCTGGCTCAACACCTGGTACACCACCAAGTAACATGCCACGGCCACCAAGTGACTTCTCTAGTGCACGGGCACCAGCTTGTATAGACATACGACCAGCAACTTCAGACATAGGTGCAAGTAGTGGCAAGCCACCACGGTCATCTGTAACGGTTTCGTAAGCAATACATACAGCGCCACTTTTAACGAGATCTTCAGTTTGTGCTAGATCTGGTGCAAGGTGTAAATAAGTAAATAGAATTTGGTCGTGGCGTAACATGGCACGCTCAATCGCTTGTGGCTCTTTTACTTTTACGATCATGTCAGCTTTAGCAAAAATTTCAGCAGCCGTTGCTGAAATAACAGCACCTGCGTCGATATAATCTTGATCGGTAAAGCCAATACCAACACCAGCATCAGATTGAACAAAAACATCATGACCTTTGATAGTCAATTCACGAACACTTGAAGGAACCATGCCAACACGGTATTCGTGGTTTTTGATTTCTGTTGGAACACCAATAATCATTTTTGAGCCTCGATTAGAATTGTACTCGTAGGATAGACGAGTAATTTTATTATTAATTATTTACCCTGAACGTGCTTGTTTCAGAGAACTCTAGTATAGTACTGCTTAAGTAGTTTATCCTGCTGAAGTTTGATAATAAAAAGATACAAATGTCGTTTAAGTGTTAAATTAGAGTTTAAAATATGGCTAACAATAAAAACTATTCAATAAAAGATTTGGACCGGATTGATAGAAACATTTTGAATGAACTCCAAGTGGATGGTCGTATTTCAAATGTCGAACTGTCTAAACGTGTTGGTCTTAGCCCAACACCTTGTTTAGAAAGGGTTAAACGTCTTGAAAAACAAGGATATATAAATGGGTACACGGCATTAGTTAATCCACACTATTTGGGTGCATCTTTATTGGTATTTGTTGAAATCACCTTAAATCGTGATACACCCGATATTTTTGATCGTTTTAATCGAGCGGTTCAACTACTCGATGATATTCAAGAGTGTCATTTAGTCTCCGGCGACTTTGACTATTTGCTTAAAACGCGGGTACCCGATATGTCTGCTTATCGTCGTTTATTGGGCGAAACTCTGCTTAAACTACCTTCAGTTTCTGATACACGTACATACGTGGTGATGGAAGAAGTTAAGCAAACCAATAAAGTTGCCCTAAATTTATTGGTGGATTAATCGTTATTATTGATTTCACGTTAAGATGACGTACTACATTAGTGAGTCAGAAAAAGAAACAGTAACAGAATTAGTCGTCGAACTGGCTAATTCTGTTTATTAATTATCCATTCTTAATCATTCCTTAATTCAAGCGATTAAATCCTATTCACATTCAATTGAGCTTATGTCGTACTCAGTGCATAATCACTGATAACACAGACTAATTCTGTTATATTCTGTAATATTAATCTCTCTAATTTTTTATGGATGATTCCTTTGACTCAGGGAAACAATTTAAAAACACTCAGTGGACTGCAGCGACTGCTTGAAGGCGGTTTAATTCTTTGCTGTATGGTCGCCACCTACATTCTGTTGGCGTTGTCTAGCTTTAGCCCGAATGATCCGGGTTGGAGTCAATCGCATTTTCAAGGTGAAATACACAATTGGACCGGCGCTGTTGGCGCATGGACTGCTGATGTTTTATTTTATTTTTTTGGTTTTATCGCCTACACCATTCCGGTCATTATTGCTGCCACCGGATGGTTCTTTTTTAACCGCTCGCATAGATTGCTTGAGGTGGATTATTTTTCAGTAGGTTTGCGTATTATTGGTTTCATGTTAATGGTACTCGCGCTTGCTGCTATGGTGAGCATGAATGTCGATGACATTTATGTCTTTTCTGCCGGTGGAGTCGCGGGTGATGTCATTAGTCAAGCCATGCTGCCTTATTTTAGTATATTAGGTACCACGTTATTATTACTGTGTTTTATCGGTGCGGGATTTACCCTCGCCACAGGAATTAGCTGGCTAACGATTATTGAATTGCTTGGCCGTGGCGTTATTTGGTTAGTAAAGAAGATATGGCAATTACCGAAAGTGTTCAAACGTGAACGTGAAACCGAAGATACACGTGGTTTTATGTCTGTTGTAGATAAGTTTAAGCAACGCCGTGACAGTGGGTTTGACGATGAGTTGTCACATTCTTTTACCGCTAATGTTGATGAAAAGAAAACCGCTTCATCACGAAATATCCAAAGTTTACTTAAAGCAGATAAATCACATTCTGAATTAAATCAAAAAACTTCTAACGTATTTGATGCTGACAAGTCATCAACTGATGAAGATAGTCCAACACCAACAATAGAGAAAAAGCGCAGTATTTTTAGTCGTAAAATAAAACCTGAGCCGCTTGAGCCTAAAGTTGAGTCTGAAATAAATGAAGATGACGATGATGAACGCTTGGAACCTAAAATGTTCCAACAGGACATTAATGATTTAGACCCGTCTTTTACCTCTTGGTCTGAAGACGATGAAGTCAGAACCCCGAGTTTTTCGGCTATTGATGATTTGGATGATGATCTTGACGATGATTTAGATGAATCTAATGATGACATCGAATTTACACCAGTACATTCTACTGGTGCGTTAGTTGCTCAACAGCAACCTAAAAAAGAAGCCAAAATTGTAGATGGCATTGTGCTTATTGATGGTCAAACACTTCAACAAGCCAAAAAACCGATGACTTTATTGCCCAGTATCAGTTTATTAGATGTGCCAGATAGAAAGAAAAACCCGATTAGTGAAGAAGAATTAGAGCAAGTTGCGCGATTAGTGGAAATGAAGTTAGCCGATTTTAATATTATCGCTAACGTTGTAGGTGTGTATCCTGGCCCTGTTGTGACACGTTTTGAACTCGAACTTGCACCGGGAGTGAAGGCCTCAAAAATCACTAATTTGTCAAAAGATTTAGCGCGCTCATTATTGTCAGAAAATGTCCGTGTTGTGGAAGTTATTCCAGGTAAAGCCTATGTCGGTATAGAGTTACCTAACAAGTTCCGTGAAACTGTGTACATGCGAGATGTATTAGACAGCGATGCTTTTAGAGACAGTAAATCAACCTTATCTATGGTGCTCGGCCAGGATATTTCCGGCGAGCCTGTCATTGTCGATTTAGGTAAGATGCCACACTTATTGGTAGCGGGTACCACAGGCTCGGGTAAATCAGTAGGCGTAAACGTGATGATCACCAGCTTATTGTATAAGTCTGGTCCTGATGACGTGCGCTTTATTATGATCGATCCTAAGATGCTTGAATTGTCAGTTTATGAAGGCATCCCACACTTACTGTGTGAAGTGGTAACCGATATGAAAGAAGCCGCCAATGCACTGCGTTGGTGTGTGGGCGAAATGGAACGTCGTTATAAATTGATGTCGGCTTTAGGGGTGCGTAATTTAAAAGGTTACAACATCAAAATTAAAGAAGCCGCAGCCAGAGGGGAATATATTCCGGATCCGCTTTGGAAGCAGTCTGAAAGCATGCTGGATGAAGCTCCGCCATTAGATAAATTACCTGCAATTGTAGTTGTGGTCGATGAATTTGCCGATATGATTATGATAGTGGGTAAAAAAGTGGAAGAACTGATTGCTCGTATAGCCCAGAAAGCTCGAGCTGCCGGTATTCATCTTATTTTGGCCACCCAGCGCCCATCGGTAGATGTTATTACTGGTTTGATTAAAGCTAATATACCCACTCGAATCGCATTCCAGGTATCGTCTCGAATCGACTCTAGAACCATTTTAGATCAACAAGGCGCTGAAACCTTATTGGGTATGGGCGACATGTTATATCTACCGCCAGGTACAAGTGTACCAAATCGCGTCCATGGTGCTTTTATTGATGATCATGAAGTTCATAAAGTGGTTGCCGATTGGTGCGAGCGTGGTAAGCCTCAATATGTTCAAGAAATTTTGAACGGTATCTCAGATGGAGAACAAGTGCTTTTACCTGGTGAGACCGGTGACTCAGATGATGAGTTAGATGCACTTTATGATGATGCGGTTGCGTTTGTCACAGAAACTCGACGAGGGTCTATTTCAAGTGTGCAACGTAAATTCAAAATTGGTTATAACCGAGCAGCACGAATTATTGAATCAATGGAAGCGCAAGGGATTGTTAGCTCGCAAGGGCATAACGGAAATCGTGAAGTATTGGCGCCACCGCCACCAAGAAATTAGTAGGAATTTGTATGCTATTTATGCGCACGACCATGATTGCAGCGACAGTAATGGCTTTATTAAGCAGCCACAGTGTAATGGCTGACGATGCCAATGCACTGCGAGCCAAGCTCACTAATATTGACAACTTACACGCTAAGTTTGAACAGAAAGTAACTGATGTAAATCAAAAGCTTATTCAATCTGGTAGCGGTATTTTCGCTTTGTCTTACCCGAATAAATTTTATTGGCACTTAACTGAACCTGATGAATCATTGATTGTAGCCGATGGCCTCAGTGTATGGATATATAATCCATTTGCAGAAGAAGTCACTGTGATGGATGTATCACAAGCGGTCGATGCTTCACCGATAGCGCTGTTAGTTCATCGTGATGAAGCTACATGGTCGCAATATAATGTGGCTAAGGCGGGTAACAAAGCTAATTGTTTTAATATTTCACCTAAAGAAGCCCGTGGTAATGTTGTGGCGGTTGCTGTGTGTTTTAAAGGTAAGCAACTGTCGGCGTTTGATTTAACCGATGAGCAAGGCAATTTAAGTCAGTTTATGCTGACAGAGCAACGTCCTGTTTCGCCATCTGAAAAAACATTATTTAAGTTTGCCATTCCTGAAAATGTTGATATTGACGATCAACGTTTAAAGCAGATCCAATAACTTAAGGTGGCAAATCTCGGTTTTGATTTCGCCCCTGATTTTCGCCCTCTTGCGGCGAGAATGCGGCCGCGTGAAATTAGCGAATACATAGGTCAAAAACATCTATTAGGTGAAGGGCAACCCTTACGTAAAGCATTAGAGGCTAATCGTGCCCATTCAATGTTGTTGTGGGGGCCACCCGGAACCGGTAAAACCACCTTGGCCGAAATTATTGCCCATTATGCTAATGCCCACGTTGAACGTATTTCTGCGGTGACATCAGGTGTAAAAGACATCCGTGCTGCTATTGAGCAAGCCAAAGCAATTGCTCAAAGTCGTGGTCAACGCACATTGTTGTTTGTTGATGAAGTACATCGATTCAATAAAAGTCAGCAAGATGCATTTTTACCTTTTATTGAAGATGGTACGGTGATTTTTATTGGGGCAACCACTGAAAATCCCTCTTTTGAAATCAATAATGCTTTATTATCACGCGCGCGCGTTTATCTTATTAATCGGTTAGCCGATGACGAGATTATTCAAATAGCTCAGCAAGCATTAATGGATGATGAGCGTGGATTGGGTAAAAGGCAGCTTCAATTATCTAATAAGGTCGCTAAATCACTGGCTCAAATATGTGATGGCGATGCCCGAAAAGCGCTTAACTTAATTGAGTTAATGAGTGATTTAGTTGCAGATAAGGGCGAATTTACTCTTGATATGCTCACCCAAGTTGCCGGCCATCAAGTGGCAGGGTATGACAAAAATGGCGATCAATTTTACGATTTAATTTCTGCAGTACATAAATCTGTTCGTGGCTCAGCACCAGATGCTGCTTTATATTGGTTTTGTCGTATTCTTGAGGGCGGCGGCGACCCTTTATATGTCGCTAGGCGTCTTCTTGCTATTGCATCTGAGGATATTGGTAATGCCGATCCTATGGCAATGACAGTTGCGTTAAATGCATGGGATTGCTTTCATCGCTTAGGCCCTGCTGAAGGAGAGCGTGCTATAGCCCAAGCGGTACTTTATTTAGCCAGCGCGCCTAAAAGTAATGCTGTTTACACCGCATTTAAACAAGCCAGAGAGCTTGCAAAACAAACTGGCCATGAACCTGTGCCCAACCATTTGCGTAATGCTCCGACTCAATTAATGAAAAATATTGGTTTTGGCGAAGAATATCGCTATGCCCATGATGAGCCTGGTGCATTTGCTGCGGGCGAGAATTATTTGCCTCAATCTTTGCACAACAGCCATTTTTATCAACCTACAGACCGCGGTTTTGAAAAACGCATCCAAGATAAATTAGCCAGTCTTGAGCAGCGAAATTATCAAAGTGGGCGTAAACGTTATGACTAATATTCTTTTCGTGGCGTTAGGTGGGTCAATTGGTGCTGTTTTACGCTATCTTATTTCAATTTTTATGATCCAAGTATTTGGAAGCAGTTTTCCTTTTGGTACACTGTTGGTCAATGTATTAGGATCGTTTTTAATGGGAATAGTTTATGCCCTTGGGCAGCTAAGCCATTTAAGTCCTGAGGTAAAGTCACTCGTTGGTGTCGGCTTACTTGGGGCATTAACTACCTTTTCTACTTTCTCCAATGAAACCTTATTGCTGATGCAGCAGGGTTTATGGTTTAAAAGTATGCTTAATGTGTTGCTGAATGTATCACTGTGTTTATTCATGGTGTATTTAGGTCAGCAACTGATTTTTTCACGCGTTTAACTAAAAAGAACTAACAACATGCTAGATCCAAAATTTTTGCGTAACGAACTAGAAGTCACAGCTGAGCGATTAGCTACCCGAGGTTTTACTTTAGATGTAAAACACCTATCCACATTAGAAGATAAGCGGAAAACGCTACAAGTTGAAACAGAAGAGCTACAAGCTTCTCGTAACGCGATGTCTAAGTCGATAGGTCAAGCAAAAGCTCGTGGTGAAGATACCAGTTCGATCATGGCGCAAGTAGGTGATTTAGGTGCCCAGTTAGACGCTAAGAAAACGGAACTAACCGCGTTATTGCAAGAGTTAAACTTAATTGCAATGAGCTTACCTAACTTACCTGATGATGCTGTTCCACATGGTGCAGATGAAAACGATAACCTTGAGGTTAGACGTTGGGGTACACCTAACGTTTTTGATTTTGAGATAAAAGACCACATTGATTTAGGTGAGTCATTAGGCGGGTTAGATTTTAAAAGTGCGGTTAAAATTACCGGTTCACGTTTTATTATCATGCGTGGTCAAATAGCCCGTTTAAATCGTGCTCTAGGTCAATTTATGCTAGATCTACACACCAATGAGCATGGATATATCGAAACATATGTACCGTTATTGGTCAACGAAGACAGCTTATTAGGCACAGGCCAGTTACCTAAGTTTGGTGAAGATTTATTTCACACCAAGCCTGCAACTGAAGAAGCACAAAGCTTATCTTTGATCCCAACAGCCGAAGTCCCGCTAACTAACTTGGTGCGTGACACGATTGTTGATGAAGCCGAATTACCGATAAAAATGACGGCTTTAACAGCGTGTTTCAGAAGTGAAGCAGGCTCATACGGTCGTGATACCCGAGGTTTAATTCGTCAGCACCAATTTGATAAAGTTGAATTAGTGCAAATTGTTCACCCAGACCATTCAATGGCCGCATTAGATGAGTTAACTAAACATGCTGAAAGTATTTTAGAAGCGCTCGAACTACCTTACCGTACAGTTATATTGTGTACTGGTGACATGGGCTTTGGCGCAAGTAAAACATTCGACATTGAAGTGTGGTTACCTGCACAAAATACTTATCGCGAGATTTCTTCTTGTTCAAATATGAAGGACTTCCAAGCCCGTCGAATGCAGGCTAGATATCGTAATAAAGTGGATAATAAGCCTGCCTTATTACATACATTAAATGGGTCTGGTTTAGCGGTTGGACGTACTTTAGTGGCAGTATTAGAAAATTATCAAAATGCAGATGGTACTATTACAGTGCCTGCAGTATTGCGTCCATATATGGGTGGTTTAGCCGTTATTGGTTAACAGATACAATTAATCCTCAGTAATCATTAGTGACATGGTTATTGAGGGTAAGTGCTTGGGAAAGTACGACTATGGCGCCTAGGCGTAATGATAATAATAAAAGTAGAATTTACTCGTTAGTGATGTTGTTTTTCGGTGCGTTAGTAATGTTTCAATTTGCTCAAGCACTGTTCATTGTTATTGAAAATGGCTTCAAACTTTAAAGCCGAAATATAAAAGCCTCTTTGATAAATCAATGAGGCTTTTTGTTATTCACTAACATATTCAACTGAAGTGACAAGGTAAGAAACTATAAAATGGCATATACATACAAGATTTTGTATCCTACGCATCGACTTTTTTAGAAAGTTACTCTGTTAAAGTTGCATTCAGTGAAGAGTAACTTATAAAGAATATAAATTGTGCTTATATTAAAATCGGATTGCTAATAGGGTAATGTGAACTAGGTTCTTAATGCGGTATCATGATCGGCCGTCACACCTAAATCGGTTAATAATCCATTATTAATTCCATAAATCCAGCCATGAACAGAGACATTTTGACCTCTATCCCAAGCTTCCTGGACTATTGTGGATGTGGTAACGTTAGCCACTTGCTCGATGACGTTTAGTTCACAAAGACGGTCAAAACGCGCGGTTTCATTTAAACCGGTTAATTCATCTTGATGAATACGATGGATGTCGCGTAAATGCCCTAACCAGTTATCAATTAAACCAAGACGTTGATTTTGCATAGCCGCCTTTACACCACCACAACCATAATGCCCAACGACCATAATATGCTTAACTTTTAAAACGTCCACCGCATATTGTAAGACGGATAAACAGTTAAGATCGGTATGGATTACCATATTGGCAATATTACGATGGACAAAGACTTCACCCGGCATCAAATCAATAATTTGATTGGATGGAACACGGCTGTCGGAACACCCAATCCAAAGGTATTCAGGATTCTGTTGATTGGCCAGTTTTTGGAAAAAGGTTGGATCTTCTTGATTAATACGCTCAGCCCAGCGGCGATTATTATCAAATAAAGGTTTTAGCAGTTTCATAAAGTGTCACATATCATTGTTAATAATAGATATGCTGAATGCCTAGGTTTAATTTTATAACGAGTATATCAGTAAAGCACGGTAATCTGGTCTATCCAATTAACCAATAATCTGTTTGATTGATAGAATTGTTAATTTATAAAAAAGACGAAGTAAAATAATTACTTCGCCTTTAAAACAATATAACAAGCCCGATTTACTTATCTTGAGCTGGGCGCCACTCTTGCCATTCTTTATCCATGCTGTTTTGTAGCAAAAACTCAGTTGAGGGTGAAATCTTATTTAAATCAGTTGTGATGTCCTTGGTCGCTACTGAAATTCCTCCTGACAGTAGAGTTTCAAGAGAACCTGTTTCAATTTGTGCTCCTGAAAAAATACCTACTTCAAGCTTAATTCCTGATGCATCCCAAAACTGGCTGCTGGTATTAACAAGGTGAGCATACTCTTGACGGATATGAGTAAACATAGTGACTTGTTGGCCTGTACTTGATAGCTCGTAAGCATCGATTTGGCCGATAGCTATACCTCTGAAGAATAGAGGCGTGCCGACTTTAATTGACCCCAATTGATTATCGATTAAGGTAAAGCTAACGGCATCTTTAGGGCGGTTAGCATCATAGCGAACAGCCATTTTTGCTTCAAACTGGTCGCTAGTAATATTAGATGCCCCCGGCAATACACCAATATATGCACCCGTGATTAGCGTATCAACATTTTTTATACCAGCAAGCGAGATTTGTGCTTCAACAACAAAATATTCAGAATCTTGTTTACTAAAGTGCTTAGCATACTCTCCATATAAATAAGCCGTGGCATGCTGTTGAGATAAATCCTTGGCTAACTTAACCTGCTTCACTTCACCTATTTGATGACCACGAAAGCGGATAGGGGAGTTAGATTCAATTTTAGCATTGGCCGGTAGAACAATAGAAATCGGTTTGGCCTGAGTTAAGGCTAAATGTTGATTGTCAAAAAGTTGATTATTAAATACTATCTTGTCTTGTGTTGATAACGTTTTAGTATCAACTGTTCGAAATAGCTCATCATCAATAAAACCGAGTGAAATACTGCCTTTAATTGCCCCTGCAAGCGGTGCAACGTCAATTTTGACACCAGCCAAACTTGCATTCACTGTCACAGCATCATTACGCCAGAATACCGTCCTAGGTTGTAGTAATTGCTTAAACTGCTGCTCAATAGATAAATGCAATGCAAATAAATCTCCTTTTGCTTGCCACTCCATTTTTGTAATCTTGCCTATAGGCATTTTTTTGTAATAAATTGGAGCACCTTCACTTAAGCCTGCTCCATCTTGGCTTACAATAGTCAATTTAATTTTTTGTTGTTCAGCAAATAACTGCTGAGCTGTATCAATACTAGTATAAATGGTAAATGAACTACCTGACTTGACGGTTTCCTTAGCATGACTGGGGACTAATGTTACTGCTCCTTCAAGTAATGTTGTTAAATCACGTGTTTCAAATTTAACCCCATCTAAGGATGCGTCTAATTTGATTGCCTGTTCGCTTACAAAAAAACTTCCTTGAGTAATAAGTGATTTAAATTCGGGATAAATTTCAGCCTGATACTTAACCGCACTAAAATCTTCAGTCAATTGGGTCGAAATAATTTTACCTATTGGTAGTTGTTTATACCTGACCTGGGCTCCAATACTCATACCAGTGTGTGAGTCTGAGGTTAAGTTTATTAATAACTTCTGCTGTTTTAGTAGATCTGGGGCCTTAGTTTCAAGCGGATAACTTGAAGGTATTGCTGCAGAGGAGGTGCCAGGTAAAATATTAATCACATTGCCTGTCACTAGGCGTGATAGATTCTTCACTCCAGCAAAAGAAATGTCCGCACCGGCGATCCAAAATCGAGAATCCGCTGCTAATAATGAGCGATATTGCAATTCAATTGCAGCCTGTAACGATACTCCTGTGTCAGTTAAAGCAAGTTTTTCAACTTTACCGACAGTAACGCCCCTATAAACCAAGCTCGCATTTTCGCTAATATCCTCGGCATTCAGTAAGTGCAGATTAAACACTAAACCGCCATTGGCATGCTCTTCGTCTTCAAATAAACTAAAAATATCCCCATTCTCAGCTTGAGTGGTTTCACTGCCGGTATTAAAACTAATGCCACCCGCTAGAATTGAAGCAAGACTTTCGGTATTGATTTTGACCCCAGATAATGAGGCATCAATACTGAGGCCAGATGCATTCCAAAAGCGAGAGTCAGAGTGGACTAAATGCGAATATTGCTCCTGAATAAAGGCGCTAATAATAACATTTGAGCTACCTGATAATCGATAACCAACAATACTACCAACGGGTATTTGTCGATAAAAGATAGATGAACCTACATCAATAGAGCCAAGTTTATCGGTATGAAGCTCAATAACCATACCTTCACTACCAGGAGTTATAGCTGGTGCTTCTCGCTGTGCTTCAAAATTAGTGCGTGATTTACCATCTCCAGGTTGAATGGCAATATAATTACCCGAAAATAGTGTTTCAAGCCCTTCAACACCAGTAATACTGGCTTTGGGTTTAACTAACCAAAACTGGGTGTTTTTGTTCAAAAAAGGATCTGCACGATAATCCATAATGACTTTTACATTTACGCCATTAAGATCTTCATCAATGCTGACATCTGTGACTTTACCCACTGCTAACCCTTGATATTTTACTAAGGTTTTACCAATATCAATGCCTGCAGCACTCGGAAAGTGGATATTTATTTCTATACCTGATTCTTTAATACTTTTAATTCCAAGCCAAGCGCCAAGTACTAAAGCAACAATAGGAAGTAACCAGATAGGAGAAAATAGTTTTTTCTTTACAACTTTTGGCGATTCAATTTGCGTCATTATGAGTTTCCAAGCGGTCCCAAAGTAAGCGAGTGTCCAGCACTTTTGCTGCGAGTTGTGTGAGTAATATTACTAATGCAAAGGCAGTTGCAGCAGGGGCGGGTTTTGCATCTAATAGTTGGCCCATATTCACTAATGCCACAGTGAGTGAGATAACAAATAGATCTAACATTGACCAGCGCCCAATCCATTCAATTATGTGAAAACCGATCATCATTTTCCGTTTAGAAATAGGAATATTAAAACTGATGGCACATAAATACAGCCCTAATCCACATATTTTAAGCCAAGGTACGAGAATACTGGCAGTAAAAACTATGATGGCAATCGGGTAAAGACCTAAATGCACAAGATGTGCAATGCCGCTAAATATTGTGTCGTTAGTCACTACACCACGATTGGTTAATAAGGTAATGGGGTAAATGTTCGCGAGGACCAGCAGAATGGTTGCCGTGACCAATAAAGCCCAACTTTGTTGAATACTAGCATAATTTCTGGTATTCAACCGTGAATGACAGCGACTACAATTTTGCTCAGTTATCGGATTAACTTTTTTGCACACCAGACATAAACACACCCCCATTTTCTGCCCCTGAGGCGCTAAAGAGGTTAATTGATTAGCTGATTCAACTTCTGCTTGTGGCAAAGTCGCATGAGTGACTTGATTATTATCAGTCATTCACAAAACTCCACATATGCTCAAGATTATATTCACGCTGTAAAAATAGGATAGATAAGAATAATAAACAAAAGCTTAATGTTCCCATGCCGAAATAAACATCAGAAAAGTCAGATAGTTGAAATGCTGAGACTAAAAAACTAATCACATAAATTTCAAGCATTGTTAATTGAGAAAGCAAGCCATGATTTTTGAGTAGGCTGCGGAACGTTTGCTGCCAAAAAGAAGAGGTTAAATTAAACTTTATAATTAACACTTGAAATAGAATAGATAAGACTAACAACGCAGGCGCGGCAACCGCAGATGCTATGACGGCTAAACCTACAATCCAGTATCCCTGTTCCCATACCGCTACAGCAGATTCAAAAACGGTGGTGGTACGAATACTGCCTAAAAAGTTAATTTCAAGTACAGGTAACAAATTAGCAGGTAAAAATAAAATAAGTGAAGTGATACATAAAGCTAAAAGACCGTTTATAGAGCAATAGGGTGTGTCATACAGTGCTGTATCGCATCGCGGACACAGCGCCCTGACATTAGAAGGCAATGCGCGCTTACGAATAACTAAATCGCATGAGCGACAAAGAATGACTGCTTTAAATAGCTTAGGCTCTGGCATTATGTTTATTATTTAAATTTTCCTTATCATTAAGCTGCTTATATTATACGACATTTAAAAATTTAATGAGCAAAATCGAACAAAATCATAAAACAAGTCAATTATTATGTTAATGACTATTGCGTATTACCCTTTAACTATGTCAATCTTGGCACTGTATATAAAAACAGTGGAGATACGTTCATGGCAGTGATTACTCAATTTGTCGTGGTAAGAGAAGGGGTTGAGAAAATGACTTTCACATCGAAGAAAGAGGCCGATGCTTACGACAAAATGCTCGATATAGTCGATAATTTAGTACCATTTCTAGCAGCTTCTGATGCTAATTTAGATGATAGTACCTGCGAACAACTCGCTTTCTATTTAGCGAATAATAAAGACGAGTTAGCCAATGTGCTTCGTGGTGTTGTTAAAGCGGCTACACCTGCAGAAACAAAGCAAAAGAAAAAGGTCGTTAAACAAGATTAATTTCAAATAATAAAAACTACTGCTAACCTATGGGTTAAATTAGTCAAAGTAATATTTTGGGATCAAGGAATTACAATGAAAGTTGAGTTTTATCGAACGTTAACTCGTCAAGTGGAAGCCTTAATGGCAGGTGAGGACGATATTATTGCTGCAATGGCAAATTTTTCTGCATTAATAAACGACAATCTAGATGATTTAAACTGGGCTGGTTTCTATATTACTAAAGGTGAGCAACTTGTACTTGGCCCGTTTCAAGGTAAAGTAGCTTGTACCAGAATACCTTGGGGTAAAGGCGTTTGTGGTACGGCCGCTGCACTAAATCAGACCCAAAGAGTAGCAGATGTTCATCAGTTTGAAGGACATATTGCATGTGATTCAGCTAGTAATTCAGAAATCGTTGTACCCGTTCGCCAAAATGGTAAGGTCATTGCGGTACTTGATATAGACAGCCCATCACTCCATCGTTTTGACCAAGATGATCAAGATGGGATTGAATTACTGGTAAAACAGTTTGAAACTTGCCTATTTGATTAAATTGCAGGCAAAAAATAGTAAATGATTGTCGCAATCGCTGCTGTGAGCTTTATAATAGCCTGCTTGAGCATTCACATATCTGTGAAAAGCCAAATAGATGCTAGTGTAAATAGCTGAAAATTTGTTAGAGTTTGTTTCAGAGGCTTTAGCAAAACGGCTGTTAATGCTAATTTGTAGGCTAAGTGTCAGTAAACTGAAAAACTTAGCAAAAGATGAACGACTACAGGCTTATTTATATCTGCCGATTTAGTCCCCTTATTTAACGTGGAAGTAAAAATGGAATCAACAGACAAGTTGACCGACACCAACGCAATTTTAGCGTTTTTATATGAAACCTTTCCTGCATGCTTTATTGCAGAGGGCGACACAAAGCCATTAAAAATTGGTTTATTTCAAGATTTGGCTGAACGGTTAGCTGATGATTCTAGGGTTAGTAAAACACAACTTCGTGTTGCTTTACGTCGTTACACTAGCAGCTGGAGATACCTTAAAGGTGTTAAAGTTGGTGTGCAGCGTGTTGATTTAGACGGCAATGAATGTGGCGCCTTAGAGCAAGAGCATATTGATCATGCTCAAGCCACGTTGAAAGAGAGCCAAGATAAAGCCAAAGCTAAACGTCAAGCTCTAGCGCCCAAGCCTGCTGCTAAAAAACCTGCTAAGAAAGCGGTTCCCAAAGCTCGTCCAGAAGCTAAAAAAGAGCGCCCAGTTATAGTGGCTGCGCCGGTTGTTAATCTAGTACCTGCAAAAATGGAAGATTTATCCACCAACCAACGTGTAAACGTGAAATTAGGTGCATCGCCAGTTGCTGGAACGATTACCGACATTAAGAAAGAAGATGTCCATGTTCAGTTAGATTCTGGCTTGAGCATCAAAGTACGTGTAGCCCACATACTATTATAAAATTTAAAGGAGTAACTTGTTGATGCGAAAACTTACATTGGCCGCGTCAATTGCTTGTGCATTCGTCGGATTTTCTGCATGGGCAATTTCACCAACGATTCAAATCAGCGAGTTACCCAAACTAGCCCAAGAGCCTCAACATCAGGCTGCGAGCAAGCGAGTGACAAATTTGTTTACTCGTGCGCATTATCATCGTTTTGACCTTGATGATGCTTTTTCAGAACAGATATACTCACGATTTTTAGAGCAGCTCGATTATCGCCGCAATGTATTGACTCAAGCAGATATTAATAACTTTGACCAATATAAAAGTCAGTTTGATGACATGGTAAAAGCGGGTGATATATCACCTGCATATAAAATGTTTGATTTACTGCAGATTCGTCGTTACGAGCGTTTTGCCTATGCTTTGACTTTGTTACAAGCAGAATTCGATTTTGCTAAAGAAGGTGACGCTTATGAATTCGATCGTAAAGATGCAGCATGGCCAAAAGATGACGCTGAGCTTAATGAGTTATGGCGTCAACGTGTTAAATATGATGCGTTAAATCTCAAGTTAACGGGCAAAAAATGGGATGAGATTGTTGAAATCTTAACCAAGCGATATGACAATGCGATTAAACGTCTAAGTCAAACTAATAGTGAAGATGTATTTCAAACTGTTATGAATGCCTTTGCTAGAACTGTCGAACCACACACCAGTTATTTATCGCCACGCAATGCCGAGCGATTCCAAATGGAGATGAACCTAAGTCTTGAGGGTATTGGTGCTGTTTTACAAATGGACGATGACTACACCGTCATTAAAAGTTTGGTTGCAGGTGGTCCAGCTGCATTAAGTGAAAAGCTGTCACCGGAAGATAAAATCGTTGGTGTTGGCCAAAAAGGTAAAGACATTGTTGATGTTATCGGTTGGCGTTTAGATGATGTTGTTGAGCTTATTAAAGGGCCTAAAGGCAGTGAAGTTGTGCTGCAGATTTTGCCTAAAAAAGGTGGCGCCAATGCTAAACCTTTTGATGTGACCATTATTCGAGACAAAATTCGTTTAGAAGATCGTGCAGCCAATTCTAAAGTAATTGAGCCTAGCGCAGGTGAGTTTGCTCATCGTAAAGTCGGCGTTATTCAAATTCCTGGCTTTTATATGAACCTATCTGAAGATGTAGCTAAAGAATTGGCGAAGTTGAAAGAAGCTGAAGTCGAAGGTGTGGTTATTGACTTACGTGGTAATGGCGGTGGTGCCCTCACTGAAGCCACATTACTCACTGGATTGTTTATCGATGCAGGACCTGTTGTGCAAATTCGTGATGCCAATGGTCGAGTAAACCAAAATAGCGATAATGATGGTAGAAGTACTTATGACGGCCCACTCTCAGTGATGGTTGACCGCTACAGTGCATCAGCATCAGAAATTTTCGCTGCAGCTTTACAAGACTACGAACGTGCACTGATTGTAGGTGAATCAACATTTGGTAAGGGAACGGTTCAGCAGCATAAAAGCCTAGGTCGTATTTATGATATGTATGACAAGCCTATTGGCCATGTACAGTACACCATTGCTAAGTTTTATCGTATTAATGGCGGTAGTACCCAACTTAAGGGCGTGACTCCTGACATTTTGTTCCCGAGTGCACTAGATGCCGGTGAATATGGTGAGTCAGAAGAGAAAAATGCGCTGCCTTGGGACAAGGTTCCTGTAGCTCAATACGGTGCACTTGGTAGTATATTCCCTGAATTAGTTACTCAACTTGATACTAAGCATAGACAGCGTATAAGTGCTGACGTAGAGTTTGGCTATATCTATGAAGATATTGCAGAATTCAAAAAGCATCATAATGATAAAACAATATCTTTAGTGGAAAGTACACGAATAAAATCACGTGAAGACGATGAAAAACGTGCATTAGATCGTACTAATAAACGTCGTGTCAGCGACGGGCTACAGGTGGTTAAGTCTTTAGATGATATTGAAGACGACAAAGATGCTAAAGTCCCAGATCCATTCTTAGATGAAACAGCCTTAATTATGCTGGATATGGTAGACGCGAAAAAGTTAGCTAAAGCACCAACTCTCTAGCTAAAAAAATATATTAAAAACGCGCATTTGCGCGTTTTTTGTTATAAAAATATAAATTATGCAAGGAAATACAATGTCTGAAGCTCAGGTTAAGCATTTAAAAGATTATACCGCACCAACTTTTACTATTAGTCATATTGATCTGAATGTGATTTTAGATGGTGAGAATACTAAGGTGATAGCACTGAGTAAGATAACGCGCACTAACTCACACCAATTAGATTTGATATTAGATGGTGAACAGCTCAACTTGGTTTCGGTGAAATTAAATGGTAAAGCGTGTGAATATCGTCAAACTGAAAGTCAATTAGTGGTTGTTACAGATGAGACAGAGTTTGAATTAGAAATTACGACCGCGTTAGATCCTGAAGCAAACACCAGCCTTGAAGGATTATATATGTCTGATGGAGCATATTGCACACAATGTGAAGCAGAAGGCTTTAGACGTATTACTTATTTCTTGGACCGCCCGGACGTGTTAGCGACCTACACAGTTCGAGTCGAAGCTGATAAAGCTCAATTCCCTTATTTATTGAGCAATGGAAACCTAATTGAAACAGGCGAAATGCCGCGCTCTGGCCGTCACTTTGTCCGTTGGCAAGACCCGTTCCCAAAACCAAGCTATTTGTTTGCATTGGTTGCAGGTGATTTTGATATGCTTGAAGATCACTTTATTACTCAATCTGGCCGCGATGTGAAGTTACAGGTATTTGTTGATAAAGGTAATTTACATAAATCTGCTCACGCTATGGCATCACTTAAAAAATCAATGAAGTGGGATGAAGACAGGTTTGGGTTAGAGTACGATCTTGATATTTATATGATTGTTGCTGTTGATTTCTTCAACATGGGCGCAATGGAAAATAAAGGTCTCAATGTATTCAACACAAAATATGTGCTTGCTGACAAAGCGAGTGCTACTGATGAGGATTATCATGGCATCGAATCTGTTGTGGGGCATGAGTATTTTCATAATTGGACTGGTAACCGTGTGACATGCCGTGATTGGTTTCAGTTGAGCCTTAAAGAAGGCTTGACTGTTTTTCGTGATCAAGAATTTAGCTCTGATATTGGTTCACGTGCCGTTAATCGTATTCAGGCCATTAAGGTTATGAAGAATCAGCAATTTGCTGAAGACTCAGGTCCTATGTCTCATCCTATTCGACCAGAATCTGTAATAGAAATGAATAATTTCTACACAGTGACTGTTTATAATAAAGGTGCTGAAGTGATTAGAATGATGCATACCATTCTTGGCGAGCAAGGTTTTCAAGCTGGAATGAAATGTTATTTTGACCGTCATGACGGTCAAGCTGTGACCTGTTATGACTTTGTCAACGCAATGGAAGATGCCAGCGGTAATGATTTACAACAGTTCCGACGTTGGTATACCCAAGCAGGCACCCCGGTAGTTGCGGTTGAAGATACATTTGATAACACAACAGGTTTATACACTTTAACGATTAAACAATCTGTTGAAAGCCAGGGAATAAAAGGTCAAAATCTACATATTCCTTTTAGCATCGAGTTAATTAATCTTGACGGTAGCTCAATTGTCAATCAAGTACTGGACGTTAAAAAATCTTCTCAACAATTTGTCTTTGAAGGATTTAGTGAGAAGCCAGTTGCTTCTCTCTTGCAAGACTTTTCAGCACCTGTGAAATTACAGTATGCATTTAACGTTGAACAATTGGTTCATATCATGCGCTTTGCTTCAAGTGAGGTGGCACGTTGGGAAGCCTCAGTTCAATTATTTAGTCAATCGGTTTGGGACAATGTTTCACTGTTAACAGATAAGCAAGTCATGTCTGTTGACGCTGGCGTTATTGAGGCATTTCGAGGTGTAATTTTAGACCCCGCACTCGATCATGCTTTGGTTGCTGAAATATTGAATCTACCGTCTGCATCCTCTCTGATCGAGCAGGTTGATAAGCTTGACTTAGATGCGTTGCAAGTGGCAAGAGAGTTCGTTGTTGAAGAAATTGCATCAGCTTGTCAAGATGAGTTACTAGCAAGATATAGACAACTCTCAGTTATTGATAACGCTGCAGAACGTGCATTTAAAAATGCATCATTGTTATTGCTTGCGAGTGTTTCACAAGAGTATGAGCCATTAGTAATTGAGCAATTTAACCACTCAATTAATATGACAGACAGTCTTGCTGCTCTTAAAGCTGCAACTGTTGGACAGTTTGATTGTTTAGCTGAGTTACTTGAGGCATTCGAATCTACATGGCTCACAACACCATTAGTGATGGATAAGTGGTTTATGTTACAGGCATTATCCAATACCGATAATGTGATTGACGCAATTAAGCAGTTGACGCATCACAATAGCTTCAGTTTTAGTAACCCGAATCGTATTAGATCATTAATCGGTGCTTTTGTTTCTGGTAATACTTATCAATTCCACCGCAAAGATGGCGCAGGTTATACTTTTTTAACTGACATTTTGATTAAGCTAAATAAGACTAATCCGCAGGTAGCATCAAGAATGATTACGCCTTTGATCCAATTTGCGAAGTATGATGACGGCAGGCAGCAAATGATGAAACAGTCATTAATGACGCTGCAGAATCTGCCTAACTTATCTAAAGACCTTTACGAGAAGGTGAATAAAGCGCTCAGTTAAACTCTAAATAAAACGGAAGGGGGTTAACTCTCCCTTCTTTTTAATTTTATTGCTGAATATTATATGGAGGCCCTGTGGAGTTTTATTTTTCTATTTATATTAGCTACATAAAGTTTTCTTCATACTATCAGGGTTATAGTGATTCTGTTGCTTTAACAGATGTTAAAGGTCGACACTTGCAAATTAACGCTAAATATTTCAGACCTTTTTTGACGCTAAATGGTATTAAGGGCCAATTTAAGTTGGAGTTAGACAGTCAAGGTAGATATAAGTCACTAACTAAGTTAGAGTAATTACTTCAAACGTTTGATTTATTGATTTTGATGTTAAGCCATCAAACTAATTTTGAATAAACTACTGAAATAAAATGTATTTAATTATTTGTCATCAACTCATTTTCGGTTCCCTAAACTCAATTCAAATATAGCACTCATTCTAGTTGTAGCATTCTCGTTAACCACGTTAATTTTATTATATATTTTCTTTATTTTGGCCTTGCTCAACAAGGTTAAATACTGTAACAATGGTGTTGCCTGTGGGCTAACAAGATGTTGGTTTAAATTCCTATAACAACGATTCCAGCAGGTTACGGAGATAAGCTAAAATGAATATTGTTAAGAAAAAATTTAACAAGTCGGCAATTACTTTGGGGGTAATGTCGGCTTTGTGTTTTGGAATGAGTCAAAATGCTTCTGCTGCCTCGTTTGACTGGGGCGATGTAGAAGGTACTTTCGATTCTACCTGGACAGTCGGCGCTAGCTGGCGTGTCGGTGAACGTGACTGGGAAGGCCAAATTGGTAAGGTTAATCAACCACAATTTGATTGGTCTGGTTATTCTGCATTTAGTAACACTAAATATACATCCGCTGAAATTTGGGCTCAACCAGGCTCTTATTCAAGTAATAACGATTTAAGTAATTTACTTTACTCACAAGGTGACACGACCTCTGAAATCGTAAAGGGATTACATGAGTTATCCCTCAAATATGAAAATTATGGTTTGTTTGTTCGTGGTATGTATTTCTATGATCGCAAATTAAACGATGGTAATTATGATTTTAATGACCCATTAACGGGTAATAGTTTTGATCCTTGTGCCGATGATCGTGCATCAGAAGTGCAATGTAAAGATGTCCGTTTATTAGATGCTTTTGTTTATGCTAATTGGGATTTAAATGACGGCCAAAATCCATTAACGGTCAGACTCGGTAATCAAGTTGTTTCTTGGGGCGAAAGTACATTAATTCCACACGGTATTGGTGTAATAAACCCTGTGGATTTAAACATCCTTAATGCCCCAGGTGCTGAGCTTAAAGAAGCATTCCGTCCACAAGGTATGGTATGGGCTTCTTTAGGGCTAACTGAAAACCTCAATGTTGAAGCTTTTTACCAATACCAGTGGGAACCAATTTGGGTACCTACACCGGGTTCTAATTTCGCAACAAATGATTTTGCCGGTTTTGGTGGCTATAATCAAAATGCGCAATTAGGCTTTAACTCTAATCCAGACATTAACTTAGACTTTTTAATATCTGAATATAAGAAAATATATACCAATGCAGCGGCCACTGGTTTTAATCCTGCAATGGCTTCAGCAATGACAGCATATTCAACTAAAGTAGCATTAATTCAAGATGAGGCGACACCAAGTGATGATGGCCAGTACGGCCTTAAACTAGGTTTTTATTCTCCTGAATTAAATGAAACAGAGTTTGGTTTATATTACATGAATTACCATAGCCGCCGTCCACTTATTAGTGGCACAGCGTCTAATTTTACTGCAGCAGGTATTGGTGGTGATTATGCTAAATTAGCCGCTAGCCAAGGTAAAATTGATCGTGAATTGTTACTTAGTATGGAGACTTTTACTAAAGCACAAATTGTCTATCCAGAAGACATTCAACTATATGGATTCAGCTTTAATACTTTAGTGGGTGATACGTCTGTTGCTGGTGAAATTGCGCACCGTGTAGATGAACCACTTCAAATTGATGACGTTGAATTGCTTTTTGCTGCTATGCCTCAACAGCTAGCTAATGCTGGTCTTCGCCCTGATTTAGATGGTATATCTCAAATGGATGTTGCTGCACCAGGAGCAACCGTTGATGGCTTTATTCAGCTAGATACTACTCAAGCACAAATGACACTGACACACTTATTTGGTCCTACATTAGGAACAGATAACTTAACTATGTTGGCCGAAATTGGTGGTGTGTGGATTCACGATATGCCAGGTTTTGATGAATTGCGCTTAAATGGTCCTGGAACCGGACGTTCTGGTGGTAATCCAGATATGACTGGTATTATTCAAGCTTTACATAATGGTCCTGAAACCAATCCATTCCCAACTGATTTCGCCTGGGGATATCGTTTAGTGGCTAAAGCCGATTTTAATAATGTATTTGCCGGTGTTAACATGGCGCCACGTATTATTTTCTCTCACGATGTTGACGGGATTACACCAGATCCAATGTTTTTATTCACCGAAGGTAAAAAGTCAGTAGCTTTAGGGCTTAACTTTGATTATCAGAATCGTTGGGGCGTAGATTTCTCTTACAACAGCTTCTTCGGTGGTGTAGGGACAACTAACGCGATGGAAGATAGAGATTATATCTCGTTTAACGTCAAGTATTCGATTTAAAAGGATAATAACAATGAAAAAACTGACGATATTATCGGCAGCAGTTATTTTTGCACTAGGTGCTCCAGTTGCCATAGCTAAAGTATCAGAAGCTGATGCTGCTAAGTTAGGTACAAGCCTAACGCCTATGGGTGCTGAAAAAGCGGGTAACGCAGATGGTTCTATTCCAGCGTGGGATGGCGGAATTACTAAGCCGGTTGCTGGATATGAAAAAGGAATGCACCATTTAAACCCTTTTCCAAATGATAAAATCTTGTTTACTGTTACCAATGCTAATAAGGCACAGTACAAAGATTTTTTAACGCCGGGTCAGAATAAACTATTTGATTTGTATCCAGATACCTATCAAATGAATGTATATGAAACTCGTCGTTCAGCATCAGTTCCACAGTATGTTTATGATGCCATTAAAGTGAATGCTACTTCTGCGGAATTAATTTCTCAAGGAAACGGTATTTCTGGCGCAACTATTGGGGTGCCATTTCCGTTACCAAATGATGGTCTCGAGGTAATTTGGAACCATATATTACGCTATCGTGGTGTCGATGTAGAAACTTACCGTAGCCAAGCAGCACCTACTTCTGGAGGTTCATACACTCTGGTTGAAAATGCTGAAGAAATACGTTTTGAGTATACTCGTCCAGAAATTACTTTAGATAAGTTAAAAGAAACCAACACTCTATTTTATTTCAAGCAAGTGGTAACACAGCCAGCACGTCTTGCTGGAACGGCATTACTTGTAAAAGAAACCATGGATCAAGAAGCATTACCGCGTCAGGCGTGGACTTATAACACAGGACAACGTCGCGTGCGTAAGGCACCTAACGTTGCTTTTGATACGCCTGGTACAGTGTCTGATGGTTTGAGAACCACGGACGATTTCGACATGTTTAATGGCTCACCAGTTCGCTATAACTGGGAATTAGTCGGTAAAAAGGAAATATTTATTCCTTATAACGATTATAAGCTTCATTCAAGTGAGCTTAAATATGATCAAATTTTAAAGCCTGGTCATATTAATCCTGAATATGCGCGTTGGGAAAAACACCGTGTTTGGGAAGTGAAAGCGACCTTGAAAGAAGGCATGCGTCATATTTATAAAACCCGTGTTTTCTACATTGATGAAGATTCTTGGCAGGTATCGTTAACTGATATGTATGATAACCGCGATGAGCTATACCGTGTCGGCACAGCACATACTATTAACTATTATGAAGTGCCTACATTATGGAGTACCTTAGAAATATTCCATGACCTTCAATCTCGTCGTTATTTGGCGATGGGCTTAGACAATGAAGGCCGTATGTATAACTTTGATGCAAACCTATCAGAGTCTAACTTTACCCCTGATGCACTTCGTCGTGCGGGTATTCGTTAATTTAGGTTAGTTTGTTCAATATTAGTTTTTAGATAAAAGGGGCGCATTGCGCCCCTAAATTTAAGGAAGTTTGTATGAAGGTTAGCATGCTTCGCAGTGCTGTCGCGATAGGATTAAGTGCATGTTTATATACTGCTTCGGTCAATGCACAACTTGATCCTTTAACAGTCCAAATTCAAACGCTTGCTCAAACATCACTTATTACGGATGTTGTCAATGCAGGCGATAAATTAGTCGCTGTTGGCCAACGTGGTCATGTCTTAGTATTTGATAAGCAATGGCTGCAAGTTTCTACACCTGTTGTCACCCAATTGACGAAAGCTTTTTTTCTGAACGATACATTAGGCTGGGCAGTTGGTCACGATGCAACTATTATTCACACCAATGATGGTGGAATGACCTGGTCTTTACAGATGCAATCGACCGAGTTAGAAAAGCCTTTTCTAGACGTTCGTTTTTTCTCTGAGCAACATGGTATAGCAATTGGTGCATATGGTTTATTCTATCGCACTGAAGATGGTGGTAAAACCTGGCAAGATGAGTTTCATCAAGAATTATTGTTTGAAGAAGACGTGTCTTATTTGAACGATTTAAAACAACAAGATCAACAGCTTTACTTGTCTGAAAGAGCAGCCTTGCTACCTCATTTTAATCGTGTCATTAACTTAGATGATCAGCGTTTGTTGTTAGTTGGCGAGTTAGGGTTAGTTGCGGTGTCTACTGACATGGGACGTTCTTTTGAACGAGTCGATTTTGATTATGATGGTTCAATGTTTAATGCTATCACCGTCGATAATAATGTTTATGTAATGGGCTTGCGTGGCCATGTGTTCCAAGCATCATCAGATTTAGACGTTTGGCAACAAATTGAATTACCTGTTGAATCATCGATTAACGGTGCTTTAGTTAATGATGGTGATTTATATCTTGTAGGAAATGCAGGTATTGTTTTAAAAGTTGATGATGGAAAAGCTGAAATAGTGGCACGTCGTCAAGGTGAAAACATCGTTTCAGTAGCCAAAAGCAAGCAGGGCGATATTTGGTTTGCGGGTTCAAAAGGGCTGTTTCAGCTGCCTAAATAACTTTTACTAAAACAAAAACAACAATAATAATAGGGCCGACAAGATGTTAGAAAAACTGGTCAATAGTTTTGAAACTCACTTATTCCGTAATCGGATGTGGGTTATTATTTCATTTATTTTCATCACGGTATTTCTAGGATATCAAGCAAGCCAGCTTAAAATGGATGCGGCTTTTAGTAAGAATATTCCACTTCAGCATACCTACATGCAAACCTATACCAAACACCAAAAAGATTTTGGCGGTGCTAATGGGATCATGGTCGCGGTTGAAGACACCAGTGGTAATATATTTAATCCCGAATTTTTTGACGCACTAAAAAAGGTGCACGATGAGCTGTTTTTTATTAACGGTGTTGAGCGCTCACAAGTTAAATCACTCTATTCTCCTTCAACACGCTTTACTGAAGTGGTTGAAGATGGTTTTGCGGGCGGTCCAGTTATTCCTGCTGACTTTCAAACCGATGAGTTCGGCCTTAATACTGTTCGCGACAATATTGAAAAAGCAGGTATTGTGGGCCGCTTAATTGCTAATGATTATTCAGCAGCAATTGTTTCAGCTCAATTAATGGATTTTGACCCTGATACCGGTAAACCGCTTGATACTATCGCCTTTGCACAGCAGTTAGAAACGCAACTACGTGGTCAATTTGAAAATGAAAATATTAAAATTCACATCATCGGTTTTGCCAAAATGGCTGGTGATGTGGCCGATGGTGCCAAAGGGGTTTTGCTGTTTTTCTTAATTGCTATCGCAATTACTGCCGTTATGGTTTACCTATTTTCTAAATCAATCACGTTAACTGTCTTGCCATTGCTATGTAGTTTAATGGCGGTTATTTGGCAGTTGGGGCTGCTTACAGTGATTGGATTTGGGTTAGACCCTATGTCGATCCTGGTACCTTTTCTAGTGTTTGCTATTGGTGTCAGCCACGGCGTTCAAATGATTAATGCAGTGCGGCGTAGAGTGCTTGATGGTCAATCAACAAAAGCCGCCGCCGCATCAGCATTTAGAAGCCTATTAGTGCCAGGTGGCATCGCATTATTGTCTGATACGGTAGGTTTTTTAACATTATTAGCCATCGATATTGGTATTATTCGTGAGTTAGCTATATCTGCCTCTCTAGGTGTGGCAGTGATTATCTTAACAAACTTAATTTTGTTGCCTTTGGTTATTTCCTATACCAACTTATCTAATGCCCAAGAAAACCCAGAGCACAAGGCTAAAGTAGAAAACCTTTGGCGTAGCTTGTCCAAATTTGCAACACCAAAGTATGCGGTTGTCGTGTTAAGTTTTACCGCTGTGCTTTATGGTGTTGGCTATATGCAAGCGACTCAAATGAAAATTGGTGACTTAAAAGGTGGCGCTCCAGCGCTGCATCAAGATTCGCGCTATAACCTTGATACTTTTTTCATTACAGATCACTTTTCTATTACTACCGATGTAATGACCATTATTGTTGAAGCTGCACCAGAAGCCTGTACTTATCATTCATTGCTTAATCAAATTGATCAATTTGAATGGATGGTTGCTAACACTCCAGGCGTCGAGTCTACAGCGAGTTTGGCATCGATTGCTAAAGCGGTTAACTCAGGTTTCAACGAAGGTAACCCTAAATGGCAGATATTGCCTCGCACCACAGCTAGCTTAGTTCAAGCGGTTGGGCAAGTGCCTACAACATCGGGGCTACTAAATGGTGATTGCTCAGTGATGCCGGTTTATCTTTTCTTAAAAGATCACAAAGCAGAAACGATTGAGGTAGTTGTCGATAAAGTTAAACAAGTTGCCGCTGAGCTAAATAGCGATAAATTGCAGTTTAAATTAGCTTCTGGTCCAGTTGGCGTTATGGCAGCGACTAATGAAGCCGTTAGCGAAGCACAACTCCCTATGATGATTTACGTCTATGGTGCGGTGTTCTTCCTGTGTTTAATTAGCTTTAAATCACTTAAAGCGACGATTGCTGTAATTATTCCACTTTATGTGGTATCAACCCTTGCACAGGCCTTGATGACATTACTGGATATTGGCCTTGCGGTAAGTACTCTGCCGGTAATCGCATTAGGTGTCGGTATTGGGGTGGACTACGGAATTTATATTCTTTCGACTATGTCAAATAAACTTAGCAACGGCATGCCAGTACAACAGGCTTATTTTGAAGCATTGGTTGAGCGTGGCAGTGCGGTTATATTTACTGGCTTAACTTTAGCCATAGGTGTAAGCACTTGGTTCTTTTCTGCACTTAAATTCCAGATGGACATGGGTATTTTGTTAACCTTTATGTTTTTAGTAAATATGTTAGGCGCAATTATTATTCTGCCAGCACTTTCAGCGCTGTTTTGGCCTAAAAAGAAATAAAAACAATAACTTGACTTAAATGGAGGGCTTAGCCCTCCATTTTTTTTTGCATAGTTAATCTAAAACTTCGAGTTTAATTGCATATTAAACAACAAAAGACTTACGAAACTGTATATCGAGAGGATGTACCACTAAAATTTTCCTCGATATAGCAGCAATTTAGTACTAAGCTCTGCATCAGATCTCAGAAATTGCGTTTCTGAGTTAAACAAGCTGAAGCATCCATAAAATGATAAAAGCGCTGCCATAGACGCTTAAGGAATCTGCAACATGGCCTTTAAAGATGTAATGCCTTCTGTACTATTAGAGAATGTAGTTAATTTGATTCATTCAAAAATTCCTAATTCACAAGCAAAACAAGTTGAGCAATTTGCCCAATGCCTCTATGCCCATATGTCAAGAGACGACCTCAATGTCCGAAATGACAGTGATTTATATGGTGCAGTAGTGAGTCTTTGGAATGCGCTTAATAAAACTGCGACAGGGGATACCCATATTCGCGTGTTCAATCCGACTCAATCAAAACATGGCTGGCAGTCAAGCCATAGTGTGATTGAAGTTATTCAACCCGATATGCCATTCTTAGTTGATTCATTATCTATGGCACTTAACCGCATGGGGATAACCGCTCATGTGATGTTACATACCCCATTAGCTGTGGTGCGTGACAGTAAAGCCGTTACCCAAGTAACGTTTGTCAATAACGCGCCTAAAGCCAGTGATAATATCGCCGTATTCTTAATCGAGATTGATAAGCAAAATAGCGATGCAGACATCAAAGCAATAGAAAAAGAAATTCAATCCGTACTTGCTGATGTTGTCGCCTCTGTTGTTGATTGGGAAGAAATGTCTGCAAAGCTTTCTGACACAATTAAACAATTACCACAGCGCCCTTTTCCTGGAGATAAATCTGAGTTAGAAGAGGCCGTTAATTACCTTACTTATTTAAATAACCATCATTTTACACTTTTAGGCTATCGTTATTACGATCTAAAGCGTGTTGAAGGTGATGTTGAATTAGTTCCTGACTTAGAAAGTAGTTTGGGTTTAATGAGCCGCTCAAAAACAGCGACAAGTGATCGAGGTTTATTGTTGTCGACCTTGTCTGAAAGTGCGCGCCGTGAAGCGTTAGATTCAAGTTTACTTGTGCTGACTAAAAGCTCTGCTAAAAGCCGTGTTCACCGTCCAGCTTATGTCGATTATGTCGGTGTAAAAAGATTCGATAAGAAAGGCAATGTGATTGGTGAAGATCGTTACATTGGTTTATATGCTTCAAATCTCTATAACCGTAGCCCGCGTGAAATTCCATTATTGGCTGAAAAAGTCCAACGCGTACTAGACCAGTCAGGTTTAGCACCACGTTCACATGACTATAAAGCTTTAATGAATATTCTTGAGAACTTGCCTCGCGATGAGCTGATTCAAGCGAAAGTTGAAGAGCTTTCACATATGGCACACGGTGTATTGCAAATGCAAGACCGTGACAAGTTGAAGCTATTTGTGCGCAAAGATGGTTTTGGTCGATTCTTATCGTGTTTAGTGTATGTGTCTAAAGACCGTTATAACACTAAATTCCGCCAGGATACTCAACGCATTCTTGCTCAACACTTTAATAGTAATGAAGATGTAGAATTTACGACTTATTTCTCTGAGTCTACTCTTGCACGTACTCATTACATTATTAAAGTCGACAATAATAATATGGATGTAGATGTGGCTGCGATTGAACATAATCTTATTGAGGCTGCGCGCTCATGGGATGATAAATTACACTCAGCACTTAATAATGCTTTAGGTGAGCAAGCGGGTACCGGGTTAACTAAACGTTACATCAATGCTTTCCCACAAAGTTATAAAGATGATGTATTACCAAGTTCTGCTGTTGTTGATCTTCAACACCTTGAAGCCTTGGATGATGAACATAAACTAGGCATGTTATTCTATCAGCCGCAAGAAACAGCGTTGAATGACAATAAAGTGCGTTTAAAGCTGTTCCATAAAGATGAACCGATCCATTTATCAGATGTGCTACCAATGCTTGAAAACTTTGGTTTACGTGTGATTAATGAGCGCCCATACGAAGTTAAAACCAATGATGGTAATACATTCTGGATTCTTGACTTCTTAATGACAGTTCAAGGTGCTGCAATTGATAATCTTGCCGATAGCCAAGAACGTTTCCAAAATGCTTTGTCATTTGTATGGCAGAAAAAACTAGAAGATGACGGTTTTAACCGTATGGTACTGTCGACTGGTTTGAACGGTCGTGAAGTGTCTATTTTACGTGCATATGCAAAATATATGCGCCAAATTGATGCCACTTTCAGCCAGTCTTACATTGAAGAAACCTTCAGCCGTTATCCAAAACTTGCTGACTTGCTTGTTAAAATGTTTATTCGTAAGTTTAACCCTAAGCTTAAAACGCGCACATTAAGCAAATTCCTAGAGCAAATAGATAAGCAATTAGATGATGTATCAAGCTTAGATGATGACCGTATCATTCGCCGTTACTTAGATTTAATTAACGCGACCTTACGGACTAACTTCTATCAAACTGATGCTAAAGGCGATCATAAAGCTTATACCTCGTTTAAATTTGCACCTAACTTAATTCCGGAAATGCCAAAGCCATTACCGAAATTCGAAATCTTTGTATATTCACCAAGAATCGAAGGTGTGCATTTACGTGGCGGTAAAGTAGCCCGTGGTGGTTTACGTTGGTCTGATAGACGTGAAGACTTCCGCACAGAAGTATTAGGCCTTGTAAAAGCACAGCAAGTCAAAAACACCGTCATTGTACCCGTTGGTGCAAAAGGTGGTTTTGTGTGTAAACAACTGCCTACTGAAGGCGGACGTGAAGCATTCTTTACCGAAGGGCAAGAGTGTTACCGTTTATTTATTCGCGGTTTGTTGGACATTACCGACAATATCAAAAATGGCGAGGTTATTCCGCCAGTTGATGTTGTACGTCACGATGAAGATGATTCATATTTGGTTGTTGCGGCCGACAAAGGCACTGCGACATTCTCAGACATTGCTAACTCAATTGCGATTGAGTACGATTTCTGGCTAGGAGATGCATTTGCTTCTGGCGGCAGTAATGGTTATGACCATAAAAAAATGGGTATTACTGCAAAAGGTGGCTGGGAATCTGTTAAACGTCACTTCCGTGAAATAGGCATTGATTGTCAAACCACAGATTTTACCTGTTTAGGTATAGGTGATATGGCAGGTGATGTGTTTGGTAACGGTATGTTGTTATCTGAGCACACTAAGTTAGTTGCTGCATTTAACCATATGCACATCTTTATTGATCCTAACCCAAATGTTGCTGAAAGCTATATTGAACGTCAGCGTTTATTCGCACTACCACGTTCAAGTTGGGAAGACTACAACGCTAAGTTAATTTCTAAGGGCGGCGGTATTTTCTTACGTTCTGCCAAGTCATTAAAATTGACCCCAGAAATGAAAACCATGTTGTCTACCGATAAAGACAGCATGAACCCAGTCGAATTATTAAAAGAACTGCTTAAAATGCCAGTTGATTTGATGTGGAACGGTGGAATTGGGACTTACGTTAAATCAAGTAAAGAAACCCATGTTGAAGTGGGTGACCGCGCAAACGATGCATTGCGTGTCAATGGCAATGAAATGCGAGTTAAAATCGTCGGTGAGGGTGGTAACTTAGGTTGTACTCAACTTGGGCGTATAGAATACGCGGCGAATGGCGGGCGTATTAATACCGATTTCGTTGATAACGTAGGCGGTGTTGATTGTTCTGATAACGAAGTAAACATCAAAATCTTCTTGAATACTTTAGTTGCCGAAGGTGAGCTAACTGTTAAGCAGCGTAACCGTATCCTTGAAGAAATGACCGATGAGGTCGGTGAAATTGTACTGCAGGATTGTAAAGATCAAACACGTACAATTTCTGTGACTCAAGTTCATGGTGTTTCTCAGCTTAAAGAACAGATCCGTTTCATTCAGTATTTAGAAAAAGAAGGCAAGTTAGATCGTGCCCTTGAATTCTTACCAACTGATGATGATTTGGCCGAGCGTTTAGCCAATGGTCGTGCTTTAACCCGTCCAGAGCTATCAGTTTTAGTTGCATATGCGAAAATGGTGCTTAAAGAGCAGTTAGTGACCCCTGAAATTACTGAAGACAGTTTCTTAAGTAAATTGCTAGTGGCTTACTTTCCGAAAAAACTTCAAGCTAAATACGCCCATAAGATGGTACAGCATCCTCTTCGCGGTGAAATTATTGCAACATCATTAGCAAATGAGCTAGTTAATGATATGGGCTTCAATTTTGTACAACGTATGCAAGATGAGACTGGTGCCACAGTAGCTGAAGCGGCCATTTGTTACACTATGGCCCGTGAAGTGTTCGGTTTAGATGAATTAACTAAATCAATTACTGATTTAAACGGTGTAATTCCAGCAGTTGTACAGGGTGAGATGTTGCACCAGTTACGTCGTAATATGCGTCGTGCTTGTCGCTGGTTTATCCGTCATCGTAATCGTAGTCATAATATTGAACAAACAGTTGAGTTCTTTAAGCCAGTATTTGAAAAGCTTAAAGACAATGTAGATCAATATATGATAGCTGCCGAAGTTAAAGCGATATCTGCAGAGATTAATTCGCTTACAAAAGAAAATGTGCCAATGTCAGTTGCAACAGTGGTTGCTAAAATGAGCACATTATTCTCGGCGCTTGATATCGCACAAATTGCTGAAATTGAAAATAAATCACTCGACTTAGTGTCTGCAACCTACTTTAAACTAGGTGCAAAAGTTGAGCTGCATTGGTTCTTAGAGCAAATTAGTGCGCAACCAGTGGCAAACCATTGGCAAGCATTAGCTCGTGCAGCTTTCCGTGAAGAATTGGACTGGCAGCAACGTGCATTAAGCTCAGCGGTACTTCGTACTTGTAGTGATACTTGTGATGCAGATATTGTGATTAATCAATGGATAAAGAGTAATAAAACCTTGCTTCAACGTTGGTATCACATGTTAGCTGACTTTAAAGTATCGCAAACACATGAGTTTGCTAAGTTCTCAGTCGCCCTACGTGAACTTAATTTGCTTATTTTGCATTGTGAAGGTCAGAAGTAATTCTTTATAATGTGAACTAGCCCTGGCGATTGCCGGGGCTTTTTTTAGGCCTAGGAGAAAACATGTTTTATAAACTCGCACAAAAAGTAATGTTTCAGATAGACCCTGAGTTGGCTCATAATGTTGCCATAGGCAGTTTGAAAATAACCGGTAACACACCGCTTAATTGCTTTTATCGTCAAAATATCGCAAAAACACCCGTTGAATGTATGGGGATTACTTTTCCAAATCCTGTTGGATTAGCGGCTGGATTAGATAAAGACGGCGAGTCGATTGATGCATTTTATTCAATGGGTTTTGGCCATGTAGAAGTCGGTACAGTAACACCTCGCCCACAATCGGGTAATGATAAACCGCGTTTGTTTCGCCTTAAACCGGCAAAGGGGATTATTAACCGTATGGGTTTCAACAATAAAGGTGTTGATAACCTTGTCCGTAACCTCATGGCCAAAAAATCTGATGTTTTAGTCGGTGTAAATATAGGTAAAAATAAAGACACTCCGGTAGAGCAGGGTAAAGATGATTACCTGATTTGTATGGATAAGGTTTATCAGTATAGTGCTTATATCACTGTCAACATTTCATCCCCCAATACCCCTGGTTTACGCACATTACAATATGGTGAGCTGCTGGATGATTTATTAAGTTCGATTAAAGCCAAACAAACTGAATTAACCCAAAAACACGGTAAATATGTACCGGTTGCATTAAAAATAGCACCAGATTTAACCGATGATGAAATTAAATCTATTGCTGATTCGTTGATTAAAAATAAATTTGATGGCGTTATTGCCACTAATACCACTTTAGGGCGAGATACTGTAGCCGGTCTAGAGCACGCAGAGGAAATGGGTGGCTTAAGTGGAAAGCCGTTAACCGATCTTTCTACTCAAGTAATTAAGACTCTTGCTGGTTATTTAAACGGCCAGATCCCGATCATTGGTGTCGGCGGGATAAATTCTGCAAAGGATGCAAATGACAAATTCGCAGCAGGTGCTACGTTAGTTCAGATATACAGTGGTTTTATCTATCAAGGCCCTCAGCTAGTATCAGAAATCTGTTCTGCTTATCGCACAAAATAACCACAAACGATCAATTAATAAGATCAAAAATCATGCCGCGATCGCATCTATGCGATCGCACTTTGTTCTAAGATAATGAAATATCAGTAATATTTTTTAAATAAATTTTGATATTGTTTGAAAAATAATCTATTATCGACCAGTATTCAATTTTTAGGTGAAATTGCATCATGTTATTAATGCCAAATAAGGACTGGCATTGGGAATTTAACACAAGATATCAGCAACTAAGCGTATCTTTAGGTTCCGAGATGGAGTTCTTAACCCCATATAAGTCAAAACTACTTATTCCTGATGCGCTAGGAATGACAGAATTTAGTGTTGAACACGCTAAGTATTACATTCGCTTGCTTGAAATTTTACCTAAGGTTTTACATATTTCCGATGCTGGGATAGTTCAAACAGCACTCAACGCAACTGCAGCACATTTCTTACTTAAACCTCAAATGCCAAAATCCTGGTTTTTCATGGCAAGTGATGAATGTGTTTTTTGCGGCGCAGGTAAGTTGTTTCAACTTAATTGTAATGGTGTCATGGTGTTAGTTTTAGTAGTTGAGGACAGCCTTCAGGCTGCTACAGTGATGCTTTTGTCTAACTCTTGTGCTTTATCTGACACTAAGTCACTTAATCAATTTGATACCATTAAAGTAATGCACAATCGCTTGCATCCATTGCGCAAAGCTAAGCAAGTGGTTGCAGCTTAGGATAAATCATTCAATAAGAAATGGTTATTGCCTTAAAATCCGCTCAGTTACTACAAAAAAGCCAAACAATGATGTTTGGCTTTTTGCTATTGTCGACTCTAAGAATAATGTTAACTCATTTTTCTAATAAGGCTTAAAGGCGCAACACGAAGTAGCCAGTGTAAAAAAGCCCAAGGGCAGCTTGGTACATAAACGTTATCCTTTTCTTTCTCTATAGCCTTAACCATCGCTTTACAGCCAGTTTCTAAATCTACTCGGAAGGGCACTGTTTTTACTTTTTCGTTTATTTCAGTACGAATAAAACCAGGATGAACACAGGTCACTTTAATTGGTGTGTGCATCACATCAATTCGGATCCCTTCCGATAAAGAGGTTAATCCAGCTTTGGTTGCTGCATAAACAGTCATTGCTCGTCTGAATCCCCTAACTGCACTGATTGAAGAGATTGTCACTAAATGGCCATTATTTTGTTGTCTAAATATTTCCATCGCTGCTTCGCATTGGGCAATGGCAGCAATAAAATTAGTTTGTGCGGTTTCTAGGTTGGCTTTGAAAAAACCTGTGCCAATCGAAGCCCCTTTACCCATTCCAGCGTTGACGATGATCCTGTCAATTGCCCCCATATCCTTTTGGCATTGTTTGAATACAGTAAAAACTGCTTCATGATCGTTCACATCTAGCGCGTAAACAAACACTGTGATATTTGGATTAATTGTTAATAGCTCTTCTTTTAGTCGGGTTAACAGCTCAATTCGACGTGCACATAAAGCCAGGTTATGGTTTTTCTTGGCAAATTGTTTCGCCATTCCAAGGCCAAGACCTGAGCTTGCGCCTGTAATGAGGATGTTGCTTCTATGCATGAATATTCCTTTATTATTTTTATTTTTAATGTAAGAGCAGATACATCTTGTAGACGGTTTTACTTGAACACTAACCATACCACTTTAGAAATAACTAACTTACTGATTTATTGTGTCTTAAATTTGACAAACTGCTGTTATTGATCCAAGTTTAGATTGACAATAATGATTATAAAAACATCACATCATACTAAAGGAGAGTGTTGTTTTGACGATATAATCTCTAGAGTGTCATAACTTTTTAAGATTTTAAAATACTTTATTTTTAATACTCTCAGGTGGTTATATGAACGTTATAAACCTTCTATTAAGAAAAATGAGCATTTCGAAACGATTACTCGGAATGTTAGTGTTAAGCATTGTCGCCACCATTTTAATGTTTTTATTTGCGCTTAACCGTATTGATAATGTACTCATTGCCGAAAAAGAAGCCAAATTACATGCTTTAGTTGATGCGGCTGTTGCTGTTGTCGATCAATACTATCAACGCAGTGAGCAAGGAGAGTTAACTGCGGAGCAGGCACAAACGTCGGCTATCGCTGCACTTGATCATTTGCGCTACGCAGGGCAAGAATACTATTTCAGTATCAATACCCAAGGCGTGATGATTCAGCATGCTTTTGCCAAAAAACTTGTTGATACCAGTGTGATAGGAATGAAAGATCCTGACGGGATTAAATTGTTCCAATTGATGATTGATAGAACGCAAACTCAAGAGTCTGCTAGAGTCGATTACATGTGGAATAAGCCCAATCAAGTAGACCCAAGTCCAAAAATGTCGGTGGTGAAAAAATTTACTCCGTGGAACTGGATTATTGGAACAGGTATTTATGTTGATGACATTGATGCCCAAAATCATGAATTTATTTACAGTTACATCTTTTTGCTTGCTTTGGTTTGGCTACCGGTACTTATTTTTCTTTATATTATTATTCAGAGTGTCTCGGTACCAATGCGCTCTACCATCACTGCTTTTGAAAATGTGGCTAAAGGAGAGGGCGATTTAACCTTGCGATTATCAGAAGAAGGGGCTGATGAGTTAAAAGAGATTGCTACTCACTTTAATATGTTTACCTCTAAAATTCAGAACGTTATTGCTTCTGTTGGAGAGTCTATTCAACACAGCAGTGAATTAGCAGGTGGAATGTCAGCGATTGCTGCAAAAGCGAATCAAGTTTCAACTAACGTGCAAATGGAAACCGAAAACGTAGCAACGGCTATCAACCAGATGTCGATGACAGCCTCAGAAGTGGCTTCTAATGCGCAACTGGCCGCACAAAGCGCGCATTCTGCCGATGAAGAAGCGGACAAAACCGCTAAAGTAGTTGATAACGCCATGGGCAAAATTAATGAGCTTTCAAGTGAGCTCATTCATACCGAGGAAGTGGCTAAAGGACTACAAATTAGTTCGAGTAAAATTGGCCAAATATTAGATGTGATTGTTGGTATTGCAGAGCAAACCAACTTGTTAGCATTAAATGCGGCTATTGAGGCTGCCCGAGCTGGTGAGGCTGGACGGGGATTTGCGGTTGTGGCAGATGAAGTGCGCACTCTAGCAAGCAGAACGCAAGATTCAACCCGAGAAATTAACGGTATTATCGATGCCATTCGTCACGCTATCGACAGTGTTAATGCTTCAGTTGAAAGAGCGAAAATTAAATCAAATGAAACGGTTTCAGAAACTGGCCAAGTGGTTGGCGCGCTTGATGTGATTAAAAATTCAATTGAACAGATTTCACAAATGAATATTCAAATAGCTGCGGCAACAGAAGAGCAAAGTGCGGTTATTGCAGAGTTAAATATGAATATTACTCGCATAAACGACATGTCCGTCGAGAACAGAGAATATAATCAGGACATTAATCAAAGTAGTAGCCAAATTGAGCAAGGGTCTGAAAAACTTGCTGAATTAGTCGCTCATTTTAAAGTGTAATATTTCGGCCTGTTTATTTTAAGGTTGTTTTTACTGCTTGATGTTGATCATTTATATCAGACAAAAAATTTGTGGTGAAATGAATCAAGATCAACAGCCCCAGGTTAACATGTTCTGTTAACAGTGTTTTGTTCATTGTTGATTCAGTTGAGCTTTGATTCAGTTAATCTTTGATTGAGGTGAAGTTTGACCGCTAAACGGTATTAAAGTCCTCTTAATTAACACGCTTTTATCGCGCAAAAGATCATTCGCAGAGGGCAATTGGCGCGAGTAAGATAGCCAGCTTGTTTCAATTGATTATGGCCTTATATGACAATATTGTTTTTGAATATAAGGCCTTAATTGTTGAGCCTTTATGCCAGCTGTGTACTGGCGGTAAGGCTAAATGATATAGTAGCCAACTCTACGACACTCGATGAAAACCAATGAACTCACATTGCCCAAGTGATTTACAGCTGATTTATTTATTTGTCCATTTGGTCAGTGCTGGCGGCTTTTCACAGGTTAGTCAGTTACAAAATATTCCAGTGGCAACGGTTAGCCGAAAAAATTGCCAAACTAGAAACCCGTTTGAATACCCAGTTGATCATGCGCAGTACTCGTAAGCTGCGTTTAACTGAAGAGGGGGCTGAGTTATTTGAACGATATTATCAACTGATTAGCCAGTTTGATGATTTGAACCAGCAAACGGTATCTACACCCAGTGGTACCTTAAGAATTGCTACGCCGATTTCAATTACCTCAATGATTTTAATGCGGACGTTGAATGACTTTTCTAAGTTATATCCTGATATTAATCTGCACATTAGCCAAAATAATCAAACAATAGATTTAATCGATCAAGGGGTTGATGTGGCTATTGTCGGTGGCGTCCAGCCTGATTCGTCCTGGGTGTCTCAATCTTTGGGGGTATTACATTATGGCTTATATGCTTCAACCAAGTATCTTGAACAGTCTGACAAAATAGATCATCCCAACCAACTGCGTCAACACAGGTTAATTAAGGTGTGGCCATTATTTAATTGGACATTAAAGCACGGCGACCAAGAATATTATTATGAAGGTGAGGCCAAAATGACCTTGGCTGATTTACACGGGGCAATTAAGGCTTGTGTTGATGATGGCGGAATAATGTATGGGCCATCATTGTTTGTGAAACAGCAATTACATCGGGGTGATTTGATCCGGGTATTGCCACAATGGCAGGGTGAAAACCGCCGAATTAGTTTGTTGTATCATCAGCGTAAACAGCAGCCTCGAAAAGTACAATTATTTATCGAATTTATGCTCAGTCGTGGTGAAACTATTTTCGCAATGGATTAATGACCAAATGACCAAATGAGCTTTGGGTTATCCATTGCGAATGGTTGCTTTATGACTTTAAGCTTAAACCAAATATACCTTTAAACTAAACGCACCATGGGCTCCCACAACCAAGGCTTGCTCAATATCGGCAGTTTTACTCGGACCTGCAATAAATGTCCCAAAGTCGCCGATATTTAATTGCATTTTTGCTGGCGCATCGTGCATGGTTGCAACAATATTGTCTTTATTCAGCACAATAATAAGGTTTTCGCAGATAAAAGGCAGTACTCTATGAGTCTGGGTGTTTATGCCATTCAATTGTTCACTGTCTACCCATATCGCGCCATTTTCCGCCACAGCAAACCTTGCTTGTATGATAGCGTAGTCGATGTGTTTTAGTTCATGGGGCTTTGTTGGCATAAGCTGATTACCTTCGATGCCGTCAACTAACGAAATCACTTGCATCCCTTGATTTATCAACTGCGCTATATCGCATTTAAGTATGTCAATGCTATTGCCACTGTCAGAATAAATTAATTCACCTGTGACTGAGGCAAGACCTTTCTCAAATCGATTAATCAAATCAAATTGTGAAAGGGCGGTACTTTCTAACACTGACAAATTAGGTTTAAGATTTGACTGGTTAAGGGCAGACCGGCCCAAAGCGGCCAGAATGGCTTGTTTGCTTGCCGCATTATTAGACATTACTTAGCCTCCTTGTTTGATGCTTTATGTTGTTTATACCAGGTATCAAAACTTGATTTTGGTGAAACGGGCAATTCTCTATACTGACCCCAGGCGCCTGAAAAGGGTGTGATAAGACTGTGGGGAAGTACTTTTAATGCCAATCGCGCGCTGCCCATAGCACAATTCAATAACGTCGGCGAGCTCATCAATTTACCTACAGCGGGCATATAGTACTTCTTACCAAATGGCAGTTTGCCCTGTTCTGCTTTTAAACGGCGGTGGTGTGCAATGATTTTATCCAGTGGGACTTTTGTAGGGCAAACATAACTACAGCTGCCACAAAGTGTACAGGCCCAGGGAATAGTATTGCTTTCATCATGCTGAGCACCTACGGCAATACCAATAGGGCCAGGAATAGTATAGTTATAGCTGAATCCGCCAGAGCGACGATAAACCGGACATGTGTTCAAACAACCACCACAACGAATACATTTTAATGACTCAGCAAGGATTTTATCTTGCATGATGTCAGTACGGCCATTATCGACAATGATAATGTGCATTTCGCCGTCGACTTTACCGCCGCGATAGAAAGACGAATAAGTGGTAATAGGTTGACCAATGGCATTTCTGGCTAAAATACGCAGTAGCACCATGGCACTCTGTGCATCGGGCACTATTTTATCTATGCCCATTGAGTGAATTTGCAGTTTGGGTAAGTTAACACCCATATCGGCATTGCCTTCATTGGTACACACAACCACAGCGCCTAAATCGGCGATGGCTATGTTCACGCCAGTCATAGCAGCATCGGCACTTAAAAACTGATCGTGCAAATGCTTTCGCGCTGCACGGGTCAGGCGAGTGGGATCGGATTCGCCTTTTGGGGTATTGAGCTTTTGGTGAAAAAGCTCACCAACCTCTTCTTTTTTCATATGGATGGCAGGCACTACAATATGCGATGGTGGTTGATTATTTAGCTGGATAATGCGCTCACCTAAATCAGTATCAATCACTTCAATGCCATGCTTTTCAAGAAAAGGATTCAAATGGCATTCTTCAGTCAACATCGATTTTGACTTAACTAATTTTTTGACAGCGTGGACAGACAAAATCTTTAATGCAATTTCATTATGTTCACTGGCATCTTTAGCCCAGTGCACCTGAATACCATTTTCAATACACTTTTGTTCAAATTGGCAAAGATAATCCCCAAGATGGCTCAATGTATGCAACTTGATTTCAGAGCCGAGTTGGCGAAGTTGTTCCCATTCCGGCACGCTTGCTGCGGCTTTGTCACGTTTTTCACGTAAATTCCACAAAGCTTTAGAGTGCCAATCGACGCGATTTTCATCTCGGCAGAATATAGCGGCATTGTCGGCATGACTTGTAGATTGGTACTGATTTGATTGATTCATCTTAGTGCCTCCTTATAATGCCGCATCGATGATTTGAGCTATATGGCGGGTTTGTATCGGTAGCAGCTGCCTGCGGATCATGCCATCAAGATGCAGTAAACAAGAAGGGTCGAACCCTACAACATATTGTGCATGGGTGGCTGCATGGGTATGGGCTTTATCTTTGCCCATTTTGGCTGACACAGCGCCTTCATCAACCGCAAAGGTACCGCCGAAACCGCAACATTCATCGCGTGGTGCGGGATAAACAATATTGATACCTGGGATGTTTTGCAGTATGGCTTCGACTTTATTGAATTGTGGTCCCATTGATTCACTTGGCGTCGCTAAGTTAAGCATACGCAGTCCATGACAACTCATCTGTAAGCTAATGGTATGCTCAAATTTATACTTAAATGACGCTATTGGTGCTATATCGTGTAAGAATTCCGTAAGTTCATACAGTTTATCGATCACATCTTGTGCCGCTTGGCTTTTATCAAACTCATGAAAGTTTTCTTTAGCGGCGACTAAACAAGATGCCGCTGGGCAGACGATGGCATCGCATTCCACGCCTTTAAACGCATTTAGTAATTTGAGTGTGGTATTGCGTGCTTCGTTAAAACAGCCTGAGTTTGTCATAGGTTGGCCACAACAGGTCTGGCCTTGAGGGAATATCACTTGATGCCCCAACTTTTCAAGTAATGACAAAGTGGCAATCGCCACATCAGGCATCATTTGATTAACCAAACAGGGAATAAACAGTGCAATTTTCATATTCATTGACTTCAATAATCACGGATACTATTAATCTACTCGCCAATACTATTGAGTGATACAGACAAAATAGTAATGAACCGTCAGGATATTTTCATTTTTGAAACTTAACCTTAGGATTGTCGACTAAATATTAAAAGATGGCTTTATAACCTCATCAATTAGTCGTAATTAGCAATAAAAACACCATTATGTCGACAATATGTGGTTTTTTGGGTTGTTTATCACTCATTTGCTGCTATATTGTCGACATACGAATTGTTAATTGAGTTAAAAGCATGCTCCTCGCTAACGAAAAGCCAGTAACAGCAGCAGATAAAACCTTTATTTTGCTTAGAGACGATATTGTTGAAGGCAGAATTGCGGCGGGTTCAAAACTCAGTGAGACAGAATTGTCGACAAAATATGCGGTAAGTCGTGCGATTATCCGTGAAGCAATCAATCGCCTTGAGGCTTGTCACATAGTGGAGCGCAAGGCAAATGTCGGGGCTAGAGTGGTCGCACTGAGTCCTCAAGGCTTGATAGAGCTTTATCAAGTGCGCGAGTCATTAGAAGGCATGGCCGCAAGGTTAGCGGCTGTGAATATGACTCATGAAGAAATTGATGATTTGATGGGATTACTGCAACGCCATTTTGATGAAGTCAAAGACGGTCAGTCTTATTATCAGGAAGCGGGCGATGTCGACTTTCATTATCGAATCATACTAGGTAGCAAAAATAAGCATTTAATCAGTATGTTATTTGATGGTATTTATCATTTAGTGCGCATGTATCGTGTGCAGCTTGGTATGGCGGGACCTAGAGTAACCACCGCCTATGATGAGCATAAACATATTGTAAAAGCCATTGCTAATCGTGATGCTGAACTCGCTGAGATGTTAATGCGTCGCCATATTATGTATTCAAAAAATAGTATTGAAGCCAAGTTAAGTTAGTCATCGATGATTATGGTGACCGAGAATCGAATCAAGATTGTTAATACACACAAGGAAAGAATATGAGCGCAGGTAAAAAATTTCGCCAGGCACTAATGGCCAATAAACCATTGCAAATAGTCGGTACCATCAATGCCTATTCAGCCATGATGGCAAAACAAATTGGCCATCAAGCCATTTATTTATCAGGTGGTGGCGTGGCAAATGCCTCATATGGTTTGCCTGATCTTGGCATGACTTCTTTAAATGATGTGTTAGTGGATGTGCAACGTATTACATCAGCGTGTGATTTACCTTTACTGGTGGATATCGACACGGGTTGGGGCGGCGCATTTAATATTGCCAAAACCATTCGCGATATGGAAAAAGCCGGTGCAGCCGCTGTGCACATGGAAGATCAAGTGGCGCAAAAGCGTTGTGGTCATCGCCCAAATAAAGAAATTGTGCCTGTAGAAGAAATGGTCGACCGCATTAAAGCGGCGGTTGATGCCCGCACAGATCCTGATTTTTTCATTATGGCGCGCACAGACTCGTTTGCTCAAGAAGGTTTAGAAGCGGCAATTGAGCGTGCTAAAGCTTATGTAGCAGCAGGTGCAGACGGTATTTTTGCTGAAGCGATTAAAACCGAAGCACATTATCGTGCCTTTGCTGAAGCATTAGATGTGCCTATTTTGGCAAACATTACTGAGTTTGGCCAAACTGAATTATGGAATAAACAGCAATTAGGCGAGTGGGGTGCATCTATGGTGCTATACCCATTAAGTGCATTCCGTGCGATGAACAAAGCGGCTGAAAATGTCTACAGTGCTATTTTAACCGATGGCGACCAAAAAGCGGTAGTGGATACCATGCAAACGCGGATGGATTTATATGACTATCTAGGCTATCACGATTATGAGCAAAAGCTAGATAGTCTATTTGCCGAAGGCAAAAACAAATAATCATCCGGTAATAAAAGTGTGAACCATTTTTACGACTAGAATAAAAAATACCCTACAATCGCGGTTAAGCTTGGCTTAATCGCGACAAGCATAAGAAGGAAGATATCATGGTAGACAAGAAATTATCGGGCGCAGGATTACGTGGTCAAAGTGCTGGCGAAACAAAATTATGTACAGTCGGTAAATCAGGTTCTGGGCTCACTTATTGTGGTTATGATGTCGCGGATTTAGCCGACAACGCCACCTTTGAAGAAGTGGCTTATTTACTGTTTAACGGTGAGTTACCAACTCAAGCACAATTAAGTGCTTACAAAACAGAGTTAACCGCGCAACGTGATTTACCTGACGCCCTTAAAGCGGTATTGAAGCTTATTCCTGCTGATGCTCATCCAATGGATGTTATGCGGACGGGCTGCTCGTTTTTAGGAAACCTTGAGCCAGAAGTTGATTTTACTCAGCAGCATAAAGCATCTAATCGCTTACTTGCCGCGTTCCCTGCGATTATGTGTTACTGGTATCGCTACAGCCATGAAGGTGTAGAAATTGACTGTACTAGTGATGAAGAATCACTTGGCGGTCATTTCCTTAAATTATTACGTGGTGAAACGCCATCAGCACAACATCGTAAGGTAATGGACGTGTCTTTGATCCTTTATGCTGAGCATGAGTTTAACGCATCGACCTTTACCGCGCGCGTATGTGCTTCAACCTTATCTGATATGTATTCGTGTGTGACTGGTGCAATTGGTTCATTACGTGGTCCACTTCACGGTGGCGCTAACGAAGCTGCAATGGATATGATCCAAAAGTTTAGCTCACCAGCCGATGCCAAAGTGCAAATGGCGGGTATGTTAGAACGTAAAGAAAAAATCATGGGCTTTGGCCATGCTATTTATAGTGTGTCTGATCCACGTAATGTGATCATTAAAGCCTGGTCTGAAAAGTTGGCTCAAGAAAATGGTGACACCTCGTTATATGATATTTCTGTCGCCTGTGAAGAGTTTATGTGGGACAGCAAAAAGCTATTTTGTAATGCAGACTTCTTCCATGCCTCTGCTTATCATTTTATGGGCATTCCAACTAAGTTATTCACACCAATTTTTGTGTGTTCACGTTTAACAGGCTGGGCTGCACATGTGATGGAGCAACGCTCTAACAACCGTATTATTCGTCCAAGTGCTGACTATGTAGGCAGTGAGCCACGTAAAGTACTACCAATTAGTCAACGTTAATCAACTTGCCGAGTCTGATAATGATGACTCGGCTTTTCGTTGTAGATTAGCGCTTATTAGTTTGATGTTTATTGTGGATGAAGTTATGAATACTCAATACCGTAAAGCCTTGCCGGGCACCCAATTAGATTATTTTGACACCCAAGAGGCTGTCGACGCAATTGAACCTGGCGCTTATGCCAAATTGCCTTATTGTTCTCGCGTATTTGCCGAGAACTTAGTGCGTCGTTGTGCGCCAGATATGCTCACCGATTCGTTAAAGCAGTTGATTGAACGTAAGAGTGATCTCGACTTTCCGTGGTATCCCGCTCGTGTGGTATGTCATGATATTTTAGGTCAAACCGCTTTAGTTGATTTAGCGGGTCTGCGTGATGCGATTGCTGAAAAAGGGGGCGATCCATCTAAAGTAAACCCCGTAGTACCGACTCAATTGATTGTCGATCACTCACTGGCTGTAGAACATGCCGGTTTTGACAAAGACGCGTTTGATAAAAACCGCGCTATTGAAGACCGTCGTAATGAAGACCGTTTTCATTTTATCAATTGGACCAAAACGGCGTTTAAAAATGTTGATGTTATCCAACCTGGTAACGGCATCATGCATCAAATTAACTTAGAACGTATGTCGCCAGTGGTACATGCTCAAAATGGTGTGGCGTTTCCTGACACCTTAGTGGGCACCGATAGCCATACACCACATGTAGATGCGTTAGGTGTTATTGCCATTGGGGTAGGTGGTTTAGAAGCGGAAAGCGTGATGCTGGGCCGCGCATCTTACATGCGTTTACCGGAAATTGTCGGTGTTGAAGTAACCGGTAAACCACAACCAGGCATTACCGCTACCGATATTGTATTAGCTTTAACCGAATACTTACGGGCGCAAAAAGTCGTGTCATCGTATCTTGAGTTTTATGGTGAAGGTACCACCCATTTAACCTTGGGCGATCGCGCCACCATTACCAACATGACACCTGAATACGGCGCCACCGCGGCGATGTTTTATATCGATAAGCAAACCATTGATTATTTGACATTAACCGGTCGTGAAGACGCACAAGTTAAATTAGTCGAAACCTACGCCAAACAAGCCGGCTTATGGGCTGATACCTTAACGAATGCTGTGTATGAGCGTGTTCTGCACTTTGATTTGTCATCGGTTGGCCGTAACATTGCCGGTCCTTCAAATCCGCATTCTCGGGTTCCAACCTCTGAGCTTGCTGCTCTTGGCATTAGCGGCGTAGTTGAAAACGAGCCAGGTAAAATGCCCGATGGTGCCGTGATTATTGCCGCCATTACTAGCTGTACTAACACCAGCAACCCTCGCAACATGATTGCCGCGGGGTTATTAGCACGAAATGCCAATGCACGTGGTTTATTACGTAAACCTTGGGTGAAATCATCGCTTGCGCCTGGCTCTAAAGCGGTGCAGTTATATTTAGAAGAAGCGGGCTTGTTACCTGAGCTCGAAAACTTAGGTTTTGGCATTGTCGGCTTTGCCTGTACCACTTGTAACGGCATGAGTGGCGCACTCGATCCGGTTATTCAACAAGAAGTGATTGATCGCGATTTATACGCAACGGCTGTGTTATCGGGTAATCGCAATTTCGATGGACGTATTCACCCATACGCTAAACAAGCGTTTTTAGCCTCGCCGCCATTGGTCATTGCTTATGCCATTGCCGGTACCATTCGTTTTGATATTGAAAAAGATATCTTAGGTATCGATAACCAAGGTCAAGCGGTTACATTAAAAGACATTTGGCCTACCGATGAAGAAATCGATGCGGTTGTTAAAGCTAGCGTTAAACCTGAACAGTTCCGTAAAGTTTATGAGCCTATGTTCGACATCAAAGTAGAATATGGCAGTCACGTTAATCCACAATATGAATGGCGTCCACAAAGTACTTATATTCGTCGTCCACCTTATTGGGATGGAGCCTTAGCGGGTGAGCGTTCGATGAAAGGTATGCGCGCATTAGCGGTATTGGGCGACAACATCACCACAGATCATTTATCGCCATCAAACGCGATTATGCTCGACAGTGCCGCAGGCGCCTATTTACATAAAATGGGTTTACCGGAAGAAGACTTTAACTCTTATGCCACTCACCGAGGCGATCACTTAACCGCCCAGCGTGCGACATTTGCCAATCCAAAACTGTTTAACGAAATGGTGCAGGAAAACGGCAAAGTGAAACAAGGATCGCTGGCGCGCCTTGAGCCAGAAGGCCAAGTCACTCGCATGTGGGAAGCCATTGAAACCTATATGGAGCGTAAACAGCCACTGATTATTATTGCTGGTGCTGATTATGGCCAAGGGTCATCTCGTGACTGGGCAGCAAAAGGCGTGCGCCTTGCGGGTGTTGAAGTGATTGTTGCTGAAGGTTTTGAGCGTATTCACCGTACCAACTTAGTCGGTATGGGCGTGTTACCGCTTGAATTCCCAGCAGGTCATAATCGTCATACTTATCAGATTGATGGCACTGAAACCTATGATGTAGTTGGCGATCGTAAACCCGGGGCTATGTTAGATGTGATCATGACGCGTAAAAACGGTGAACAAGTGACTATTGCGGTGAAGTGTCGTGTAGACACCGCAGAAGAACTGTCAATTTATGAAGCGGGTGGTGTATTACAACGTTTTGCTCAGGACTTTTTAGAGTCAAGCGCTGCGCAGTAATTTTAGCATGAAGAAATAATCAATCATCAGAAAGAGGCGGTGTATGGGGTTACCATCACCGCCTTTTTTAAGGATAAAGTATGACGTTTAAACCACAGATAAAAATACCCGCTACCTATATGCGTGGCGGGACAAGTAAAGGAGTCTTTTTTAATATCACTGATTTACCGGTAGCAGCTCAAGTAGCCGGTAACGCCCGTGATGAGATATTACTCAGAGTTATTGGCAGCCCAGATCCTTATTGCAAGCATACAGATGGTATGGGCGGTGCGACCTCAAGTACTAGTAAAGTAGTACTTTTATCAAAAAGCACCCAGCCTGAACATGATGTAGATTACTTATTTGGCCAGGTAGCGATAGATAAACTCTTCATAGACTGGAGTGGTAATTGCGGCAACTTAACTGCTGCAGTTGGTTCATTTGCCGTAAGTAATGGATTAATCGAACCAAGCCGAGTGCCAGTAAATGGGACAACAGTTGTGCGTATATGGCAAGCCAATATTCACAAGACGATTATTGCTCATGTACCTATAACAAACGGCGAAGTACAAGAAACGGGTGACTTTGAACTTGATGGCGTGACGTTTCCAGCCGCTGAAGTACAAGTTGAGTTTTTAGACCCTGCCGATGGTGAAGGGGCGATGTTTCCTACAGGTAATGTGGTTGATCAATTAGACGTGCCTAACATTGGCACATTTACCGTAACTATGATTAATGCGGGTATCCCGACGATATTTTTAAACGCTGTAGATATAGGTTACTGCGGAATAGAGTTGCAAGACGCGATTAATAACGATGAAGCAGCTTTGGCAAAATTTGAAACTATTCGAGCCTATGGTGCATTAAAAATGGGACTAATCAGCCATTTAGAAGAAGCTAAAACCCGCCAACATACACCTAAAGTTGCCTTTGTTGCACCTGAAGCCGATTATGTTAGTTCAAGTGGTAAAGCGATTAGTGCTTCAGAAATTGATTTATCGGTGAGAGCGCTATCAATGGGTAAATTGCACCATGCCATGATGGGCACAGCAGCGGTTGCTATTGGCACTGCAGCAGCTATACCGGGGACATTAGTTAATCTTGCGGCTGGCGGCATTGAGCGCCAATCTGTTACCTTTGGTCACCCCTCAGGTACTTTACGTGTAGGGGCGGAAGCTAAGTTGATTGATGGTAACTGGCAGGTGACTAAAGCTATAATGAGTCGCAGTGCTAGAGTATTAATGGAAGGTAGTGTGCGTATACCTCAAGACTAACGTATCTGGTTTTGATCATTGTGTAGTTTAAAAGCCTAAGCACTGTCTTAGGCTTTGTTATTTTAAAACAATTAATAATCAAAATGTTATTTTGTTTTTAGTAAGTAAAAAGAAATATAGTTTAGATCTAAAAATGACTTGAACACAGATAGAAATTAGTATTTTATATGCATAAATTCATTTGTCGACATTTTATCAGAATAGTAATTTTTATTAGTTTAATATCATTGGCTTAGTGATTTAATTTGATAATAACCTCACTTATGAGTGATGGTTTTTTTATGCCTCTTAATTACTGTCATGTTACTTTAGCAACAGATTGATTGGGTTAAACCAGACTTTTATTGCCACTATAAGTGAATCCTTAGCGGATTAGCTGTTATGCAAATAAAAATTAGTCAGTACTTGAAAACTTGTATTGAGAATAAGAAAAGGAAAATATTATGGTTGAACACATCACGGGTATGCTGGCATTAATCGGTGTATTGTCGCTTTTGTGTCAATGGGCAGGCTGGAAATTAAGATTACCTGCCATTTTACCACTACTGTTATGTGGATTGTTACTCGGACCTGGATTGAATATTCTTAATCCCGATGAAATTTTTGGTGATCTATTGTTCCCTATCATTTCATTGGGTGTAGCTGTGATCCTTTTTGAGGGGGCATTGACGCTCAATTTCAAAGAGATTAAAGATAACAGTCGTATGGTGACTAATCTTGTCACCATAGGCGCAGTGATTACTTGGGCATGTATTACCCCTGCTGCGCACTATTTCATGGGATTTGATTGGCCTGTCGCATTTCTATTTGGCGCGTTAGTTGTTGTCACAGGGCCAACGGTAATTGTACCCATGTTGCGTACGGTTCAACCTAAAGCTAAATTAGCCAGTATATTACGTTGGGAAGGTATTGTTATTGATCCCATAGGTGCATTATTCGCGGTGTTAGTTTACGAATATGTTGCCGTTACCGCAGATCCTACAACACACGTATTGTATGCATTGGGCCTCACTTTAGTGATTGGTTTTGGCATAGGTGCAGCCGCGGGTTACTTCATTGGTGTAGCACTAAGAAATAACGTCTTCCCACATTATCTGCGTAATACAGCGGTGTTAACGATAATGTTGGGTGTATTCGTCGGCTCTAACTTATTACAACATGAATCAGGACTCTTAACGGTTACTGTAATGGGTATTTGGCTTGCCAACATGCGTGGTGTAGACATTGCCGATATTCTAGAATTTAAAGAAACCTTAACAGTATTGCTTATTTCAGCACTGTTTATTTTACTTGCAGCACGTTTAGATTCTGACGCTATGTTAGGACTGGGTATTGGTGCCTTTGGTGTACTGTTTGTCGTCATGCTTGTAGCGCGTCCATTAAGTATCTGGACCTCGGCACTGGGCACCAGTTTAACCTCAAAAGATAAATGGTTTTTGAGTTGGGTTGCACCACGGGGTATTGTTGCGGCAGCCATTTCATCACTGTTTGCGATTAAATTAGAAGAGCTTGGTGTACACGGTGCAAGCTCTATCGTGCCATTAGTATTTTTTATCATTATTGGTACCGTAGTTATTCAAAGTTTAACCGCAGGCCCCTGGGCAAAGTTTTTAGGCGTTAAAGAAGGTTCAAACCAAGGTTTGCTTATTTATGGCGCGTCTAAATTTGCTCGAGAATTAGCCACCCAACTATTAGCTAAAAACATTAAAGTTGTGTTAGCAGACAGTAACTGGGACAGTATTCGTCAAGCCCGTATGGAAAATATTCCTGTTTACTTCGGTAACCCAGCATCTGAACATGCTACTAACTACATGGACTTAAGCGGTATAGGCAGAGTGTTAGTTATGTCTCCTTATCGTCAATTGAATCCTTTGGTCAGTTTCCATTTCCAAGATTTATTTGGCTCGGAAAAAGTGTATGGTCTAAATAATAGTGAAACAAATGTTGGCAGTGGCCGTCATCAACTGTCTGAGTCTTATTTACAGCGGTTATGCTTATTTGGTGAAGGGATAAGCTATGCCAAAATAGCCAGTTTAATGGCTAAAGGTGCTGTTCTCAAGGTGACTAATATTACCGAAAACTTCAGTTATGAAAAGTTCCGTGAGCGTTACGGTGAGACAGCTATTCCTTTGGTTTATATAACTAAAGAGGCTAAGTTGAAAGTGATAACTGCTGAAACCCAAAAGTTGCCTGTAGGGATTGAATTAATTAGCTTATTACCTCAAGAAGCACAGGAACAAGCAATTATTCAGCGAACGTTAGATGAAGAAGCCGCTCGTTTAGCTAAGGTTAAAGCAGAAGAAGAAGCAAAGGCTGCTGCTGAAGCACGTGCTATACGTGAAGCTGAAGAAGCGGAGCAACGCGCACTTGAGAAAGCTCGTCGTAAAGAAGAAGAGCTAGCACTATTCGAGGAACAAGAAAAAGCTAAGTTACTTGAAGAAGAGCAGGCTGCTTTGATTGAAGAGGCTAGAATTGAGAAAGAGTCTGAGGCTTTAGATATTCAATTATCGAATGATGAAGTGCTTAACGACACGCTTGTTACAAATGAGAATGAGTCTTTGGATAACAAAGAGCCACCGTTAAAATCCTAATGTTAACCATATAAGAGTTGTTAAAAAAGGCTTAGTTAATACTAAGCCTTTTTATTCGTATAACTTTTTTGGTATTTTAAGTAGTTAAATAAAACTAGTAGCCATGCTATTTAAAGAGTTCAAGTACCACTTCATGATGATCTTTAGTTTTGAATTTATTAATGAACTGAGTGACTTTACCTTCAGTGCCTACAATAAAACTTAATCGATGTATCCCGTCAAAAGTTTTACCCATAAATTTCTTTTCACCCCAAACGCCAAATGCATCAGCAACAGCATGATCTTCATCACTGAGTAAGTGAAAATTTAATGCTTGTTTATCAGAAAACTTTTGTAGCTTAGCAACTGGATCCGGGCTTATGCCTAAAACAGTGATGTTTAAGTTATCCAGTTGCTGCTTGATATCACGCAAGCCCTGTGCTTGAACAGTACAACCGGGGGTAGATGCTTTTGGATAAAAATAAACCAAAACTGGGCCTTTCTTTAGGCAGTCTTGTAATGAAATTGCTTGGTCAAATTGGTTTTGCAGTGTAAATAAGGGCGCTTTATCACCCGTTTTTAAGGTGTTCATGTTTATTCCTTGTCAGATATAAGAAGGTATTTCTGGGCCTAATTACACAAGATACGCTAGGTAATGGAATATAGTTTAACTCATGTTTATTGTGATGAACTTGTGCCTTGCATTAACTTGATGCTGCACTCGAGATTCATTTCTTCAGCCAATTGATAAATTGATGTTTCTAACTTGGTTAAATCGACTTTATCAGGAATATTAATCGCTAAGAATATCGACTGGGTTTGCAGACCTTCATTATCATCGGCATGGGAACGTACCGCGGCCAAATCAAGTGAGCGCTCGGCTAAAAATTGGGTAATTGTTTTCATAGTGCCACGTTGGTCTTCACCACTTATGGTCACTTCTACACGCGATACATAATTTTTAGGCACATGTTTTGATGTCCGTTTCATCACGGTCATCAGCTCTAGTTCAACACTGAGACTGGGTAGCATAGTTTCAATTTTAGTAATTGCTGGCCATGAGCCCGAAATCATCATTATTAGGGTAAATTCATTACCAAATAGCGCCATACGGCTATCAACGATATCACAATCACAATCACTGGCTAAACGCGCTAAGCGACTGACTAAACCAGGGCGATCTGCACCCATTGCGGTAACGACCAGATAGTTGGTCATGGATTTTCCTCATTTGTTAGAATGAAATATCGAGTGATGTCTTTAAACATACTATACGTCTATGCAACCAGTAATATTATCATATCATCGTAACAAACCTCCTTAAAACGATAGAATAAAAATAATACTTAGCGTAATCGATGTAATTTTAATCAGCTGAAAGATGGATATCTAAAAAAACTATTAAGAATGTGTAATCTCTTCGCTATAAAGCATAAAATATTGCTACTTTATGCCGAATCAAGGTGAAATGGCTTTTTCGGGTAATTTTGATTTGAGCACTGCTAATGCTTGTCATTAGTGGATAGCATCAGTAACATAGCAAATCCTGAAAACTTGGGGAATGATAGATGAAAAACGGAAGCATCGTAGCCTTAATCACACCTATGAATAGTGATGGCACAATAGATTATGCAAGTCTTGAAGGACTGGTAGATTTTCATATTAATCAAGGTACCGATGCCATTGTTGCAGTGGGTACAACTGGCGAATCTGCCACGTTACCGATGAAAGAACATATTGCGGTTGTTAATCAAACTGTAAAATTTGCCGCCGGACGAGTACCTATTATTGGTGGCAACGGCGCAAATGCAACTGCTGAAGCAATAGAGCTGACTAAAGGCATGCAAAATTCAGGTGTAAGTGCCATGTTGGGTGTTACACCTTATTACAACAAGCCAACACCTAAAGGCCTGATCGCACATTATAAAGCTATTGCAGCGAGTACAGATATTCCACAAATTTTGTATAATGTGCCAGGGCGCACTGCAGTAGATATGAAGCCGGAAACCGTTGCTGAGTTATGTACAGTTAGTAATATTATTGGTGTAAAAGAAGCCACTGGTGATGTGAGCCGCGTTGCTTTATTACGACAATTATGTGGTGATGACTTTATTCTTTACAGTGGTGATGATGCGACGGCTCGCGAGTTTCTACTTGCTGGTGGTAATGGTGTTATTTCGGTAGCTAATAACATAGTACCCCATGCGTTTAAGGCCATGTGTGATGCCGCTCTTGCGGGAAATGCACAACTGGCTGCTGAAATTGATGAACCACTTCGTGGCTTATACAGTTCATTATTTTGTGAAGCAAACCCTATCCCAGTTAAATGGGCTGTTCATCGTATGGGACTTATTACCCACGGACATATTCGTTTGCCGTTAACTGAACTTTCTGAGCAGTTTCATGGTCTGTTACTAGAGTCTATGAAAAAAGCGCAAATTAAGGTGCAATAATACATGTTTAAAAAAGTCACCCCTCTATTACTGATAACAACGCTTGCAGCCTGTAGTACGCCTATAGATCGTCGCCAGGCTAATGGTAATGAAGAGTATGCTCAAACTCAATCGGCCGCTTTGTTGAAGATTCCATCTGGATTGAAGCAACCTAACTACAGCAAAGAGTTCGATATTCCAAATGTCAGTAACAAAGTTGATACTACTATTGTTGGCAAGCGATTAGATATTCGTCCACCATTGCAAATTATTGCAATGGCAGAGGGTACTCATGTTGAAGAAAGTAGCAACAATATAAAAATCATTATTGAATCCGTTGATAATTCAACCGACTTAAAGCAAGAAATATTTAATGTTATCAATAGCTATTTAGCTAAGAATAACATAGCTAAACGTACGGATAATTTTGAAACTGGTGTTGTTGAGACAGACTGGATAGAAAGCCAGGACGTATTAGAAACAAGTTGGTTCGGAAATGATAAAGTGTATTTACTGCGTCAACGTTATCAGTTTGATATCAATGTTAAGCCACATGGTAGAACGGGTGATGTTGCTATTAGCCTAGTCGAGCATGAAGAGTATTACGATGAAGACTTGCAAGATATATTCTTAACGGGTGATGATAAACGTCGTTATACCATTGATATGCTTAATAACACAGTGTCGTATATGGGTGTTGAGCGTGAGCGTGCACTTCAAGCCGCACGTATTGAGCAAAGCTTAGGGATAGATATTGATCTTGTTGAACCAGGTGCTGAAGCTGAATCATACTGGCTTGCAAAAGCTAGCTTTAGCAAAACATGGGATCGCCTACGTATCGTATTACCTGAATTAGGCTTAGATGTTATCGATATGGATACCAGTAAAGGTCTATTTTATCTTAACTTAGAAGAAAGTGGTGGTTTCTGGAGCTCACTGTGGGGCGAGGAGAAATTAACACTTGAGAAAGGTAGTTATCGACTGTTGCTGCGTACTACAGATAACAAAGATGAAACTAAAATCTTGTTTCATGATATAACTGATGAACCGCTTAAAAATGAAGCAATTGCAGAAGTTTATAAACGTCTCTATCAAGCGATGAAAGAAGAGCGAAAAGTGCTTTAATGACTATTATTTAGTTACTTTTATTTGAAAAAGAGATGCCCACTGGCATCTCTTTTTTTTGGATCAAACTTTTTAAGTTAGTCAGATAACTAATTTACTAAATGTGTCTAATTTGTAAGGAAAGGTAAAACGCCTTGCAGCTAATAACTGACTGAGTAGAATCAACATCAAGTAATTTACCTCATTGAGTTTGTGTAAAAACTTATATCTGAAAAATTAATTAAATAATTGCAATGATGAGTGATCTATTTTTACTAGTTTGCACTATTACTTCACTAAACACTTATCTGACACAGTATAAAAAACATTATCCAGTGTTAGGTCATTGCATGATTACAATATCCCGATAAAGAATGGTTAACTGATGAAAAAAATAATATTAATAATCGCAGTTGTTGGCATTGCAGCTTATGGCTATCAAGCCATGCAGCCTAAACAAAATAAAGTTCAGCACGAAAAACCTATTCCTAATGTGGTATTTGCTACTACTAAAATGATGCCGATTCGCGATGAAGTGGAGGCAATAGGAACTGGTAAGGCATTTGAGTCGATTATTGTGACCTCAAAAATTACTGAAGTGGTCACAAGTGTTAATTTTGAAGATGGAGACTTAGTCAAGAAAAACGACTTGTTGATCCAGCTTCAAGATGCTGAGCAACAAGCTAAAGTTAATGTAGCTAAGGTCAAGCTAACTGAGCACCTTAGAGAGTTTGACCGGATAAGTACTTTGGTCACTAGTAAAACTATTGCAGAGCTTGAGCGTGATAGGCTACAAAGTTTAATTGATTTATCTCGAGCAGATATTGAGCTGGCGACATCTTCATTAATTGATAGAAAAATTACCGCTCCATTTTCTGGCCGCTTAGGATTACGTCAGGTTAGCCTTGGTAGTTTAGTGTCAACCGGCGAGCAAATTACAACACTGGATGATGTCAGCAAAATTAAACTCGATTTTTCTATTCCAGAGCGATTTATTCAAGAATTAAAGCCAGGAAAGCAAGTCGAAGCGCAAGCGGTTGCTTTCCCAGATCGTATCTTTTTAGGGACAGTGACATCTATTGATAGCCGAGTTAACCCAGATACTCGTGCAGTTGTGGTCAGGGCTGTATTATCCAATGATGATTATGCTCTACTGCCGGGGATGTTAATGAAGGTGAAACTAATTAAACAAAGCCGACAAGGACTGTTACTTCCTGAGTCAGCAATTATCCCTATCCAAGACAAGCATTATGTCTATAGCACCAATGAGCAAGATGAAGTGATTCAAATTCAGGTGAAATTAGGCGTTAGGATGCGGGGGTGGGTTGAAATTACTGAAGGGCTAGCAGAAAACCAACATGTTATTATTCGGGGCATTTTAAAAGTACGTCCAGGTGATAAAGTTACGTTGCAGGAAGCTGAAAACTTTAACTTCGTCAATGTTAACTCGACGGAGACGGCAGCATGATCTTAACGGATTTATCGGTCAAACGTCCTGTTTTTGCCTCCGTAATCAGTATTTTATTGATTGTTTTGGGCTTAGTGTCATTTGATAAATTACCTTTGCGCGAATATCCTAATATCGATCCCCCTATTGTATCTGTTGAAACCAGCTATCGCGGTGCCAGTAGTTCAGTCGTTGAAAGCCGCATAACTCAGTTGATAGAGGATAGAATAAGTGGTGTAGAAGGCATTCGCCACATCAATTCATCCAGTTCTGATGGCCGCTCGAGTGTGACAATCGAGTTTGATATTGATCGAGATATCGAAGCAGCAACTAATGATGTGAGAGATAGGATATCAGGTCTATTAGATCAATTACCTGAAGAAGCCGACGCACCATCCATTTATAAAGCCAATGGCAGCGATGAAGTGATAATGTGGCTTAATTTGGTCTCAGATCAAATGGACATATTGCAACTAACTGATTATGCCAATCGGTATTTGGTTGATCGGTTTTCAGTGATTGATGGTGTGTCAACGTTACGCTTGGGTGGCGGAAAAGTTTATGCAATGCGCATATGGATAGACCGCCAAGCTTTGGCTGCACGAAAGTTGACCGTGACTGATATAGAAAATGCATTAAGAGCAGAAAACGTTGAGTTTCCAGCAGGATCGATTGAATCTGAAGATCGCAACTTCACGGTACGATTAGAGCGTGCTTATCGCACCCCAGAAGACTTTGCTAATTTAGTACTTACCCAAGGTGACGACGGTTATTTAGTCAAGTTAGGTGATGTTGCCCGTGTTGAAATAGGCAGTGAAGAAGAGCGGATTGTGTTCCGTGGTAACACAGAGGCTATGATTGGTTTAGGCGTCAGTAAACAATCAACGGCAAATACCCTAGAAGTAGCTCGAGCTGCAAATGCACTGGTTGATCAACTTAATCCTACTCTACCAGCTGGTATGGAAATTAAGCGTTCTTATGACAGCTCTGTCTTTATTGAACGCTCAATTGATGAGGTCTACCAAACATTATTTATTGCGATGATATTAGTCATCATTGTGATTTATTTGTTTTTGGGTAGTGTCAGAGCGATGCTGATCCCTGCTATAACCGTTCCGGTATCATTACTCGCGACATTCACAGTGTTATATGCACTTGATTACACGATTAACTTATTGACTTTACTAGCGATGATTCTAGCTATTGGTATGGTGGTTGATGACGCCATTGTGATGTTAGAAAATATTCACCGAAGAATTGAAGAAGGTGATTCGCCTCTAAAAGCGGCATATTTAGGCAGCCGAGAAGTGGCTTTTGCTGTTGTAGCGACCACCCTTGTATTGGTTGCGGTATTTATGCCAATTACTTTCCTTGAAGGGGACTTAGGTAAGTTATTTAAAGAGTTTGCGGTAACAATGAGCGCCGCGGTTATTTTCTCAAGTATTGTTGCATTAACCCTTAGCCCAATGATGTGTTCTAAGCTGCTTAAACCTTCTAGCGAAGGCTCATGGCTAGTACGTCAGATTGATAAATTGATGGATCGCTTATCATCAATGTATAAATCTACCCTTGCTAAGGCATTTAAAAAGCCATTGCTCGTTAGTTCTTTAGTGATTATTTCTTTTGTTATTAGTGGTTATTTATTACAAAAGGTGCCTCAGGAATTTGCCCCACAAGAAGATCGTGGTTCTATGTTCTTAATGGTTAATGGGCCTCAAGGCGCTAGCTTCGAATATATTGAAGAATATATGGATGAAGTTGAAGGGCGTTTAATGCCATTAGTCGAAAGTGGTGATATTAAGCGTTTGCTTATCCGTGCACCGCGGGGGTTTGGCACCGCAACTGATTTTTCTAATGGCATGGCGATTATCGTACTTGAGGATTGGGGACAACGTAGAAGTGCTAATGCTATTATTGGTGATATCCGCAATCGATTATCAGATTTAGCGGGTATTCGCGCGTTCCCTATTATGCGCCAGGCATTTGGTCGCGGAGTCGGTAAACCGGTTCAATTTGTACTGGGCGGCCCTAGCTATGAAGAGTTAGCAGAATGGCGGGATATTATTCTTGAAAAAGCAAAAGATAATCCAAAATTAATTGGTTTAGATCATGACTATCAAGAAACAAAACCTCAGTTACGGGTGATCATTGATCGGCTTAGAGCTGCCGATTTAGGGGTATCTGTTTCGCATATTGGCCGCACACTTGAAGCCATGTTAGGTTCAAAGCTGGTGACCACCTTCATGCGTGATGGTGAAGAGTATGATGTCATCATTGAAGGCAATCGAGAAAGTCAAAGCACAGCCAGTGATATGGAAAACCTTTATGTGCGCTCTGCGCGCACTAATGAATTAATTCCACTATCTAACCTGGTCACTATTGAGGAGTTTGCTGATGCTAGCTCACTTAATCGTTATAATCGTATGAGGTCAATTACTCTTGAGGCTAACCTAGCCGAAGATTACAGTCTGGGAGAAGCGCTTGCTTATCTAAATGATTTGACCTCAACTTATTTACCTGCTGAGGCGGTGGTCAGTTACAAAGGGCCTTCATTAGATTATCAAGAGTCAGGCAGTTCGATGAATTTTGTCTTCTTGCTAGCTTTAGGAATTGTATTCTTAGTGTTAGCGGCTCAGTTTGAAAGCTTTATTCATCCAATGATTATCATGTTAACTGTGCCATTAGCCACCTTAGGTGCTTTGCTGGGATTATGGTTTACCGGACAGAGTATCAATATTTATAGTCAAATTGGTATTATCATGCTGGTAGGTTTAGCTGCTAAAAACGGCATACTCATTGTTGAGTTTGCTAATCAGTTGCGAGATAGAGGAGTGGCATTTAACGAAGCAATATTACAAGCTTCTACCCAACGTTTGAGGCCTATTTTGATGACAGGTATTACAACCGCTGCTGGAGCATTACCTTTAGTGATGGCGGTTGGTGCTGGTTCTGAAACCCGCTATGTAATTGGTGTTGTGGTCTTATCTGGTATTACTTTGGCAACATTTTTTACCTTGGTTGTTGTACCTGTGGCTTATAATTTGTTTGCTAAAAACAGTCACTCTCCAGATACGGTTGCCAAACAATTAGAACAAGAGTTACGTGAGTAAACAGATAACCGGGTAATGCAGGGTTGTTAACCCACTATTGACCTGATTAAGATAAAAAAGAGCCCGTCATTTGACGGGCTCTTTTTTTATCTATAGCCCTAGCGGCTTACCATACAACTTGCGGTTGCAGTTGCAAGTAATCGACCCTGTTTGTCGGTTAGCCTTGCTTCGGATATTGCTAAACTGGTGCTTAAGTTAACTAGCTTGCCTACCGCAAATACCGGTTGGTTTTTCGGTACAGGCCTAACCATTTTTACATTCAAGTCGATAGTGGCGTAGCTAGCACCAGCTGGTAATGCAGAATGAACTGCACAGGCAGTGGCTGAATCAAGTACTGTAGCTGCAAAGCCACCATGCACTCCACCCATAGGGTTTATGCGGCTGCTTCAAAGGTAATTTCTCCTTCGCTAACTGAGACAGCCTTCATCGGCATCGTTTGTGTGATTGAAGGGGCAGGGATTTCACCTGCTAACATAGCTTGCATAATTTGCAGGCCTGTCATTTGAAGTATATTCATTAAAATTTCCTCAATAAAAAAGGGTAAAGCATGGCTTTACCCTTAATATTACTTTTACTAATTTATCTGTTAAGCAGCTTTTTCTTGCTTAGCTGGTAACTTGATATTGGCACGTAGCTCTTCGGTGTCAAAATCATCAACGTTGATAGATTTCAAGCGACCAATCTCTGCACGTTCTAATAATGCAATTTCAGCTTCACTTAGAACACCCAGTGCTTTACCTTCAGCAGCAATCTTATCAAGCCACATGAAAGGGAGTCGTTTGCCAGCGGCTTTACACACTTTGTCGTATAAAGGCTCACAAGCTAGAATATCGATAAAGGTTTGTTCTTGAATACCTACGGGATTGTTCTCGCAGTTAGTAAAGAACTGACCTTTACCTAAACGGTCACGGCTTGCACATGGTGTTTGCATTATCTTAGCGACTTTATGATCCATTACATCTGTAGGACGCTTAACTGGACGACCGAATGGGAAAATAACCCAACGTAATACATGACCTAATCCCATAGGGAAGTTGTTAAGTAGGTCATCTAAAGAATCTTGTAATTTATACAATGAATCTTCAACAGCCCACTGAACTAAAGGTAAATCTTCCGTTAAACGGCCTTCATCTTGATAACGTTTCAATGTTGCTGACACAAGATATAGCTGGCTTAATAAGTCACCTAGACGAGCTGAAATACGCTCTTTACGCTTAAGATTACCACCTAAGGTAGCCATTGCTAAATCAGACAGTAACGCTAAGTTAGCACTGAAACGGTTCATCTGTTGGTAGTAACGTTTAGTCTTATCTGAGTAAGGTGCGTTAGAGAAACGAGCACCCGTTAATCCCATCCAGAAACTGCGAATAAAGTTAGAGGTAGCAAAACCAATATGACCAAATATCGCATCATCAAAGGTGGCTAACCCACGGGCTGCATCAGTATCAAACGCCGATTCCATTTCTGTTAATACATAAGGATGGCAGCGAATTGCACCTTGACCATAAATGATCATAGTACGAGTTAAAATATTTGCGCCTTCAACAGTAATAGCGATAGGAGCGGCTTGGTAGCCACGGCCTAGGTAGTTGTTTGGACCTAAACATACACCTTTACCGCCGTGAATATCCATGGCATCGATAATACATTTCTGCATTCTGTCGGTTAAGTGAAATTTAACAATCGCTGATATAACAGATGGTTTTTCACCTAAATCAATTGCAGTGGTTGTTAAGCTAGTGACTGCATCCATTAAGTATGCATTACCGCCTATACGTGCCATTGGTTCTTCAATCCCTTCTAACTTACCAATCGGTAGTTTGAACTGACGACGAATGCGTGCGTAGGCACCAGTAGCTATTGCAGCCGTTTTTACACCACCAGCAGAGTTAGATGGCAGGGTAATACCACGGCCAACCGATAAACACTCAACCAGCATACGCCAGCCTTGGCCAGCCATTTCTGGTCCACCAATAATAAAGCTTAATGGTACAAACACTTCTTCACCACGGGTAGGACCGTTTTGGAACATACAGTTAAGTGGGAAGTGGCGGCGACCAGTTTCTACACCTGGGATATTAGTTGGGATTAAAGCACAGGTAATACCTAGCTCTTCTTTGTCGCCTAGTAATCCATCAGGGTCGCGTAGCTTAAAAGCTAAACCAAGTACGGTCGCGACAGGTGCAAGCGTAATATAACGCTTGTTCCATGTTAGCTTCATACCTAATACTTCTTCACCTTCAAATTCGCCTTTACAGACAATACCAAAATCTGGAATTGAGCCTGCATCACTGCCAGCTTCTGGGCTGGTTAATGCGAAACAAGGGACTTCTAATCCTTTGGCTAAGCGAGGTAGGTAATGATCTTGCTGCGCAGCAGTGCCATAGTGCTGTAACAATTCACCAGGGCCTAAAGAGTTTGGTACACCGACAGTTGATGCAAGTTCACTGCTAACACCAGCAAGCTTTTGTAAAACCTGTGATTGAGCATAAGCAGAATATTCTAAACCGCCATATTTCTTTTTGATTATCATCGCAAAGAAACCATGATCTTTTAGGTATTGCCACACATCTTGAGGTAAATCACCCAGTTCATGCGATACCATGTGGTGATTAACCATTTTACACACTTCTTCAACAGGGCCGTCTAAGAAGGCTTGTTCGTCAGCGGTAAGGCGAGATTGTGGGTAGTTGTGTAGTTTACTCCAGTTAGGATTACCAGCGAACAAATCCGCTTCCCACCAGGTCGTACCTGCTTCAATTGCTTCTTTTTCAGTAGAAGACATTTCAGGCATGATACCACGGTACACTTTAAGCAGCGGACGGCTGATAAAATTTTGTCTAAATGATTTGATGTTAAAAGGTAATGCAATTACAAGGAATACAGCCCATGTAATAGTACCAACGATGTCCATTGCGCTACCAACACCTAAAACAACAGCTGCTGCTATCGTGGTGGTGACAAGCGATACCCTTAGGTAAGACATTGTGCCGAGCACACAGATCATCGCGATGATCAAAAATAGGGTGGTCACTTTACTCTCTCCTTAAAGCCAGTTTCATAGGGTGAATGGCTAATTCTTTATTGATCTTAATCACAAGTATAGACCGTGGTCAGACCTGTGCCACATAAAATTTAACCTTATGTAGCAATGAATACAAGCATTATTCAAACAATTGTTTAAATTTTTATGTGTCAATCTTGTTTCACTGATTTACCACAAAAGATACAATATGCTTAACTGCTGAAAATTGATCAATAAGTAACGAAAAAGGCTTAATAAATGTGCGAATTACTTGCTATGAGTGCCAATGTACCCACTGATATTGTATTTAGTTTCACTGGGTTAGCAGAACGTGGTGGGGTAACTGGACCGCATGTAGATGGTTGGGGTATTACCTTTTATGAAGGTAAAGGTAGCCGAACATTTAAAGATGCATCTCCAAGCAGTCAATCTCATATTGCTCAATTAATAAAGTCATACCCGATAAAAAGTGAAATTGTTGTAAGTCATATTCGACAAGCTAATAGAGGGTGTGTGTCACTAGAAAACACCCACCCTTTTACGCGAGAATTATGGGGCCGTTACTGGACCTATGCCCATAATGGTCAGCTAAGTGAGTATGAGCAAAAATTTATTTCAAGTCGTTTTCAACCCGTTGGCGATACGGATAGTGAAATGGCATTTTGTTGGATACTTCAGCAAGTGGTACAGCAGTTTGGTGACACTGCACCAGAAAATATGAATGTGGTGTTTGAGTACATAGCTAAACTTGCAGATGAGATCCGCACTCTAGGTATATTTAATATGATCTTAAGCGATGGCATTGATTTAATGGCATATTGTACCAATAATTTGTGTCACATCACTCGTAGAGCACCCTTTGGTAAAGCAACCCTTATTGATACCGATGTGGTGATTGATTTTCAAAAAGAAACCACCCCTAATGATGTGGTTACCGTGATTGCGACTAGACCGTTAACTAACAATGAACAATGGCAGGTGCTTTCAGCCGGTGACTGGAGAGTATTTAGGCTGGGTGATATTCGGATCGAGCATAGTGCTGTTTAACATACTGTTATAAAAATATTATATTTAAATTAGTAGAGGATAAAAAAATGCCAGCAGTGCTGGCATTATTAAAATCAATGGTGCTAATCAACCACCATTTTTTTAATATCTAACATTTCTTTTTCGCTGATTTCATCATGGCTTACCTCGGGTAAATCTTCGTCGTCTGATGTATCTTTTTCTGCTGAGTCAGCTTGTTTTATTATTGACTTTTCTGCCATATAAGCATCGAATATCCGCTTTTCATGGTCGATATCAAGACTAGGAATGTCAGTTAATGGCTTATCGAAATGATATTGAGCAAGTTGAATATCAAGTTGTTTACTGCCTTTAGAGAAATGACTTAGCCTAACCGGTAAATAAGCAAGCTTAGGTGCCATCCAAAAAAATGTTTGTCTTTTTGTACTCTCGCGAACAACTTCAAACTTTACGGTTTCAAAAGTACCGCCTGCCACTGTAATGGTTTCATTACCAATGATTTTAAAGTCGTACTCATCCACTTCTTTTTCTTTGACCATCTTATAATTAAGGGGTCTTTTATTACTTATCACGTCCATTCTAAATTGTAATTGCACCATCAGTGGGTCAAATATTAACTCTTGATAATCTAATTTTAGGGCTTCTTGTTTGTAGATGGTATGGATAAAATTTTGTGATTTAGCAAAAGCGGTTTGCTCGGTGTAATCACTACCTGTTCCTGTTCTGTAATGCACATATCTAAAAGGCACCAATTTGCCGTTTTCAAGGGTGAAATCACTTTGTAGTTTACGTTCATCAGACAACATTAGTAGTCCGACTTCACTTTCGAATAGATAATTATAATAGCCACTATCAGTAGCTGGCAGAGTATATTTAGCATCACCTAACTCAATACTGCCATAATAAGCCTTGTACTGCGCGGTATGAGGAGTTAGTGGTAATAAAATGGTACTTTTTGAAACAGCCTGTTTAACAGGAGTGTCATCTTGTACTGAATTCTGTGGTGTTGAAACTAAATCAGCGGTAAGCGTACTACTGGTCGCACTAAAAGATATCATTATAAAATAAGCTATTAATGCTGACAGAAGTAGATAAGTTGACTGTGATTTTAAAAGAGTAGTTTGCAAGTTTTTAATCCTAAAAGAGATGCCGACTAAAACGGAAGTGTCATGACTAATGTTACTAGATCAGGTTGCCATAAATGTTTGGACAATGGAATCTTGCCATTGTTCACTTCAATATTCTCTAATCGCAATAATTCCGTTTGCTGTTGAAATAAAAGGGTGTTTTTGGGAAACGAAATTCGTCCCGCAGCGTTAATTACCCTATGCCAAGGTAGGTTAGCTGTTAACGGGGCAAGCTTGAGTGCGCGCGATACATATCTTGCTCGCCCTGGTAAGCCTGCAAGATCAGCCACTTTGCCATAAGGAAGTACTTTACCTTCAGGTATCAGTTTAACAACAAAAACAATTTTATCCTTTGCTTGCCATTTTTGCTCAGCAGAATGTTTATAATCAGGATACATATGACTAACTCTTGATTAGTTTACCGATAATTCGGCATGGAAAATGAGTATTGAACAGCATGCAAAGTGGCTCTGTTGAGCTTTAGGCGATGAATATATTAAATGGTGACCATAAAATAAACACATAAGAAATGTGAACAAGCGCCACCGAGAACGAACATATGCCAAATGGCATGATTATAGGGTATTTTCTTATTGGCATAGAATATCACCCCCAGACTGTAAAATAATCCGCCAATTATCAATAAGTTAAATGTTAACTCTGTCATGTTAGCAATAAGGTCTGCCATGACAGTAACACAGAGCCAACCCATTAATAGATATAAAAATAGACTGAGTGCTTTGAAACGACCAATAAACAAGGTTTTAAATACAATGCCACCGAATGCAATACTCCAGATAATCGTTAAGATAATTAATGCGTTATCATCTTGTAAAGCGATCAACATCAGAGGGGTGTAGGTCCCTGCAATGAGTGTATATATGGTGCAGTGATCAGCCATTTTAAATCGTTTTCGCCATACAGGTGTACGGCTAGTGTGATACAAGGTAGAAGATAAAAATAAGGCTATGATACTAACACCATAAATAATAACACCAGCTAGCTGAGTTGAAGACAAACCTTCTTTGGCATTACTTAACATTAACACCAGACCAACTAATGCCGCAATAACACCAAGCCCGTGAGATAACCCGTTAGCTAACTCCTCTTTGATGCTATAATCGGCAGTACTATTAAGTATTTGTTCTGCTGTAAGAATGTCAGATTTTTCGGGCATGGTGCTTTTTACTCAATATAAGAGTCGAATGATGCTGCTCAGTCTAACAGGGCTAGTCAATAAAAACTATAAATAGTGTACGCGTGTACTCTCAAATTTTTGAGCTGAGTTTACCCCATTATACAGGGCAATATTTTTTAGATGACTAGTGAACTTTATCAAGGATTTACATTCAAATCAGCAGAGTTAATGATATATGGATATGTCTTTAAAGACAGTAACTAAAATGGATAGAAAAAATAAGTCATTAAATGGTGATGGCATTAATACTCATATTGACGCTGATATCGGTCTTGACAATGAGCTTGTTAGTTTACCTATCATTAAAAATCGTAGTGGGTTAGTTAAGTCAGTTGGTATTGCACTTATTATACATTTTGTCTTTTTTGGCATCATAGCTTGGTTTTGGCAGCAAGCAAGCGAGCAAAAACAGCAAAGCTTAATCGTGACCCCTGAACCGATAAAAATTAACAGCTACATTATTACCACCGAGCAATATGAAGCTATGGTTAAAGCGAGTGAATTAGTTAAGCCACTTGAGGCTGAACTGAAGGTAGATGCAGATAAGCAAGAAATTAATAAAGAAAAAATTAATCAACAAGAGGTTGATAAACAAGATATAAATATGGAGGTTAAATCATCGGCACAACCCATTACACCCGTTGTAGAACCCCAATCAGCATCTAATTTTCAACAACAGATTCCAGCAGATCCCCCTGATATAATTACACCAAGGGAACCAGATCGCAGCAGTAATAATAGTACCTCAGCGATTAACGATGAAACTGTAAATGAAGCAGGTAATGAAGCTGTTAGTGATAGCGTGGGAGTACTTTCAACCCATGCCATTACTCAGGCATCAAACCAGTATTTACAACACATGAATATGAACGAACTTGAAACATTAATAGGTAATCAGTCTGCGTTAACAAACAAGCCTGGGGGGACGATGAGTGAAATGGACCCTGACTTAGTCTTTATTGAATTAATCCCCCAAATTGATACCAGTCAACCCCATACATACAATCATCGCCTTGACCCTAATAGAATTGTGAAGCAAGGTGATTATTGTTATCGTGTAGTCAATCTAGCCACTCAGGTTAACCCCTATGGTGAAGGTTTAGGGTATGCAGAGTTTTGTGGTGTTGATGATCAAAAGACCGCTTTAACAAACGCTATTAGTAATCGACTGAGCAAAATTAAATAACCTTTTTTAGTACTGTTTTTAATAACGACTTTTAATCGCTACTTTTTATGACGAAATTTGTTCGCAACAGTCAGCCAGAATATCGCGCATATTAACCCCGCAACTAAGCCGACTAAATGAGACTCTGTCGCTACCCTGGCATTGATTAATTCAGAAATACCCGCACTTGCACCAAAATACTGCTCATAACCTACCTTAATAATGACACCTATTAGTAGTAAATACCCAGACCGTAAACCTTTGCGAATATCCATTACCGCGCCAAAAGTAAATAAACCATGTAGCAACCCACTTAATCCTACATAGGCTCTGAGTTCAGGATAGAAAATATATAAACCCACACCTTCCAAGACACAAAGGCACAAAAAAAGTAGCGTCAATTTACCTGTATGTCTTTGGTAATGTAATTCATGTAAAAACACAATGACCCAAAAGCCAGCCAAATTCATCACTAAATGCCAGATGTTGGTGTGTAACAAATTACCGGTAAGTAGGCGCCAAATTTGTCCATTAGCAATAGCATCATGTTGAAATTTGAATAAGCTGTTGGTATCGACAATGATGGGGTTAGTGATACTTAGGGCAAATAAAACAATACAAATGACACTGATAACCAAGGTAAATTGATATGGCTTGATTAATGATGAAGTTGTTTTACCCATATTCACCTCTATGTCGATGGCTGTATTTTAGCGTGCAATGACGACATGACTTGTTGTTGATTTTGCAGATAATCATCTAAGCCGCGTTGACGTAATAAACACGATGGGCAATCACCACAACCGTCGCCAATTATACCGTTATAGCAGGTCAGCGTTTGTTGTTTAATCAGGTCTAATTGCTGGTATTTGTCCGCTAAAGCCCATGTTTCTGCTTTGTTAAGCCACATCAAAGGAGTAATGATTTTTAGTGGCTTATCCATGCCTAAGGCTAAAGTGTGCTCCATTGATTTAACAAACTCATTTCTACAATCTGGATAGCCTGAAAAGTCAGTTTCACACACACCGGTGATAATGGCATCACAACCGAGTTGGTAAGCGTATACGCCTGCAAGAGTAAGAAATAAAATATTTCGTCCAGGGACAAAAGTATTAGGTAAACCATTATTCATTAATTCGTGGGAAACAGGAATAGCATCACGGGTCAATGCTGAAATGGCCAATTCGTTTAGCAGTGTAGTGTCTAATACTTTATGACTGACTAAGTTTAGTTGTGTAGCCAGAGCTTTAGCGACATCAATTTCTTGTCTGTGGCGCTGGCCATAATCAAAAGTAATACCGTGTACTTCATCATATTCAGTCAACGCTTGAATAAGACAGGTGGTTGAGTCTTGACCACCACTGAATACGACTAATGCTTTGCTTGGCAATGATGTTTGAGACATGAATAATAACCTAATGCTAAATATTATAAGAGGATGATAATGTATTAATTGATGGCATTTTATCTTACAGTTTCCTGCAATAGCAAAGTTAATGGCTCATTTATGCCAATTGTCATGCTGCTAACCTTGATACTGAGGTAGAAATAAACTATAAATGCCGCCCAAACGAATAAAGCAGGTGACAAATGAGCTATCCAGTTAACGAAGTGTTTGAAACTATCCAAGGTGAAGGGACTTTTACCGGTGTGCCAGCACTCTTTGTCCGTTTACAAGGTTGCCCTGTGGGCTGCTCTTGGTGTGACACCAAACAAACTTGGGATGTACTGGTTGAAAACAAAGTGTCGCCTGAACAAGTGATTGCGGTTGATGGCACCATTGGTCGCTGGGCTAACCATGATGGTACGAGTCTTATCGCCGCATTTAATCGTGAAGGCTTTAGTGCAAAACACGTAGTGATTACAGGCGGTGAACCTTGCTTGTATGATTTAACTGAGTTGACCAACCAATTAATCGACTCTGGCTACAGTGTCCAAATTGAGACTTCGGGCACTTTTGAGGTGCTATGTCATCAAGATGCCTGGGTAACAGTATCACCTAAAATCAATATGAAGGGTGGATATAAGGTATTAAGCCAAGCTTTAACGCGTGCCAATGAAATTAAACACCCAATAGCCACAGATAAACATATTGAAGAGCTGGATGATTTACTCAAGGATATTGATATTGAAGATAAAACTATCTGCTTACAACCTATTAGCCAAAAGCCTCGCGCTACAGCATTGGCGATGAAAGTCTGTATTGAGCGTAACTGGCGTCTCTCGATTCAAATGCATAAGTATTTAGATATTGATTAAGCGATAAAGGCTGCCCCAAAATGAGTGTTGGGGCAAATCGATTTAACAATCCAATGAACTGAGTAATCCACTTTGGTTAAAATCACTTAGTTGCTGTTCAAATTGTTTAAAGCAACCAATATTGTTCTCAATCCATTGGGGATTATAGTAAGTATCTAAGTATCTTTCCCCCGCATCACAAATTAACGTCACAATCGAGCCTGTTTGCCCTTGTTGTTGCATTCGCGTCGCTAATTTTAATGCACCATATAAGTTGGTGCCTGTTGATGCGCCCGTTTTTCGGCCTATCAAGGTTTCTAACCATTGCATGGTGGCAATAGATGCCGCATCGGGAATTTTATGCATTTCGTCAACGACACCAGCAATAAAGGAGGGTTCGACTCTAGGTCGTCCAATACCTTCAATTTTACTGCTTTTTTGGCCTGTCAGCGTTTTATCACCACTGTGGAAGTAATCATAAAAAACCGAGTTTTCAGGGTCAACCACACACAGTTGAGTCGACAACTGTTGGTAGCGAATATAACGCCCAATGGTAGCTGAGGTGCCACCTGTGCCGGGGCTCATTACAATCCAGTGGGGAATAGGGTGTGGCTCACGTTGCATTTGAATGAATATTGAGTCAGCAATATTGTTATTGCCCCGCCAATCTGTGGCGCGCTCTGCAAAAGTGAACTGATCCATGTAATGGCCATTTAACTCTTTAGAAAGGCGTTCAGACTCAGCATACATCTGATTACTATTATCAACGAAGTGACATTGCCCGCCGTAGAACTCGATTTGTTGAATTTTCTTTTTAGCCGTAGTCGAAGGCATTACCGCGATAAAAGGCAAACCAATTAAACGTGCAAAATACGCTTCAGACACCGCAGTGCTACCAGACGATGATTCAATAATGGTGGTAGTTTGTGTAATCCAACCATTGCATAAAGAATATAAAAATAACGAACGGGCTAAACGATGCTTTAGGCTGCCCGTAGGATGAGTACTTTCATCTTTAAGATAAATATCAACACCGTTAAGTTGTGGTAAATCGAGTTTTATAAGGTGAGTATCAGCAGAACGTTGATAGTCTGCATCAATCTTAGCAATGGCCTGGTTTACCCAATTCGATGGCATAGTATTTTCTCATCGTGATTATTAATGACTTAATCTTAAAGAAAAAAAGGTGTTAAACCTAGCAAAAATAAACTGGTTGAGATAATAGAGAGAATTAATACGAATTCGATTAATTAATGAAAGATATATTACAGATTTTGAGGGATATAGTATGAAGATTAAGATGTAAAATGGTGGAGGGAGAAGGATTCGAACCTTCGAAGGCTGAGCCGTCAGATTTACAGTCTGATCCCTTTGGCCACTCGGGAACCCCTCCACTGAATAGAGATAAATGAGCAAGAAAGATGGTGGAGGGAGAAGGATTCGAACCTTCGAAGGCTGAGCCGTCAGATTTACAGTCTGATCCCTTTGGCCACTCGGGAACCCCTCCACATATTTCTTTTTCGTCTATCTAAATTACATCGCAAATGGTGGAGGGAGAAGGATTCGAACCTTCGAAGGCTGAGCCGTCAGATTTACAGTCTGATCCCTTTGGCCACTCGGGAACCCCTCCTCAATTGCGGCCGCCATAGTAGTCATAAACCCAAAATATGTAAAGGCTAAAAATGAATATTTTTCTAAAGTTTAGGTGTGTTTGGTCGATAAAATAGCATCGAGTCATAATAGTGTTGTTTTTATATGCAAATTGAATCACTACTGGTCAATGAATTACAATTAGGCAGTCGTTTAAATGCGGCTGTCGAAAACCAGCGTCGTGGTGAATTTGGTTTACTGTTAGCCATGTTGTCAGCAGACAGTAATGATATGGCTCAATTTCAATTTGATAAACACCTGACGATTGACCAGAAACTGTATAAACAGTTTCAACTGCAACAACCACAAAAATTAGTTGATGATTTATCTGCTACTGCTGAGCATACAAATAATGGTGCTGTTTTTCACTCCCAAGGGTTATGTCAATTTCATTTACAACAAAGCTTATGTCCTGAAGCCATTGTAATACGAGGTAAACATGATGATGCAATGACTCAAGCATTAAGTAATAGCAGCCATTTAGTGCGATCAAAATATGAAGGGTTAGAAACCCATTATGAGCCTACTGAAGACATGCATTTTGTTGAGCAGTTAGAGCGTCAACGACAGATTAGTCAAACGATGATCCAACTCACCGCATAAAGTCCTCCGCTTGAGACTATATCATTTGCATAAAAACATGGTGCCAACTAGATATGTGAGCCAAGTAAGGGAAATTGTTATTCAGTTATTTTATGATAATCACATATAAACCGATCTTCATTCTTCAGCTTTGGGTGGTTCACGATGGTTAACACAATTAGAGAACAACAGCAGAACGTAAACGACTCATGCAGTGATTGTGGGAGTTTTGTCGATATCGGCGCCGTAATTGATGAGCACGATACCGAGTTAGTATTAGTTTTTAAGGGGGATGCAGCTGAAATTGAAGCAAATAAGCTTGCCAGTACAGCACAGAATCGTTTCGACAAGGTCGATGTTAAGATTGTTCATCTAGGCGATGATGTTAAGCTTATATTGTATTTTTCAGTGACGGTGGAAAAAATGCTATTTCAATTAGAAAATGGCGTGTAAATAGGGTTGCTGTTTGTTAATTGCGGGTGTATCGTCAGCGATTAAATTTTATAACAGCCTTTGATTATCAAGAGTTAACAAACAGCTTATTATTAAGCTCCCAATGGTATGTATTGAGTTTCTGCACATCGCTCACAGAGCGAACTAATTATAATTCAGCGGAATGAGAATACATGATGTCTTTTCGGGAAACTAATGACACAAGAACAAAATCAGCACCTTTTAGAGTTAATTGTAAACTCTAGTGCGAAACAGCAGGGAAATTTTACAAAAACCTCTGAGTTAGTTAGTCGGCTATTGCAGCAACATTTTGTTGATTCTACTGTATCCGTTTGGCTATTTGACGAAAAGTTGGATAGTGCAGAACCATCATATGATGGGCAACAAAACCCTTCTTTATCCTGCTCAAAAAGACTGATTTCTCATTATTCAGGCTGCGATAACAATAGGCCAATATCCACCTTAGGCACTGTGCAGTCGGGCATAAACATTTGTTATTTTGATGAATTAAAAAACCACCGTTTTATAGCCACTAATAATATCTCGCATGATAACCAACTAATCCATTCTTTTGATTATTATGGTGTTAACCAGATTGTAAGCGCTCTTAATGTTGCTATACGGATTAATGGTCATATTGAGGGGGTGTTAGCGATTGACTTTAAATCATCATTTGAATGGCAACTTGAACAAATTCAAATTGTGATTCAGTGTGCGGATCAGCTTGCATTAACTTTGGCAACTCGATACTCCTACGATAAATCAGAACAAATCCATTTGTTGCGCAATGCTGCAGAACATTCAGAACATGTGGTTATGATTGTCAATACAGATACTTTAGTTGTCGATTATGTCAATTTTGCCCATCAAAGAATGACAGGCTTATTACGCAGTGATATTGAACATCAAAGTGTGATGAATTTAGATATTTTTCGAAATAAACCCGATGTACTTCAACATATATTGGCAAAGCTTGCGAATAATGAAAGTGTAATAGGAGACATTAAACTTAAGCGAGTTGATGGCAAACAATATTGGCTACACTACCACATTACCGGTTTTATGACAGAGCAAGGTCATCACTATGCCTTGGTTTCAAGTTATGACATCTCATCTGAATTTGAACACCAAGCAGATTTGGAATATTTAGCATGGCACTGTAGTTTAACTGGCCTACATAATCGATCTTTCTTTACTCCACTGCTGGATAAAGCCCAAGATGGCATATTATTATTGGTTGACCTATTAGGCTTTAAACGATTTAACGATACCCACGGCCATGAACAGGGTGACTCGTTATTAATTGAGGTTGCTAGACGTTTAAAACACTTTGCCGCGAACTGCAAAGCAATAGATGTGGCTCGAATTGGCAGTGATGAGTTTTGTATTTTGTTGCCCCACATGATGTCAGAAAAAGAGTTAGATGAGTTGGTCAGTAAACTCACCACCAATTTATCTGCTTCTATGATTATTAATAGAGAAAAAGTTGAACCTAAACCGGCTATTGCTATCGTTGACATTGGTTCAGTAATTGATTTATTTGCACCTT